>JAVBSX010000312.1:0-13610 GCA_031556455.1 Thermoguttaceae bacterium
GTTCGTCATTTCGAGCGAAGCGAGAAATCTCACCCTCGCCGAAAGACTCGAAATTCTCACCCTCGCGCGAGGGTGAGATTTCTCCTTGCGCTGCGCTCCGGTCGAAATGACGAAAACCACCATTCCGCTGAAATGTTACGAATTTTCCGCAATTTCTCTACCGCATTGCGTTTTTGCAACAAAAATTTTCTGTCGTGATTTTTGGAGAAGGCTGCTTTCGTGATTTCGCAGTCGTTAGCCGTGTCAACAAATTCCAAAATATCCTCATATTTGGCATTGGAATTGTCCAAAGAATCACAAAATTTGAATTTATACTGCGTTAAAATATGCCGATGAGCTAATATTGGAAGGATCGTCCTGTTTTTCAAGTCAAAAATTGTTTTTTGCTCGGGTAAGTTCTCATCGGCGAGCGCCTAAGACCATAAAACACGACAAAAATAGTAGACTTAGTCAAGGAGAGAAAATGCTTGATTCGAATTTGGCATCGCAAGGAAACGGCAAACGGATTTCCGCGGCGATGATCGCGAAAAACGAAGAGTTTCGGATTGAACAAACCATCAAAAGCGTCCAATCGCTGGCCGAACGAATTTACATTCTTGATTTCGGTTCCGAAGATCGGACCGTTGAAATCGCGAAGAATCTCGGCGTCACGGTTTTTGAGACGCCTGAGCACGACGACCGTTCGTTGCTTCGAAACCTTCTTCTCGACCAGATCGACGCGGCAGGCGAAACCGATTTCGTTCTTTGGCTCGAACCGGGCGAGATGTTCGATTTTCGAACCGCTCCGGCCTTTCGGGAATTTGTCGAATCCGAACTCGAATCGGAAACCGCCTATCTCATGGTCAACCGCCGCCAAGCCTTAAAGCCGGGAAGAACGCTTCCGCAATGGGTCGGCTCGTTGCTGCAAGACGAATCTTCGGACCTCTCGCCGCTCAACCCGATCGACGGGTTCAACGACTGGAACGAGGAAACCGTCGACGTTCGACTGATGCCGCTTCGGGGCAAACGGGGAAATCTCCGTTTTTCCGGTCGGCTACGGGAATCGGTTTTATCTTCGATCCAAATCACTTCGTCCCAGCTCAGTGCGGCTCCGGGCCGGATTTTGGATATACTCCCGAGTTGCGATCCGATGCGGCAGCGACAGGAATCGCGGGAAATTCTCGAAAAAATTCGACGCTGGGAAGAGGACGGAATCGCCTTGAACGACGATTTGATGTTGGCCAAAGCCGATGCCCTGATCGTCCTGTCCGAGGTTCTTGAAGGACGGGAACTTTATTCCCGGCTCATCGCCCGGACGCAACAGGCCAACATCCGTTTGGAAGCGATATACAAATTTTATGCGACGTTCGAAATCGTTCCTCCCATCGGCTTGGAAAAGGTCGAGCTGTTACTCCAGGGTTTGGACCATTATCCGCTCGATTGGCAGTTGCTGACGTTCCTCGGATTCGCGTTTTTCGAACAGCGGAACCTGGCAATGGCGGTCCGCGTTCTCGAAACGGTGATCAATCACGGCACGGTCTCGTTCGATATCTGGCATCGGCAGTGTATCCGGGAAATGGCACTCGCTCATTTGAGCCTGCTTTACCGAATCACGGGAGAACAGCAAAAGGCGATCGACCTGTTGGAGAACGGCATCGACGATTCCCCGACTCATGCACAGCTCGCCCGATTGTTGTTCGATCTGTATGTCGCCAAACGCGACGAAGCAAGCGCTCACCGGTTGGCCGGACGGTTTTGGGGCGATCGGGATCTCGACCTCATGCGTGAGACGTTGACCGGGGCCTGTCAGGCGACGGGTGGGACTTGGCCGGCGGCGCTCTCGTCCTTGGAAAACGCGTATGCCCAAGGCTGCCGGGACCCGCTTTGTTTGAGATGGTATTCCTTGAGTTTGCTCGCCAATTTGAAATTCGAGGAGGCCCTGCCGATTCTCCGGGAATGGTTGAAAGTCGAGCCGGGGAATACGGAGGCGACCTCCTTCCTCTTTGCCGCCTCGAATCCGGAACATTTCAACATCATCCTGCAAAGCCTGCGTGATGTCCAAGCCCGATCGATCGGGCTGAACATTTCCGAAAATTTCGACGGCCTGATCCTCCCGGAAGAAAATGCCGCAACCGGCCCTTCGGAAACCGAGGCGACTCGCCCGCAAACCGGGGCGCCCATCATGTTCGAAGATCCGACGAACCCTTATCATTTCGATCCTTTCCCATTCGATTCTCCCAACCCGGCCCCGTTTCGACCGCTCACGGACTGAGGGCGATTTTTGAGAACAGGAAGTTCAACCCACCGAAAATAATCCCGATCAATATAATTTTGGAGCAGTCCGGAACCTTTTCCGGAGCGTTGTCCTTCCTTTTCTCCCTGAGCAATCCGTGTTGTCTTTTCTGGTCCTCCTTATTATGATCTCTCTTCCCTTGGGGGCGGGATTCGGGCTTGCCGTTTTTTTGAAACGCGAGTACGAAGCCGGTCGGGGTGTGTTCCCGATTCTGGAGACGCCGGAGAATGAAGGTGTTCTTGGGATTATGAAAACCTCTTCGGCGATGCAAAATATTGCATTGGCCAAACCGCCGGACCCCGCGTCCGCGACCGAAATTCCTCCGGAAAACCGGCCTGTTCGGGAGCAGGCCGCTTCTCCGATCGATTTTGATGAGTCGAGCCCGCTTTCTTCAAAGAGGGGCGATGATCGGGAAGAACCGGAGTCGTCGCCTGTTTCTCAAAATGAGGGCGATTCTTTCGCGGCGGCTCGGCAAGAACCGACCTCGCCCATGAGCGAGGAAATCGACGAGGAAACGGAAGACGAATCGAATTCGGACGAAGAGGAGGATGTGCTCGCGAGAAACCGCGATTTTTTGGAAAAGGTTTCTCCGACCTCCCGTGAGAATGAAGAGAGCGAAACTGAAGAGAAAGAAGCCTCTCTTTCCGATTCGGAAGATCTGGACGAGATTGCCCGCCTGCTCTCGGCAAACGCGGAATCTCAAGGCGATATCGAAAACGATCCAGCCGATCTTCCCCAACGAGAGCCGGAAGTTTTTGATAACGCCGATCTCGAAAACATGTTCCCTCCCGCATTAAAAGCACAAGAAGCGGAAGAACCGATTACCGAACCGACAGAGATCGCGGCAACCACAGAGCCCAATTTGCCGGGCGAACCGGCAGAGATTGCAGCGGCATCAAGCGAGCCGATCGCCGTTTTCAAAGTCGTTCCCCAAGAGCTCCTTGAAATTCAAGTTTGTTCGAATCAGGAATTTTTCCCCGAGCCGGCTCTCCAAGAAAGCGTCGGAACCGAAGAGATCGTTTCTGAGATTCCGCAGGAGTTTTGTTTTTCCCACGCGGTTGACTACCCTGCGGAGATGCGGGCATTGACGCGAACGGAAGATGCGGCGATCGTTCTCCGCCGCTCTCGCAAAACGGCTAAAAAGGCCTCTCCCGACCCCTAACCGTTCGTCACTTTCAAGGACAGGTGACTTTGCAATGAAACTCGGCATCATCAGCGACACGCACGGCCTTGTCGCCCGAACGAAAGCGGCGATCGACCTCTTTCGCGATCAGGAGGTCGATCGAATCTTGCATTGCGGCGACATCGGCACGGCCGAGATCATACGGCTGTTCCGGGAGATTCCGACCGATTTCGTTTTCGGCAATTCCGACCCTCGCACGGAAACCTTGCGAAGGGAAATTCTGGCCATCGGCTTGCATTGCCAGGATTGGTTCGGGACCCTCGAATCGGAAGGGAAACGAATTTGCTTCCTGCACGGACACCAAAACGGACGCCTCGAACAGGAAATCGCGAGCGGCCAATGGGACCTGATCTGCTTCGGGCATACCCATGTTCCGGACCTGCAACTGTTCGGAAAGACGTTGCTCCTCAATCCCGGAGCGGTGCAGCGGACGCCGACCCCGTCCGTCGCGATCGTCGAACTCCCGGAGATGACCGTGAGAACCTGGCCGATCGGGTGAGTGGGAAGTGGGAAAATCCCAGCTAAGAAACGAACTCTTTGCAGTCGTCGCGAGATCGTTGCGTTTTCCGAATTCGCCCTGTAAGGGCGGTACATAACAGCCCAGGGCAAAGCGAAGCGACGCCCTGGGTAAGGAACGTATACACCGATTTCGGCCTGTAAGGCCGACGCAAAATCCGTTGTTCCCTTGCCCTTACAGGGCGGCTGTTTGCTGAGGGGACATCATCCAGGGCGTCGCCTTCGGCTCTGCCCTGGGCTGTTATGCATCGGCCTTACAGGCCGGAGAGTCGAAATTTTACGCCTGCATTTTTGCGATATTTCAAAACGGGTCCAAATTTTACTGGATATCAGTAAATCAGTAAGCGGGAAGACTCCGAATCTGAACCTTCCCACTTCTCACTTCTTCATTCCGTGTCGGCCTTCGGTTCCGAAACCGCCGTCGGGACGATTTCGGTGATGTTGCCGATATCGAGCGACTTGTTGCCGACATACACCTTCGGATTGCCGTTCTCGAAGACGACCCGATCGACGACCCCGGAAACCGTATTGCCAAGCTCGTCGGTTCCCGTCACGGTTTTGCCGATCAAGTTCGAGGCCGTCGCGACGGACTGACCGAGCATGATCGCATCGAGACTGGTCGCGAGCTTGTCGTTCGAGACGATCTGCCGCATCTGGTTGATCTGGTTCAACATGTCCGTGTTTTCCATAGGATTGAGCGGGTCCTGATTTTGCAGTTCCGCGACCATCAGCTTCAGGAAATCCTCGACCTTGAGGTTTTCGAACCGGTCGGCCGTCGAACTTGTCGAGGACGACGACGTGTAGGATTCGACACGGTAATCGGCGATATTGAAATTGTTCGTGATGTCGGCCATTTTTTTTGTAGAGGAGAGGAAGGGGGGAAATTAAGAATTGAAAATTGAAAATTGAAAATGAAAGGGGACTTGCGACCCGGAGTCTGAAGTCTTACTCCGCCGGGCCGGTGTTGACGACTTCGAAGGATTCGAGGCGGATCCCCTGTTCGGCGAGTCGCTCGCGCAAACCGTCGAGGTTTTCCAGCAACACGGTTTTAGCCGATTCGGTCTCCGTTTCGATCCGGGCGTTAAAGGTTTTGTTCTTGACTTGAATCTTGAGGCTCAGCGAACCGAGGGCTTCCGGATGCAACTTCATCCGAATGGTTCCGCTTTGATTCGCCGCCGATTGGCAGGCGTTGGCAACCCGTTGGACCAGCCGGACCCGGTCGATCTGTTCGAGCATCGGCTTTTCCCGCGCCGCATGGGCCGAGGCGTTCGCTTCGACGTTGACCGAAGCGGCGTTGGCCGTTGCGGGATCGCGAAACTGTGATTGCACGGCGAGGGCTTCTTTCGCGGTTTCTTCCGCCGAAAATCGCCGGCGGTTGCGCGAAGCGAGCACATGATCGAGCGCGGAAACGAACGAGGGGACGGCCTTTTGCGGTTTTTGTTCGAGCCAACTCGAATCGAGCGGAATCCCATTTTCGGACGAGGGCCGTTC
Source organism: Thermoguttaceae bacterium (assembly GCA_031556455.1). Taxonomy (GTDB): domain Bacteria; phylum Planctomycetota; class Planctomycetia; order Pirellulales; family Thermoguttaceae; genus JAVBSX01. The sequence goes on from JAVBSX010000312.1 coordinate 5,463, forward strand.
GTCTTGCGAGGACTGTTGCTCTCCTTGCGAAGAGGGTTGCTCCGGGGACGATTCGTTCCCGGAAGCCGATTCCGCTTCGGCGGCGGTCAGTGATTTCGGGGGCGCCGTGTCCGGGAATTCCAACAAATCGGCAAACGGTAGCGTCGCGGGCTTCGCGCCTTTCTCCGAAGCTCCCCAACCGTTCGAAGAGTCCGAACGGTCCGGTTCGTCGGAACCGAAACGCCGCGAAACCTGCTTCCCTTCCCCGGTTTGAGGATTCCGGACATAGCGAACGGCGCCCAACAGCGCGCCCGAAATGTCCGAATAGGAGGCGAGCAGCGACATCTGTCGCGGGGTTGCGTTCGGATCGCGAATTTCAAGCGATGGGTTGCCGTTCGGGGAAAATTGCGGCGTCGATTGGACCGATGTTTTCGGTTGAACCGCCGTCGGCCCGGTCGTCAGTGCCGCGGTTTCGACCGGCGGTTTCAATTGCGTTGGAACGGTTTGTTGTTGAGAGGAAACGACGACGACACTGACCGGCGGAGCGGCGACGACCGGAGTTTGAGGGACCGGATTGGCGGCCGCCGCCTGATTCGAGCCGCCGTTTGACGCGACGAACGACGAACCGATTGCCGCGGCCTGGGCGAGACCGATCATATTCGTCGCGACAGGTTCCCCGCCGGAAAGCGAGGCCGCGATTGCCCCCGGATTCGCGATCGCAGCGGCCGCCGTCGCCTGTTCGTCAAGTCGCTCGGTCAACAATCTTTTTTCGAGAGAGCCGTCCTGCTCTTGCAGATTCAGTTCCTTTTGGTCCGCGATTTTATTCAGCTCCCGGCGTCGCTCGGTCCCCCCCTCGGGCGAAACCAATTCGAAAAGCGATTCGTGCAGGGTTTTCTGCCGCTGAACCGCGTCGCGTTCGGCGCGCGTCTCTTGCGAAGAATCGCGATCCTCCTCCGAATCGCCGGACATTTTCCGCAGGTGCGCCAAAAACGTGTCGATCTGGGCGAACTCCAACTGATAATTCCCTGTCCGCGAGGAGGAATCATTCGTCGAAATCGAGGTTGTCAGGGAAGAGGATAACATGTTTATCACTGCACCGGCGTCTTCGCCGCTCGGCTAAACGGGGGCAAAATTCCTTTTGGCGATGTACTACGGTTGGTTCAGTCGATTTTTCGTTTCGTCGGTAATCAGGGATTCCGGCTCGCCGTCGCCGACCCGGCGGAAAATGTCGGCGATTTCCTCGATGTCCTCATCTTCCCGCAGCACGTTGAGCAGCTTTTTGCGGCGGGTTTCGTCCATCGCCCGGAGGAGCAGGACGACGCGTTCGACCTGCTTGTCCTTAACCATGATAAGGACATGCTTTCGCGCCAATGCCGGGTCCAAAGCCTCGAACATCGCGACAAGTTCGGCAAATCCCCTACTCTTTGCCTGTTCTTCTAAATCGGCAATTCTTTTCTCGAAATTGAGGACGACCTCGTCAAACTGCTTTTTCCGGTCCTCTTGTAGGCGGACTTCGGCGAGCAAAATATTTTCGGCTTGACCGACTTTCGACTTGTCGTAGTCTTCCCGAAGCCCCCGTTCTGCCCGCATTCTCAAGACTTCGTCATAGGACATCTGTTGGACCTTCGCTTCGACCTGTTTTCTCAAGATTTCTTCGGATTGAAACAGGTCGAACCCTTGGGCGATCGCGATCATCTGGTTCAGCTTGTTCTTATTGATCTGCCAAGCGTAGGCGAGGTACGACAACAAAATAACCTGTGCAAGAAACAGGCTCGCAGCAAGGTACAGCATTCCCGTCCCGGTTATCTTCAATAAACGGTCCATACGCAGGTTGATCTCGAAATGAAATTATGTACAAAAAATTTGCCGGGCGTATTATAAGAAAGTTTGCAATATCTTCAAAGAGCGATTTTTTCGATTTTTTTAATCCGTTTGACTATCAACGGTCCAAAAAATCGTGTCATTTCGACCGGAGCAACGCGCAGGGAGAAATCTCACCCTCGCGAGCGAGATTGAATTCCGCCCCTTTCGGCGAGTGTGAGATTTCTCGCTGCGCTCGAAATGACGCTTCGAAACGATATGATTAACGAAAAACACAAATCACTACATTAGTCATGTCGTAGCTGATCTTTTTTTCCGGCATTGAAATGCAGAACCGCCTAAAACGAAAAATTTCTAAAAAAATCTTGACAACAATAGTTTCAGCCGTATACTGTATTATGTCGATAGAACAGTAGTCGCGCTCCTCAAGATTTTGATTCATTCCAATGTTTTTACAAATTGATTTAGCCGGTTCCGTTGCGATTTACGAACAGGTTGTGCAGCAAATCAAGTTCGCGATCGCCTCGGGTACGATTTTGGCCAATGAGCTGATCCCTTCGGTTCGGGAGCTTTCCCGGCAGTTGGCGATCAATCCGAACACCGTTGCCCGGGCCTATCGGACCTTGCAAGACGAAGGGATCGTGTACAGCCGTCGCGGCATGGGCCTCGCGGTCGCCGATGAATCGCAGCAGCGCTGCAAAACCGAACGCAAATCATGGTTCGAGGAGCAATTCCGCAAGCTGTTCGAAGACGCCGTCCGCAGCCGGTTGGATTGGAACGAAATACGGGAAATCGTCAACCAACAACTTGAAAAAAACAACCCTCGACTAGCCCCAAGCGTCAGCGCGGGGGGATAAAATTGCGTGCGTATCAATATCACCCCGCGCTAACGCTTGGGGCTAGTTTATATATTTTTTGGAGAATGATCGATGCAAACCGTTCTTGAGTTGAATCATGTTTTCAAACGCTTCGGACGCAACCATGCTCTCGAAGACGTCTCCTACTCCGTCGAGCCGGGAACAGTGTTCGCCCTGCTGGGGGAAAACGGGGCCGGGAAAACGACCACGATCCGGATCCTGCTCGGGATGTGCGATCCGGACTCCGGCAGCGCGAGCGTGCTCGGGCTCGACAGCCGTCGGGACGATCTCGCGATCCGGCGGCGGATCGGCTACGTCCCGGAGCAGCCGTCGCTTTACGATTGGATGAGCGTCGAGGAGATCGGCCGCTTCGCCGCCTCGTTTTACCCGGACGGTTATTGGAACGAATACGGCCGGTTGGCCCAGGGGTTCGACCTGCCGTTGAAAACGAAAATCAAGAATCTCTCGAAAGGGATGCGGGCGAAGGTCTCGCTTGCCCTCGCCCTGGCCCACGATCCGGAACTGTTGATTCTCGATGAGCCGACCTCGGGGCTCGATCCGATGGTGCGGCGATCGTTTCTCGAAAGCATGGTCGATCGGGCGGCCGCCGGAAAGACGGTGTTCCTTTCCTCGCACCAGATCGCCGAGGTCGAACGGGTCGCCGATGCCGTCGCGATCATGAAAAAGAGCCGCATCCGGTTGGTCGAAAAGCTGGACGTTTTGAAATCGACCTCGCATGTGATCACGGCGACGTTTTCGGAAGACGCGAAGCGGCTCCCGGACGGTACGGCGGACTTTTCCGCCCCGTTCGAACAGATCGTCCAACAGGAAACCAACGGCCGGGAAACCCGGCTGCTCGGCCGCGGGCTCGACCCGGCGGCGGCCGCCGTGCTGCAAGGCGACCCGAACATCGGCCGCTTCGAAATCCGCTCCCCGAACCTGGAAGAAATTTTCCTCGCGTATATGAATGTAGAGGACAGAGAATAGAGGATAGAGGATAGAAAGAGAAATTCAAAATTTCTCCTCTCCTGTCCTCTGTCCTCAGTCCTCTACCTTCTACCATCTATCCTCTTTCCTCTATCCTCTACCATGTATTCCGCGATTTTTTGGAAAGAATATCGGCAGCAGTTTTCGCTTTGGACGGCGATGTTCCTCATGCTCATCGGCATTCAAATGCTGTTCGGGTTGCCTTACGCTTGTAGTGCGCGTTTTTCCGAGACGTTCAACCCCGGGTCTTTTTTCGCGATCGCGCTGGTCTTTTCGGCTCTTTATACGGCGACCTCGGCGGCCCTCCTGTATAGCAAGGAGCATGAGGAAAAAACCTATTCCCTGATCCGCAACCTGCCGGTTCCCCGCAAAACTCTGCTCGCCGGGAAATTGGGCTGGCTGCTCGCGGGGAGCACCGCGTACTTCGTGCTGAGCCTTTTGGTGACCCTGCCTTGGGTTGCGATTTGCGAAGGTTTCGGCATTGTCGTCGATCGATATGATTCTCCATTTTATGAGTCGTTTGCCGATTTACCCTGGCAGGTGCTTTGGGTGCCGGTCGGCTGCCTCCTCTTTCCGATGTGCTGGGGGCTATTCTTCTCGACACGTTCGCAACACCAAATGCAAGCCGTGATGGGGACGATTCTTTTCTCGCTCTTTTCCTTTTGGGTGACGCTTTACAACATTCAATCGCTGATCCTGGAAAACCCCGATCAAATCAGTTTTTACGACTGGTGCTGGTTTCTCGTCATGGGGCTTTTTTTCGGCGGGATCACGCTTTTGGCCGGCGGGTTCGGCGTCTACAGCGGGTATCGTTGGTTCGACATTTGGATCGACAAAGGGAGCCGTTTCGCCGGGACCGGACCTGCGATTTCGCAAACCGCCCAGAGCCGGGCAGCGGAGTATGAGCGACTCAGAACGATTCCGTTCCGCAAACGGGGTGAGTTTGCCGCGTTGTGCTTGCATGTTTTCCGGCAATCCTCCTCTTTTTTCCTGAGTGCGATTTGGATCAACACGGTCTGTATCGTTTTACTCGCGATTTGCGTTTATGTGGGTGACCGAAGCTCTTTCTCACCGTCGCTCAGAATGATTTTGGACATCGTTCAAGGCGCCGGCGTCTGTTCGCTGTTCGTGGTCGCGGCCGCGTTTTGCGGGAGCGTGTTTTCGGCGGACCAGCAAACCCGGGCCGCGTTTCTCGCCGATCGCGGGATTTCGCCGAGAAAAATTTGGTGGAGCCGCTTCCTCGTCTTTGCCGCGGTCTGGGCCGGTTGCGCCAGTTTCGATTCGTGTTTGATATATTATGCGGCACATGCTCACGTAACTGTTTACGGTCCAAGCGGCATTATTCTTATCCTGGACACTTTGATTTGGTTCGGGTGCTTGATGATCCCGATCCTGGTCGGAACGTTCGTCTCGATGTTTTTCCGTTCCCGAATCGTTTCGATTCTTGTGACCTTGGCGTTCATCTGGTTCTTTTTGGTTTGGCTAAATTCGGTGGGATTTTATTTAAGTCCCTCCTCTTACCTTACCCGTTGTTATCACTGGCTTTGGTACGCGGCGCCGATCCTACTCGGCTGGCTTGCCGCTTCGCGATTGCGGTGCGACGATTGGCTGCGCGGCCGCTCGCTTTGGAGATCGCGCCGCCCGGTCGTCAGTTGCATCGTGCTGCCGCTGGTCGTGATTTGCTGCGTGATCCCGTTTTACCGGGTTTACTCGGTCAAGCGGGTCGATTACGGTTACCGGGCCGCCCCCGAAGCGTTGCAGCCCGGCTTCGATTCCAAACCCAATTCGGCCGAGATCAAAACCTTTCTTTGGGAACAGCGCGGTTTTAATAATGATCAATTCGGTTTCAAGGAACTACGATCGCATATCCGGGAAATCGAGAATTCCTATACCGATCCGAACGAGGCGGATCTCGCTTCTTACTATTGGGATCTGGAAGTCGATGTTCGCCGGGCCTTGGAGTGGCGGTTGCCTTTGTTCGATCCGATGAAAAAACAACGAGACGCTCGTGAGGCGCAAGAAGGGACTTATCAAACGAAATTGCCCTCTCGTTGGACCGTTGATTTGGACCAGATCGACCCACGCCTTCTCGATCAGGGGATCGCGATCCTCGAATCGTTCGACACGGACCGCGCGCCATTCTCCGAACGGTTCAAGCGGATTTACGAAGTCGATTACCGCCGGATCAAGTACGGACAAATTCCGTATCCGCTCAACATGCACGCTCGCAAGGAGTCCGAGTCCTTGAAATTCTGGCGAACGGTCTTGTTTTGGGAGCGGACCCGGACGTTGCGATGCCTGGAGTCCGCCTTCCAGGTCAATTGCCATTTTGCCGATCGGATGGAAAAGGCCGTTTTTCAAGGCCAAGGGGATTTGAAGGACATTTTGAATCGGGCGGAAGGTGAGTGGGGAAAGTATCGTGATTCCTGGAATGATATTTGGTTCAACGATTCTATAACTGTTGGCATACCTCTTGGCTATACCAGGCTTTACAGCAACGAGCTGCTTCGCCGTTTCACGATTCTCCAATTTGCCTTGTTGAAGTATCGCAAGGAAACAGGGGTGTTTCCGGAAACGCTTGAGGAACTGAAAACGATCGGCTACCTGAAAGAGATTCCGAAGGTGCCGTATTACGATCAGCCGTTTTACTACGATCCGAATCCGGACGGATCGGAGCCGGCCTATACCCAAGGGACCACTCACGGCAAGGGAAAGCCGTATCTTTGGGGACCGGGAGTCGTCAAGCGAAATGAGGTTCAGCCGAAACCGTTTCGTGAAGAAACCGATGCCGAGGGGAACACCCGACGGGTTTGGTTGGGAGACTCATGGAAGAATCGACAGGAGACCGGCTACTATTTCGATTTGGACATCTGGTCGAAAGAGGAGCAAGGCGAGCCCCCTCCGGTTTTGTGAATGATCCGTTTAGCCGAGCGGCGCAGACGCCGGTGCCCCTGCCGCGTTTGTCGTTCTGGCGAAGGATGAGTTGCGGGCGGCTCCTTACTCGCACTTCGCGTGCACAGCACGCGGCTCCGTTGCGCTTGTCGTTTTGACGCGGGGCACTTCGCGTGCACAGCGGCGGCTCCGTTGCGTCCGCCTTCCCCTACACTCTTCGCCCGTCGAGCCAGGTTTCGAGGACCTTCGTTTCGCGGATTTCCTCGACCGGGCAACGTAAGATGTCGCGGTCCAAAATGATGAAATCGGCCAGCTTGCCCGGCTCAAGCGAGCCTTTCTCCGCCTCGCTCCGCAAGACGAACGCGCTGTCGATCGTGTAAAAGCGGATCGCCTCTTCCCGCGTGATCCGCTGTTCCGGCGTGAGCGGTACGTCGGTCCAACGCGGCATGCGCGTGAGCATCGTCTCGATCCCGAGGAACGGGTCGTACAGGTTGATCGCCCGCTTCGGGTCGATTTTCAACATGTGGTCCGAGCCACCGCCGATCGCGATTTTTTTGTCCAACAGCGTCCGGTACGGTTGAAACCATTTCAGCCGCTTTTCCCCAAAATGGTCCCGCAACGTCGCCCCGTCCAGATACAACCAGGCCGGTTGCATATCGACGACGGCTCCGATCCGGCCGATCGTCTCGATCGCTTCCGGGAACATGAAATTTCCGTGACAGATGCCCGGTCGGACGGTTTTGACCGGAATCTCTTTGTCGACCTCGGCGTAGGCCCGGACCAACACTTCGAGTGCCCCGTCGCCGACGCAGTGCACGGCCGGTTGCATGCCGTTGCGGACGGCCGCCCTCGCGAATCGGGTCAGCTTCTCTTCCGGAATGAAAAGCATCCCTTTGTATTCCGGGTCGGTGATTTTGTAAATCGGGCTTTCGCCCCACGGCTGCCGCATTCTCGCACTGCCGGTCAACATGCCGCCGTCGAGAAACATTTTGACGCCGCCGACCCAGAGGAAATCGTCTTTTTTCGAGACCGGCGAGTTCGCGATCCGCTCGACCTTCGCCTCGATTTCTTCGGAGCTAAGCTTCGAGTTGATTTCGTGGTAGGCGTAAACCCGGCAACTCAGCTCGCCGGCATCCCGCAGCGACTGGTACAAGGCGATGTCGCTTTCGAGGGCGTTGCGGTCGGAGGTCGTCGTAATGCCGACCGAATTGTAGGCCGCGAACAGCTTTCGCATTTGCGCTTTTTGCGATTCGAAGTTCGTTTTGCCGGTGTCCGGGACGAGGAAATTTCCGACGGCGGTACAGTTGCGCAGCATCCCGGTCGGCTCGTTCGTCGCCGGATCGCGTTCGATCATGCCGAGTCCGCTGTCCGGGTGGTCGCCCGAGTCTTTGGTGATGTTGAATTTCGCGAGCGCGAGGGAATTGAGCACCGCGTCCGGCCCGGTCCGCATAAACGCCGGATGCTCCGGGGTCGCGGAATCGAGTTCGGCGCGGCTCGGGTACCGCTTTTCGCGCAGCCGGGTAATGAAAACCTGCTGTAGCCCGATCCAATCCCCTTTCGGCACGACGGCGGTTCGCGATTGGAAATAGGCGAGGACCTCGGCGAGAGTTTC
>JAVBSX010000350.1:0-4738 GCA_031556455.1 Thermoguttaceae bacterium
GAGGACGTCGTCCCTAAAACTTTACTACACCCGGTATTTGTCGGACGAGTTTCAAAAACGATTGTCAACGGAAAAAAGATTACTTATAATGGGCCCGTCGTTGCCGATCTCTTGACAACAAACGAACCCATCGCGATGGGATCGCAAAGGAGCTTCCGCTCCGTGTGTCATAACCCGCTCCCGTTGGTCGTTGGTGTTCTTGAAAAGAATTCACGATCTTGGAGGTTAGTAATACAGCAAACAACAACCGAAAAAAACATGACAATGCTCATTCGACTCATGGAGAACAAGGACTGGGACGAGGTCGCCCGGCTGATACACGCTTCGCTGAACGTCTGGTACCAAAAGAACCGCGGCTTCCCCCTCGTCGGCGGCCCTTGGGAAACAATGCGAATTTTTCCGCGAGTGTACGAAGCGCTCGATCCGAACTGCTGCGTTCTCGCCGTCGATTCGGATTCGAACCGGATTGCGGGATCGTGCTTTTTTCACCCTCGGCCGAGTCACATTTCTCTCGGGATCATGAACGTGCATCCCGATTTTTTCGGAAAAAAAGCGGCCCAGCCGATGCTCAAGTACATTATCGACCTCGCGGAAAAGGAAAACAAGCCGCTGCGGCTCGTTTCCAATGCGATGAACCTCGATTCGTTTTCGCTTTACAACAAGGCGGGGTTCGTGCCGACCTGCCTTTTCCAGGAGATGGTGCTCTCCGTCCCCGCAACCGGCGTCCCCGTCGATTGTCCGGTCGGTTGCACGATCCGGGACGCGACGCTCGCCGACGTGCCCGAAATGGTCGCTCTTGAGAAGGAGCTTTATTCCCTCGACCGGGAAAAGGATTTTCGTTTCTTTATCGAAAACAAGGAAGGGATTTGGCATTCGAGCGTCCTGCTCGGGGCATCGGGAAAAATCGAAGGGTTCCTCAACTCGATCAACGACCCGGGCAGCAACATGCTCGGCCCCGGCATCGCCCGGACCGAAGCCCAGGCGGCGGCGTTGCTTTGCACGGAACTGAACCAACACAAAGGCCGGACGCCGGCTTGGATCGTCCCCTCGCATTGCAAGGAGGTCTTGCGGACGCTGTATGCTCTCGGAGCGAAAAACTTCGAGATCAACGTCTCCCAGGTTCGCGGCTCCTGGACGCCGGCGAAAGGGGTCGTGATGCCGACGTTTATGCCGGAAACAAGCTGAGCCGTTCAACGATTTTTAAAAAATGGAAACGAACATTGAAAAACTGGCGGACGAGGTTGCCCGATTCGCAGGCCTGCTCGGCTGGAACCACATTCAAAGGGAAGAGCTTGTCCCGGAAAACGGCAAGCCGATCTCCTGGTTTTCGGAAGGAGACCTGGACGGGCTGTATTTTCAGTTCAACGTCCATTCTTTTCCGCATTGTGCCGTTTACGATATGCCGCACGGCCTTTTTACCGGTTGGCAACGGGTCGATCTTTCGCGGCCCGAAGACGAGGCGAAGCGGCTCGGACATGTTTTCGCCAAAGATAATTTCTCACCAGAAAATCTGGAAGGGTTTTTGAAGCGATACTCACAATTTTCCGGCTTTTCCTGGAAGGAAGGGGGCGGCATCGAAAAAATCGGCTCCGAAGAGAATCACATGTCCTGGTTCCCCGCCCTGCCTCTGAAACGCGACGCCGCGGACGGATAGAGCATTTTACGTCTTTGCCTGTACTCGATCAAATCAAAAATTCATGTACCGTGCTCTGCGCCCGTTGGTCACTACTTTCCAAGGGAGATGCACCGTACACGAATTTTTGAAAAGATCTAGGGCGTGTTAACACAATTGGCACATGATTTCACAGATCATGGCGAAGGAAACGAAGGAGGCATACATGACATCGATTTTGTCGTAACGGGTGAAAACGCGGCGATACGCCTTCAAACGCCGGAAATATCGCTCCACTTCGTTACGACGTTCTTCAAGCTCCTTGTCGTACTCCCAAGGTTCTTTACGGTTGTGTCTCGGAGGAACCACGGGATTCAGACCATACGAAACGGCTTGGCCGCGAATTTTGTCCCCCACATAAGCCTTGTCTATCGCCAAGGAAATATCGCTGTTGTAATAATGATCGGGAAGCTTTGTCATCAAGACACGTCCTTCCGGGTCGTCGGCCGCTTGGCCGGGCGAAAGCTGGAAGACGATCGGTGTTTTTTCGTTCGCCGCGATCAAGTGAATTTTGGTGTTGCGACCGCCGAGGCTTTTGCCGATGTCTTGACGCAAAATTTCGCATGACGGCCAAATTGTCGTTATCTGCCTGTATGATAATCCCGCCCGCCAATCGATCAATAAAAACGCGATACCAGACGTCTGACTTGGATTCCTTTCAGAAACTCGTTCCAATCCTGTCGCGCAATACAGTCTTTCAGTGTCGGCCTATCTAAAAGCCGGCTAAGTGGCGTGGACGCTCCAGACGGACGCTCCCTGTTTCGTTTTGGCGGCGTTCCCGTTTCCGCGACATGGGCGTCATAGATCGCAAGTTCGTAAGCAAGTGCCTGCTGTTCATCGTTCGTTATGAAAAAACTGGCAAAGCACGCTTCAGGAAGATAGTTATCTTTCGCACTCGGATTAAAATGAATTTTCACACGAAAATCCAGCCATCCTTTTCCGACATAGATGAAATCACCGTTATCGTCGAAAACCAAGTAGAACCCCTGCGCGTGAGGAATGTCTTTTTCAGCACACGGCTCTAATTGTGTATGCTTGACCATATCCAAAAAAGTAAGAGTCATGAGATTGTGTCCGTTTTGTTTTGTAAAAGTTGACGTATCTTAGCTACGCGAATAAGCGGTTGCCGTGTTTTAATTTCCGCCTCTTGGGCGCATCGTTCTCGGCAATTCTCATTAGGGCCTGTTTACACTAAAAACATGGGACGTTTAGGCAAAGGAATAGTAAGAATAGATTGTTTTTGAATAGTCGAAACAACAATTACTTCCTCAAAACAACATAATTTTGAGGAGGTTTACTCGTCAAATGCCGGTAGTGTAAACACGCCTTAGTAACGCTTTATCACGAACAGCCCATGCTTTTGCCGCAATTGTAGCAGAGGTAACAGTTGCCGGCCCGGACGCAGATCGCTCCGCACGCATCGCAGGCCGGGGCGTCCGATTGGAACGTCGCGAACAAATCGCTCGAATTGGCCGTTTCGCCGTGCGCGTTGGTTTCCGTCGTCGAAACAACCGTGCTGTCGATCACCGAAAAACTCACCGTCTGCGGCTTCTCGATCACGACCTCCGGGGCCGCCGAGGCAACCGGAGCCGGAGCCTGCTTCGCGGAGATTTCACGTTCCGGCTCTTTGGCCGTTCGGGCTCCCTTTTCCGAAGGTTCGACTTTCTTTCCCGTCGCGGCAGCCGGTTCCGGTTTGTGGGCCTCACCGTGCGTCTGAGGAGAATGACGATGCCCCAGCACCAACTCCGGCAGGAAGGTTTGGCCGAGCCAGCGGAAAATGTAATCGACCACGCTCTTGGCGATCGGGATTTCCGGATTCTTCGTGTAACCTTGCGGCTCGAACCGGGTGTGCGAGAACTTTTCGACGTACACCTTGAGCGGCACGCCGTATTGCAGGCTCATCGAAAGGGCCGTGCCGAAGCAGTCCATCAACCCGCCGATCGTGCTCCCTTCCTTGGCCATTGTAATGAAAAGCTCTCCGGGCCGACCGTCCGGGTACAGCCCGACCGTGATGTAACCTTCGTGCCCGGAAACATTGAACTTATGGGTCATCGAATGCCGCGTGTCCGGCAGCCGTTCGCGTTTCGGTCCGGCGATTTCTTTTTTCTTCTTTTTCCGGTCCGATTCCGCCGCCTCGCCGAACGGTCGGCCGCATTGCGTGCAGGTTCCTTCCGCCGTTTTCGGCTTGTCGTCTTTCCCGGCCGAAAGCGGCTGGGCCGATTTCGAACCGTCGCGATATATCGCGAGCGCCTTCAGTCCGAGTTCCCAGCCGAGCATGTAGGCGTCGGCGACATTTTGAACCGTCGCGTCCGAGGGCATGTTGACCGTTTTGGAGATCGCCCCCGAAATGAACGGCTGGGCGGCGGCCATCATCTTGACGTGGGCTTCCCACGGAATACAGCGACTGCTGCCCGGGATCGGGAACGCACAATCGAATACCGGCAAATGCTCCTCCAACAGCGAGGGGGCTCCGGCGATCGCTCCGTTTTCCTCGATCCAATGCACGATCGAATCGATCTCATCCCGGGAATATCCCAAGGTCAACAGCGCGAGCGGGACCGTGTTGTTGACGATCCGCAATGTTCCGCCGCCCGCAAGTTGTTTGTATTTGACCAGGGCGATGTCCGGTTCGATCCCGGTCGTGTCGCAGTCCATCATAAAACTGATCGTCCCGGTCGGGGCGAGGACCGTCGACTGGGCGTTCCGGAAACCGAGCCGTTTGCCGTAATCGAGCACGTCGTCCCAAAGTTCCCGGGCGGCCGATTTCAGGTATTTCGGGCACATCGTGATCCGGTTGACCGCGTTCCAGTGCTTTTCCATCACTTTGCCCATCGGCTCGCGGTTTTGTTCGTAGGCGTCGAACGGCCCGACGACCCCGGCCAATTCCGCGCTGGTCCGGTAGGCCGCCCCGTGCATCAGCGCCGTCAGCACACTGCACAGCCCACGCGATTCGTCCGAATCATAAGGCAGCCCGAGGCTCATCAGCAAGGAACCGAGATTGGAATACCCAAGCCCGAGCGCCCGGAAACGGTGCGAATTCTCGGCGATTTTCTTGATCGGGTAACT
>JAVBSX010000331.1:0-7513 GCA_031556455.1 Thermoguttaceae bacterium
TTTCGTAATAACAGGCCAATTGGCTCAGCATCGCCGAGAGAATGGCCATCGGCGGGGATTTCGGCGGAATATTTTGAAATTGGCGACGAATTCCTTCGTGCAGCATCTCGTTGTCGGTCAGGCGGTTGCGAAAATCGACGAGTTCCGTCTCCGTCGGCAGTTTGCCGTTGATCAACAGCATCGCCGCTTCGATAAAATTCGGCTTCGGGCGGTCGAATTGTTCGATCGGGATGCCGCGATACCGCAAAATCCCTTGATCGCCGTCGATGTACGTGATTTCGCTGCGGCAAACGGCGGTGCTCGCGAGGGAGGGGTCGAACGTCATCAACCCGTGCTGGTCGAACAGCCCGGAAATGTCGATTGCCTTCTGCCCTTCCGAGCCGGTGTAAACGGGAAATTCAATCGTTTTCTCGCCGATTTTCAGGACGGCCTTTTCTTCGCTCATGGTTTTTCTCCCGTGCAAAAGATTATGGGATCACTGGTGATTCTTGTTAAAGTAGACGACACATTCTATTGTAATCCAAGGCCGAAAAAAAGGGGGCGAGCGAGATTTTCAGGGCGCGGAGCGGCCCACGAAGCTTGTTTTTGACCAAGAAAACGACGGTTGCGGCTGCTCCCGTCAATCCCACACGAGCGTATCCATAATCGAATCCAACTGTTTTTTCTCTGAATCGTTTAGCCAGGCTGTAACAAACAGCAAGGCATAATTGTTTTTCAGGCAAATCAGATATTCTTGGTGGATGAGTATTTCGTAAGCCACGAATTCGACACTGATCGAGGTAAACTCTTGACCGTTGATCGTCTTGGTCGTTTCTGATTTGATAACGATGCCCGGTATACTCTTGGCAAGGTTTTTACGAGACATTTCGACATATTCTGCCCGACTCATCAGATTTCCTGGAAAAGCAAGTTTTTCGATGATCAGACCGATGGTGGGATTAGACTCCTCTTTTTCCTCTGCTTCGTCACTCGTGTAGCGCGATACCATAAACAAATCGGCGGTTGTGAGTTCCACTAATTTGCTTGTTCTTTCCATCACTTTTTTATCGACGAAATCGGCGTTTTCAAAATCTTGGCCGGTGGCCTCGATCTCTTCTTTTCCGGCGATGTGCCAATCTTCCGGCATCGTGATCGACATTCCAAAAAAGTCGTTTTCATAAGTTGAGCCGTCCCAGTATCCGTAATCGAAGTTCGAAGGGATTTTTCGAGAATTGTTGCACCCTGTCGCGAGGAGTAAGACGAAAAGAAGGAAAACGACAATCGGGGAAACGTAAATCCTTTTCATGGCAAACCTGAGGGGAAAGGTGGTGAACGGTGAGATCGACCGGAATCCGTATACAGGGGCATGCACAAAACGCGGCACAATAATACCGGTTTCGGCTCTATCGTTGAAGGCATCATCCAACGCCGTTTATTTGACCACGAAGTTGACCATTTTGCCGGGGACGATGATCTTTTTGACCACGGTCTTGCCGGTGAGCTGCTCGGCGATTTTCGGATCGGCGAGAGCCGTTTGCTCCAGCGTCGCGGCGTCGCAATCGGCCGCGACCGTGATTTTCGAACGCAGCTTGCCGTTGATCGAGATCGGGATTTCGACCGTCGATTCCTTGATCGCCGCTTCGTCGAAACCGGGCCAAGGCTCGTAGGCGAGCGTTTGCTCATGTCCCAGCAGCTCCCACAATTCCTCGGCGATGTGCGGGGCGAACGGCGAAAGGAGCAACACGAACTTCTCAATCGCCTCTTTCGGGCGAATTTCCTGCTTCAAAAAGAAATTCGTAAACTCCATCATCTTGGCGATCGCCGTGTTGAACGACATGTTGCGGACATCGGTCGTCACCCCTTTGATCGTTTTGTGCAGCACCCGGTTCTGCTCTTCCGTCGGTTGGGCGTGCCGAATACATTCCGCCAGCTTCGCCGGAGACGCCGGGGCTTCGCCATCCGTTTCCTTTTCCTGCTCGACGATCATCCGCCAAACGCGGTCCAGGAAGTTGCGGCCCCCGCTCACGCCGTCCATCGACCACGGTTTGACCGCTTCGAGCGGGCCCATAAACATTTCGTACAGCCGGAGCGCATCCGCGCCGTGCTTTTCGACCACATCGTCCGGATTGACGACGTTGCCTCGCGATTTCGACATTTTGTTCGATCGGGAATCGACCTGAATCGACTCGTTTTCGAGGAGGACGAAAACGTCTCCTTTTTTCTTAAGAGAGGATAGAGGACAGAGGACAGAGGACAGAGGGGAGGCGGTCGGGCTTTGGTTCGAGGGGGCTTTCAATGTCCCTTGGCCGTCGCGGTCGATGTCGACAAGTTGCGAGGAAACCCAGTTTCCCGCGGCATTTTTAAATGCCGTAAACTCCATTTCCCCGAGAATCATCCCCTGGTTGACGAGCTTTTGGAACGGCTCGACAGTGCTTATATAGCCGCGATCAAACAGCACTTTGTGCCAGAATCGGGCGTACAGCAGGTGCAAGACGGCGTGCTCGGCCCCGCCGACGTACAGATCGACCGGCATCCATTTTTTTTCCAGCTCCGGATCGACGAACCGCTCATTGTTTTTCGGGTCGATAAACCGAAGGTAATACCAACACGACCCGGCCCATTGCGGCATGGTGTTTGTTTCCCGCTTGTACCGGACGCCGTCGATCACCGGATACAGCCAGCTTTCCGGGGCCGCTTCGAGCGGCGGCTCCGGGGAATTGTGCTCGGCGTTGAACGCGATCTCCTTCGGAATGTCGATCGGCAAATCCTCCGGCTTCAGCGCGACGACCCGGCCGGTGATTTTCCCGCGTTCGTCCAGTTCGTGCAAAATCGGGAACGGCTCTCCCCAAAAATGCTGCCGGGAAAACAACCAATCCCGCAGCTTGTAGTTGACCGCTTTCTTCCCCAGCCCGGCCGCCTGCAGGTCGGCGGAGATTTTTTCCTTGAATTCCTTCGTCGCGAGCCCGTCGTAATCACCGGAGTTAATCGCGGTGCCTTCTTCTATGAAGGCAGAGGACAGAGGACAGAGGGCAGAGGACAGGGATGTGTCATTTCTATCCTCTATCCTCTTTCCTCTATCCTCTACCACACTAACGATCGGCAGGTCGAACTGCTTCGCGAACTCGAAATCGCGGGTGTCGTGGGCCGGGACCGACATGATCGCTCCCGTGCCGTAGGAAATCAGCACGTAATCGGCGATCCAGATCGGGATCGGTTTGCCGTTGACCGGGTTGATCGCGTACGAGCCGGAAAAAATGCCGGTTTTCTCCTTTGCAAGGTCGGTCCGGTCCAAATCGCTCTTGAAAGCCGCCGCCTGACGGTAGGCTTCGACCGCCGCCCGGCAACGCGGCAACGTCAGCCGATCGACCAGCGGATGCTCCGGGGCGATCACCATATAAGTCGCCCCGTACAAGGTGTCGGGCCGGGTCGTGTAAACCCGGAGCACTTCGTTGTCCGGCTTGCGGGGGAAGCCGTATTGCTGACGGCGTTCGGACCAGGCCTCGAACGCCTGGGACGCGGGAACGCCGATCCGCCCCCCGTCCGCGTCGATTTCGTCCCGCATTTTTCCGCGAAAAAGCTCGATCTCCTTGGGCGTGTACGGCTCGCCGATAAAGAAATCGACCTCCGCGCCCGTGCTGCGTCCGATCCAATTTCGTTGGAGCAGTTTGATGCTTTCCGACCAGTCGAGACCTTCGAGATCGTTTTCCAACCGATCGGCGTAGGCCGTGATCCGCAGCATCCATTGTCGGAGCGGCATGCGCTGCACGGGATGATTGCCCCGCTCGCTCCGCCCGCCGATCACCTCTTCGTTAGAAAGCACGGTCCCGAGCGCAGGGCACCAGTTGACCGGAGCCTCGATTTGGTAGGCGAGGCGGTGCTCGTCGCGGAACTGCCGGATCGCATCGTCCCCTTGGGCCGCGATCTCGGCCGGGATCGGCAGTTCGGAAATCGGCCGCCCCTTTTGCAATTCCGGATCGTACCAGGTGTCGAACAGGACGAGGAAAATGAACTGCGTCCAACGGAAATAATCGACATCGGTCGTCGCGACTTCCCGGTCCCAATCGTACGAAAAGCCGAGCATTTTGAGCTGTCGCCGGAAATTGCCGATATTCGTTTCGGTGATCGTGCGCGGGGGGATCCCGGTCTTTTTCGCCTGTTGCTCGGCGGGGAGCCCGAACGCGTCCCAGCCCATCGGATGCAGCACGGCGGTGCCGTTCATCCGCTCGAAGCGGCAGACGATATCCGTCGCCGTGTACCCTTCGGGATGCCCGACGTGCAGGCCGTTAGCGCTCGGGTAAGGAAACATGTCGAGCGCGTACATTTTTTTCCCGCCCGGAGCCGGTTCTTTCGGAGCGGCAAAGGTCTTATTCGTTTCCCAAACCGACTGCCATTTTTTTTCGATTCGCGACGGATCGTATTTCATTGTGAGTCAAAAATTCTATTTCGAAGAAGTTCCGGCACCGGCGTCTGCGCCGCTCGGCTAAACGGACAATGTACAAAATTAGAGCATTTCGAACGGAGCGAGAAATCTCTCCCTCTACTTCGTTTCGACCGTCACTTTGAGCATGATGTCTCCCGCCTCGATCGCATCGACGACATCTTGCCCCTTGATCACGCGGCCGAAAACGGTGTGTTTCCCGTCCAGCCAGGGGCAAGGGACATGGGTGATGAAAAATTGCGACCCGTTCGTGTTCGGTCCGGCGTTGGCCATTGACAAGATTCCGGGACCGGAATGCTTCAAATCTTTATGAAACTCGTCTTCAAAGCGGTAGCCCGGCCCGCCGGCGCCGGTTCCGTCCGGACAACCTCCCTGAATCATGAAATCCTCGATTACCCTATGAAATGTCAACCCGTCGTAAAAGCCTTCGGTCGCGAGTTTCTCGAAATTCGCACAGGTTTTTGGCGTTTGTTCGGCGAAAAGTTCAAGGACGATTTTCCCTTTTTCCGTTTCGATCACGGCGGTCTTTTGAGGCAGGGCGTTTTCGGGCAGTTTTTTTTCTTTTTTCTTTTTCGAAGGCATGGGATCAAAATAAAGGGAGGCGAGTTCTATTGAGCCGGTACACCGGCCCCGAGCGGTAAGTTACTGAAATGGTATTGTATATTGACGCCCCGGTTTTCGCAAGATATGATGATAAAGTCGCGCAAAAGCGATGTTTTCGTCAAACTTGCCTTGCACTTTTCCCCATTTTCAATGCCGACCTCGTTTTTTCATTTTGAGATGCTCCCGACGACATGGTTGTACGTGTCGGCATTGATGATTCTCGCGATCTTTTTTCGGTTCAATCGGTTTTTGAGCATTCGGAATTTCGACTTGATTCTTTTGATCGCTCTTGGCCCGGGGTTGCTCTTTTTGGCGATGTACGACAACCAATGGGGCTATGTTTGGATTTTCGGGGTTCACATTTTGCTGTTCTTCCGGCTGATTTGCGACACGCTCATGGTCCGCCGTCCTCTTTTGGAGCCGAATTTGACCCCGGCCGGGTTGACGTTCGCGTGTGTGACGCTGCTCGCGTTCATGGTCGCGAACATCACGGTCAATCGCGGGGAGCAGGTCGATTCGGCCCGCACCGTTCGGTTGGAGCAGATTTTTACGCTCGCCTCATCGAGCGATCCCGAGCATGTCCGATCGGAGACCATGAGCATTCCGGGTTATCGTCCTTTTCTTTTCTTCGTCGAGCGGACCAACCGCATGCTCGGGGCTTCGCCCGATCTTTTGCCGCAGTTGGAGCGGCGCAAACCGGGTCTCGCCTCGCGAAAAGACCTGGCGGGCTTGCCGCGTTCGGACGGGGCGGAGGGCCTTGCTCCGCCGAAGATCGAACCGATTTCCGTCGCTTCGGATATCGATTCTCCGAAAAACGCCGATCTTTCTTCGCCGGAAAAATCGACCGTCGCCCCGGCTCCGCGACCGGCCGAGCCGCTCAACGACATCGGACCGGAACCTGTGATCGATCGACCGCTCGGCTCGGGAGCTCCTTCCGAAACGGAAGCGAATGCGTTTTCGTCCTTTGCGATCACCGTTTCCCTCAGTACGGTGATTTTGGCCCACCTGATGATCGTTTTCGGCTTCGTCTATATCGGGCATTGTCATTTCGGTAATCTTCAAACCGGGATCGCGGCGGCGACGATCTACCTTTTGCTCCCCTACACCAACCAGATGATCGGCCGAATCGATCATTTCATTCCGGGAGCACTGATCCTTTGGGCGGTCGCGTTTTACCGTCGACCGATCTTTTCGGGAACGTTGATCGCTCTTGCCGCCGGGCTGGTCTTTTATCCGATTTTTCTCGTCCCGCTTTGGTGCGGTTTTTACTGGAAACGGGGTTGGATCCGTTTTTTAAGTACGTTTTGCATTGTTTTCACCCTTTTCGGAGCCCTTCTTTTCTGGACGCCCGCCGAATACGGATCGTTCGCGGACCAGCTCGGGAACTTGTTCGGGAAGAGTTGTTTTCTTTTGGAAAACCCGGACGGGGTTTGGGAAACCTGGACGCCGTTTTACCGGATACCGATTATCGCCCTGTACCTTGTCTTCTGCCTCGGCATGATTCTTTGGCCTTCGCATAAGCATCTCGCGGTTTTGATCAGCTGCTCCGGCATTATGATGCTCGGGACGCAGTTTTGGCAGTCGCACGAGGGAGGGCTGTACATGGTTTGGTATCTGCCGTTCGTCATTTTGACGATGTTCCGCCCGAACCTCGAAGACCGCGTCGCCCAAACAACCGTGGTCGAATTGAAATATTTCTTTTAACTCAAACTGTCAACCGTTTGAGTCCAAGACTTCATGCCTCAGGCTTCAGAAATACGTTGAAAGCGCGGGAAATCGCAAAAAAGGGAAGATTATCATTCAGTACGGTTCGAGAATCATTTTGAATTTATGACCTGAAGCCTGAAGTCTGGAGCCTGAAGCCTTTGAAATGAAAAGGCGGACATTCGTTGACAGTTTGAGTTTTACAGCTTCAGCAACTCCGCCAATTCCTGTTCGGTGATCCGCAAAACGGTGCCGTGCCGGGCCTTGGGAATAAAATGCAGCCGCGAGGTCAAATTCTCCCATGATTGCAGATCTTTAGAGCGAATCACGCCGTATCTGTCGTCGCGATAACAATCATAATACACGTACCAATATTCGCCGATTTTGATCGCGGTCGGCCCTTCAACCCAGTTTTGGTGGGAAATTTCCCAGGCGTTTTCCCAAGGCCCAACCGGTGAGTCGGCCGTCGCGAGCAACACCGTCTTTTTTTCCGGCTGAAGTCGCTCGTCTTTGTAGAACAAAAGGTAGGTTTTGCCGTCTTTGGCCAAAAAACCGTCGATGGTGTTGTGCCCGGGATCGAAGTACGGTTGCGTCGGAGAAAATTCCTTGAAATCCTTCGTCGTCGTGTAATACATCCGATGATCGTACCGATCCTCGCTCGTTCCCTTTTCTTCGGGGGAAAAACGGCCCGGAATCGTCGAGGACCAAATGATGTAAAACCGCTCGCTCGCCGAATCGTAAAAGACTTCCGGCGCCCAGGCGTTTCGCGTCGTCGGTTCGTGCGACATC
>JAVBSX010000411.1:0-2962 GCA_031556455.1 Thermoguttaceae bacterium
TTCGACTGAAGCGGAGCGCAAGGAGAAATCTCACCCTCGCGCGAGGGCCGGAATTCCGAGTCTTTCGGCGAGGGTGAGATTTCTCGCTCCGCTCGAAATGACGAACAGCGGGGTTTTATTCCAAAAAACTCCAAACGGCTGAAGTATTACGGAAATTTTACATTCCGTCTATTCCGTTATTCCGCGTATTCCGTAGTTAAAAAAAGGACGATTGTAAGGGGCGTTTTGTTACAGGTCCTTACTCTTCCTGCTCCCCACGACGGGTGCTGAACGCCGGCGGTTTTTGACTTTCCCGAAGCCAACCTCGCCAAGCAGCACGGTCGTATCGGAAATTCGCTCCGGTCAGTTTTTTGAGGGCGTTGAGAACTTCTTCGTTTTCCGAATCACGAAAACTTGTAACTGCGGTCTGCCCATGCCCGAACGTCGTTCCGCCGCCTGGACTGAAACTGGCGCCGGTTTTTTCCGAGCCGATCACCTGTACTTCCTTGTGCCGGGTTATCAACGCTTCGATCAACGCCGGGACCGCGCCCCGGTCCCCGATCTCCCCGATTCCGCGAGCGGCGCGGGAAATCGTATCGGCATCGAACTTCGCGACGCCGTCGGAAGCAACCCTCAAATAGCCGCCGAAAATCGCTCCGACCGTCGGGATTGATTCCGAGTGCCTGCGAATTTGCTCGAGACATTCCCGAGCGACCTCTTCGTGCGACTCGGTCATAAACCGTTGGGCGATCTCTTTCAATGCTCCGCTTGTACCGATTTGGGAAAGAGCGCGAATATACAGAATGCGAGTGTCCGGGCTCTTTTCCTGGTTCAGCAAATCAAGGATCGGCCCGATCGCAGCCGGATCCCGGATTTCCAAAAATGCTTTCTTCGCTTTTTCCGGATCGGAGGCGGATAGGATTTTTTTGATATCCTGCTTCCATTGAAATTCGTTTTTTTTCCGGGAACCGCGCTGTTCTTCGATCCAAATTTCCTGCGGCAATCGCCAACGGCCTTTGTATTGGACATAGCCGCGGGATTCCATTTTCTGCTCCCCGGTCGTCCATTCCCCGGTCGCTTTGTCCTTGATGTAGCCGAGCTTGCCTCTCGCTTGAGCATTCTCGGGATCGAGTTCCAGGATTCGGTTGTAATGCAGCTTCGCCAAATCGCTCAGGTAATGTTCGGTGCACCATTCCGCGATTTTGAAATGATTCTCGACGGTATCCGATTCCAGAGGGGCGAAATCCCGATAGGCGGCCCGGGCACTTTGGGTTTCCCGAATTCGCTCCCCGACGATTTGCGGATCGACGCCGAGCACGATTCCTTTCGCGGTTTCGAGCTGGTAAGGCCGCTTGTTCGGGTCGAGCAGCCGCCCTTCGACCGTCCCGCCTCCGTTGATTGCAAATGTATCGGCTCGCAGCGGCGGGGCAAAAGCGCAAAACGTCGCGCTCATCACGATCAGCGAAAAGAAGCAGGGCAAAACGGAAACACCGAACCGGGAGACGACGGGCGGAGATTCAAATCCGCGAATTTTTCGTGTCCGATTCGTTTTCAATGTCATCATTTTTCCGGCCTCAAGCATTTCGACCCAAAGACCCCAAGCAACCGCAAAGAATAATTTCCGCAATGCTTCAACGGAATGGTGTTTTCGTCATTTCGACTGAAGCGCAGCGCAAGGAGAAATCTCACCCTCGCGCGAGGGCCGGCATTCCTGCCTTTTCAGCGAGGGTGAGATTTCTCGCTCCGCTCAAAATGACGATCAGAGGGGGACAAAAGCACCAAACGACTGAAGTATTACCAAAATATAAATGTCCGCGAGTCTCAGAGAGTGAAGCACAAAAGTGCTTTTTGCTCACGCTTCCGGCTGCTGTTTTCCCTACCGCAGAAACTTCTGCTGCAATTGTCTCGCGTACACCTCGGCATCCCGGGTCTGTTCCGGCGTGCAAGAGGTTTTGGAATAACGGGTCGAACAGGCGAGCAAATCATCGAACTTGAGCGGCCAAAGCCGGATGCCCGATTTTCCCGGGGAATGGGAAGCGGCGAGAATCAACCAGCGGCTTTTTCCTTCCAAGGCGAAGGAGGAAATCTCTCCCTTCAGTATAACCGATTGTTCTCCCGGCCGCTGCTCCCCGGCCAGGTCCCAGGTTCGGATACTCGAATCGGTTCCCTGGGTGATTAACAGAGAGGCATCCGGGCTGAACGCCATTTTCTTCAAATTTCCCTGGTCCGATTTCAGGACGATCGAATCATTTTCGGTTGGATTGACCGGCAAATTTTGCATGTTCCAAAGTCGAACCGTCCGGTCGTAACCGGCCGTCGCCAACCATTTGCCGTCCGAGCTCGCGGCAAGAGCGCTGATCCAACCGTTGTGCCCTTGAAGCACGAGCGAGTTGGGAATATTCGCGATTTCAGTCAATTTCCAAACCCGAACCGTGTTGTCCCGGCTGCCGGAAGCGACCCATTGTCCGTCGGCCGCGAATTGCAGGTCGGTCACCTCCAACTGGTGCCCGCTGAAAACCCGCTGGTTGACGGCCGGCTGAGGCGACTTCAAATCATACAGGCGGACGATCCGGTCTTCCCCGCCGGTTGCCAACCAACGCGAGTCGGGGCTGATCGCCGCGCAGCGGACCGGTCGCTCATGCCCCCGCAAAACCATCGCCCGGGGAATGCCGCGTTGCAAAGCGGAGATATTCCAAAGCAGTACGACGTTCGCTTCGGCGGACGGTCGTTCCGTTCGGGTTAAGGAACCGTTGTTCGGCGTATCGGCTCCGCCGTAGGCGATCAGCCAATTGCCGTCCGGGCTGATCTCGATATTTTTCAAGCCGGGAATTTTTTCGTGCAGCACATGCGAGGAATCGGCCGGTTGCTCCAAGGTTACGTTCCAGTATTGAACATGACCGTCCGACCTCGCCCCGATCACCCAACGTTCGTTCGGGGTAAACGCCAGTTTTGTAACCGGGACGGTGAGCGCATCGAGACGGTA
>JAVBSX010000426.1:0-8883 GCA_031556455.1 Thermoguttaceae bacterium
AACCGTCGCAACAACTGAGGATGTCCCGGCGTTCGTCGAGGCCGCCTGGTCCCAGACGATGAAGTCGGAACCGTGCGTTTTCAATGATGTCGAACAGGAAACGAAAGCCAGGAATCAGGTCGCCGATTTGGTTCGGGCCTACCTTTCCGAAATCGACATCGCCGCGGAAAAGCCGATCGCCGTCGAGAAAAAGTTCGAGGTGCTGCTCGTCGATCCGGCAACCGGCGAAGATTTGGGCATCCCGCTGGTCGGAATCGTCGACCTTGTTCTGAACGACGAAGGCGGCCCTGTCGTTACCGATTTTAAGACGGCAGCTTCGGTCTCGACGAACTCCGAATTGCAGCATGAGATGCAGTTGACGGCGTATGCCTACCTGATTCGCGAGGCATTCGGTCAAGATGAATCGGCGTTGGATATCCAGCAGTTGGTCAAAACGAAAACGCCGAAGATCGTCGTGCATCGGCTCCCGCCGCGAACGGAAAAACACTTTGCAAGGTTTTTCGGCATCGTAAGGGAATACCTCGACAACCTGGATCGCGGCATATTCAATGGCCGCCCGTCGTGGAATTGTGGAATGTGCGAACATTCCGGTTTTTGTGTTTGAAATCACCTTAACAGATAAAGAGGGGATTTTGGAGTTCATCGGAGTGATTCTATTCGCCGGAGCCTGCTACTGGGTCTGCAACGCGGTTTATCACCAAGGCAAGTCGACCGGTAGCCGCAAGGGTTACAACGTCGGCCGGTCCCGAGGGGCTCGTAGCCGCCGCCGATAGTTGCCGCGAATACAATTCGAGCAATTCGACCGGGCTCCAGCAACACTTGGAGCCCGATTTTTTAGCCGCCGGAATAAGGCCTCGCTGTTATCATTACTCTTCGATCATTTGCTGTGTCATTCCGAGCAAGGACAAATTTGTCTCTCCTGCATCACTTTGCGGATGGGCAAGACTTTGTCGCATAATTCGCAATTTTCACTACATAAAACACAAAGCCCTGCCTGGCCCCGGTGTTATTTTTCTCAAAAAAATGCTAGAATGCGAGACTAATAAGATTTCGTCCATTTTATCGTGAAAAAGATTTTGTAAGCGTTCACGGACTTTGAGCCCGGACAACTGAAAAGGTAAAACACGAAGATTTTTATGTGTGTTTCCCGTAAAAACAAAAAGGTTTCAAATCCTTTTTCTCAGGACTTTGTAATCCAATAGGGAATAATCGATGGTCGTGTCGTCAACTGAAAAAAATGTTGAACGCTTGTATAGCGTTCTTGATTATAAGGATTCACCTTCTCTTAAACGATTCGATTCGCCAAAATGGGACCAGATGGACCAGAGTTTCGTCCATCTGTTCGAACGTGCTTTTGAATCGTGCAACCTAAAGGGCGTTTATTCCTGCCAGGCACCTAATCGTTCAGCCGATTCGGTTCCCATCGTTTATATCTGCGAAGCGGAAAATGAAAACCGGGCGAAGGAAATCCATAAACAGGTTTGGAATCAAAATATCGTTCCATTCCTACTTGTCGTCTCTCCGGATACGATTCGACTTTATAACGGTTTCGGTTTCGATAAAAGGAACCCCATACCTTTTAAGGACATTCATTCCAAAGAAGGTATTTCTTGGGAGGAAATCGAAAACCAGCTCTCTTTTCTTGCCCGCCAGAGCTTGGATGCCGGCGAAGTTTGGCAATCGAAGGAATGGCTCGAAGGGCCATTTCAAAAAACATCGCGATTAGATGCCCACTTATTGAAAAACCTGAAAAGCCTCGGCAAGGTTTTGACCGAGAACGATTTAGATCGAGAAAACGCCCACGGTTTGATCGGCAAGTACATTTATTTACAATACATGCGACATCGGGACTTTCTTTCCGACGAGCGGCTGCAAAAATGGGGTATCAAACCGGATGATGTGTTTACGCGAAACGCGACTCTTGCTGCATTTAACAAGTTGGACAACATTTTGCATGAAGAGTTGAACGGCACCGTTTTCCCGATGCCCGCCAAAAGCAAGATTAAAAAGCAACACATCGAAAAAGTAGCGGCAGCATTTTATGGGGATGATTCAGAAACGGGGCAAGGGGTTCTTTTTCAGCTTTACGATTTTTCTTTTATACCTACGGAGCTTCTTTCGACGATATACGAAAACTTTCTTCATACGACCGAGCAAGGTCAGACCGATGGGGCGTACTATACCCCGTTGCCGTTAATCAATTTCGTTCTGAATGAACTTGAACAGAAAAAACCATTGACGGAAGGGACGACTATTTTAGACCCCGCCTGCGGAAGTGGCGCGTTTCTCGTTCAATCATACCGTCGACTCGTTCGCAAAAAGTACCCTAAAAAGAACTACGAACCGGAAGTATTGAAAACGCTGCTGACAGATCATATTTTCGGCATCGACATAAATCCTGATGCCTGCCGAGTTGCTCAGCTGGGACTTCTGTTGACGTTATTGGATCATCTTCAACCCCGTAGTCTTTTCGGTGAAAAAAAATTTCGACTCCCGGAATTGAACGATAATATCATTAAAGCAGATTCCTTTGGTTTATCCGTTGAACGGTTGAATGATTTTGAAAAGAAATTTGACTGGATCGTTGGCAATCCTCCTTGGATGCCTTTGGGCAAGACATCACCGGCGGCGAAATGGTGCAACGCTAAGCCTGATGAACGTCCGACAAGCAATTCACTGGCCGAGGCCTTCGTTTGGCGTTCGCTGGATTTTGCCAAAAATGATGCCGTGATCGGTTTGCTTTTGCCCTCAATGACGCTTTTCAATATCAAAAGCGGAGAAAGCCTTTTCCGGCGGCGATTCTTTTCGATTTGCGATGTATGGACAATAGCGAACTTCGCCAACATGCGAAAAATGCTGTTCCCCGGCGCCAAAGCTCCTGGGGCCGCGTTTTTTTTCAAACCGACTCCAACCGATTCGCCCGATGCAAGTATTTTGACTTATGCACCAATTTTAGTAGAGCAGGCAATCAATCGGGGGGAACATAAAAAAGACGGAGCGTGGAATATCATCGTCAATTCTAGCGAAATCCGGTATGTTCCTGTGTCCGAAGCTAAATCGGGTGATCCGCTTGTTTGGAAAACGGCTATGTGGGGCTCGCATCGGGATTTGAAATTTTTACGTCGTGTTGCTAAAAAATTTCCGGGCTTTGGATCATTTAGTATTCAACACAAAATAATGGCACATGCCGGTACCGAGCTTCGAGAAGCAGGAGGGGATGGAATAATTCCTGCGCCGGAAATTGAAGGAATATGTCGTTTGGTCATGTCACGTTTGAAAGGGTGTGGACGTATCTTTATATTTCCCCCGGAAGCACTCGAAAAAATTCCTCGTAAAATGTGTTATCTACGCAAACGTGGCGGAACAAAGGGGATCGATGTATGTATGCCTCCACTTGTCATACTGGATGAAGCGAGGCGATTTGCCGTATATTCCGACCAAACAATTGCGGCTCCACATGGGCAAATTGGTGTTGCGGGAAAAGATTCTAAAATACTTAAGGCATTGGCCCTGTATTGGAATTCGGGCTTTTTTAAGTACCACCAATTTTTTTACGCACCTCAATGGGGCATACGAACTGACGTTGCTGTTTTGGAAACGCTCAATAACCTTCCAATTCCACTGAATTCGATTGACGAAAGAGAAATAATATGCTGGGCAAATCTATATGATCGACTTCAAAAAAATTCTGAGGCAACAATATTCAGCTCGAAGATGCAAGATGATCTGTTAGCCGAAGCCAATAGACGAATCAACAAGGCTCTTGGACTGCGACCATCGGAAGTTCTCTTGATAAACGACTTCCTGAATTACAGGATGAAATTTGTCGACGGTCGGATTCCCAAGGATTTATTGGAACCTTGTTCAAAAAAACAACAGGCTTTGTACGTAAAGCAGCTTAAAGAAGAATTGGATTGTTTTTTTGATGACGAAGACGGGATTTACCATGATGTGATGCCGATTACCGTTAAGGGACCAATGGAAGCGGTCCGAATTGATGTGGTTTTTCCGGGGCAAAAAACAAAAAATAAAGCGAAGGAGATCGAAATTCCCGATTCGATCTTCGATCAACTTCGTCGTCAGCATAGTCAATGGCTCTATTTTAGACGAAATTTACGAATTTTTGATGGCAATTCGATTTATCTTTTCAAACCGAAAGAGTGTTACCATTGGACAGAAAGCCAAGCTCTCCATGATGCTGATGGCATTCTCGCCGAAATTCTTTCGATGCGAGGAGGAAAAGAATGAAATCGACACCCTCCCTCAAAAGGTTTGACTGTGCTGAAAGGTATCGAAATCAATTTCGCAAACGAGTTTTTCGCCTTGTCCAAGAAGGCTATGTTCGGCTGAGGAACCGTGACAAGGATTACTCCGGTTCTATCGAGGAGGACATCTCCCATGACCTCTGCAAAGAAATAGAAAATTTTCTTGAGTACGACAAATCGCGATGGGTTGAAAAATTCAACGTCCAATGCGAGCGACCGATCTCTCCGCATGGCGAAGTCGGCAGAAGCCGACCGAGGTTGGATATCCGTATTCGTTCCGGAGAAAGACCGTTTTGCCCGATATTTGTTTTTGAAGCCAAAAGACTCCGGCAGGGTGGAAATTCAAATGACTATTTCGGGAATGGCGGTGTACAGCGCTTTTGGAACGGAACCGGGTATCCTATCAACGTCTTTCGCGAAGCGGGAATGCTGGGATATGTCCAAAACATGGAGCCCGACCATTGGGCCAACTATTTGAAAGAGTATCTTGATAATCACAAAAACGATTTGCATGTGTGTAAACGCTTGGGGTGGGATCAGGCGGTCCAGATAAAAGGAATACCATATGCTTTTAGTACCAGTCACCGTCCGGATCCTCAAAGCGATGCAATCGTAATCTTTCATCTTTTGCTCTCGTTTCACCAATAATCTTTCAAGATGACCGATCGTTGCCTGACCCAAGTTTGACCCAAATAGGCCGTTTTGACCCAAAAAACATAGGGGTTTTTGCATGTGTTTATCGCCTCTTGCAACGTTTGCGAAATTGCCGTAAACTCTTGTACTGTCGCAACTTCGGTGCTGTATTCATCGATTTCCGTGCGTGTTTCCTAAACCGTAGGCCGCTGGTTCGAATCCAGCCGGGGGTAGTTTGTAAAGTCCGTAAAACACGGGCTTTGAGGCGTCGACCAGCATCTTTAGCGAACCACTAAAGATGCTGGTGGTGACGGAAGTGGTGCCGGACGATAGGGCAAGAATTTCCGTCGGCAGAGTGAAAAATCTTTTCATTTTTTCGTTCCGAAGCGACGATCAAATGAAAATCGCTCTCTTTTAAATTCGTTGAACTCGACGTGAAACGACGATGCCCGTCCACTCCGGCGAACTGACGGTGATCACGAAATCGAAGGACCTGTGCGTGTACGTCCTGACGGTAACGGAGAAGTCGCCGAAGCGGTTCACGCTGGTGAACCGGATGTAGGGTCTATCGTTGGACATTCTGGAGTGAATCTATCGGGCGTACGAGATTTACGTCGCGGAAACGAACAGTAACGCCGGCTTGAGACAAATGGCTGGAGTTGCAACACGCGGCGATGACCGATGCGAAGTTGCTCGGCTAGCCGGTCGACGGGAATAATCCGACTTTACCGCTTGTTCTTCCGAAAGTACCGCTTCCGGTACGTTTTTTCTAAAAGAACTATTTGACAAACTCCATGGGAAAACTAAAATATCTTCGACTATTGAACGTTTGTTCAATATATTCTCTCACTTGCCATGTTACTTCAATGAGACTCTCCAACTTTAAAATTTCCCTCCAGTTGGTCCTGATTCTTTCGACGATCACCGTTTTGGTCGTCCTCGCCTTCTTCGTTCTGATCCTGCTCAGTCAGCAATCGATGCACCAGACGTCGGTCAAGGGTATGAGCGAGATGAAAACCGTCCTGGAGGCGTCCGGCAAGGAGCTTTCCGACAATCTCAAACAGCAGGTTTTCGGTGTCAACACAACCGTCACCCAAACCGTCGAGACCTTGAGCAAAGAGAGTATGAAGACGCTCGCCGACCAGATCGCGGCGGAAATCGATCAGGGAGTCGAAACGGCGTTCGGACAGGCTCGGGCGTTCACCAATTTGTTGCAGGTTTACATGGCCGAGAATCCCGCCGACAAACGCAGTCGCAAATTTGTCTTGGACAATTTGGCTCAGATCAATCGGTCGTATCCCGATTTTATCGGTGTCTGGGTCGGTTTCGAACCGGGAGCCTTTGATGGAAAAGACACCGAATTCGCCGGGGCGAAGGAGCAGGGTGGGGACGACAAAGGTCGATTCATTCCTTGGTCCGTCAAGAGGAACAACGGAATCGAATTCGAGCCGTTGGAAGCGCCGGAAACCACGGAGTACTACTCCGAAGCGAAAAAAACGAAAAAGGAATTCGTCACGTCGCCTTATGAATATGCGGGGACGATCATGATTTCCGTCGCGGTTCCCATTGAAATCGACGGCAAATTCGTCGGCGTTGTTGGCATTGACTTAAGTACTCAGTTGGTGGAAAAGATTCTTGCACCGCATCATCCATTCGAAACCGGATTCGCCTACCTCGTGGACGGCGCCGGCTTGATCGTTTGGCATCCGCGGAAGGAGTATGTCACGAAATCGCTGGAAAGTTTCGGTCGTAAGGCGTTCCTCGAAGCGATTCAACAAAAGAAGGGTTCCCAGATGTTGATCAACGATTCGGGAACCGACGGCAAGGACCTGTTCCAGACGCTGACGCCGATCCAGTTCGGGAGCAATCCGAACGCCTGGGGCGTGATCGTCAGCGCCGGACTGAACGAAGTCATGGCGGAGCAGCGGAAAACGAGCGAAATGCTGACGAAACTGGAAAATGACGCTCAGAAACAGCTTGCCTCCCTGATCAAAAAAATGGAGGAAACCAACGACACTTCGCAAAAAACGCTTAACGGCGACGCGTCGCGCTCTTTGAAAACGGCGGGAACCGTTTCGCTGCTGATTCTCGTCATTGCAATCGTCGCCGCCGTGTTTGCGGGGCGTTCCTTCGCTTCGCCGATTGCCCGAAGCGTCGGTATTTTGCGGGGTATCGCGGAACGGGGTGAAATTTCCGTGGCGGTTCCCAAGGACATCGAAGGACGCGGCGACGAAATCGGCGACCTTGGGCGAGGAACGACGATGATCCTCACCGATTACCGTAACGTCGTCCGATCGGCGGAATTGTTCGGCAGCGGCGATTGGACCGCCAACGTCGTCCCGAAAAGCGAACAGGATCAAATGAGTATCGCCGTCAAAAATTTGGCCGTTTCGGTCAACACGGCGTTGAAACAAGTCGCCGAAACGGTCAAACAGGTCGCGACAGGAGCCGGAGAGGTGTCAAGTGCTTCCCAGGCGTTGTCCAGTGGAGCTCAGGAATCGGCCGCGAGCCTCGAAGAGATCACCGCGTCGATGAGTGAGATCAGCGGCCAGACGAAGGCGAACGCCGAAAGCGCCGCCAACGCCCGGGATCTTGCACAAAAAGCGGTCCACGCCGCGTCGGATGGCCAGGAGGCAATGAAAGCGATGAATACGTCCATGGAAAGGATCACGAAGAACTCCGAGGAGGTGCAGCGCGTGATCAAGGTGATCGACGACATCGCGTTCCAGACGAACTTGCTTGCCTTGAACGCCGCCGTGGAAGCCGCCCGGGCGGGAACGCATGGAAAAGGGTTCGCGGTCGTCGCCGAGGAAGTTCGGAATCTCGCCGCTCGCAGTGCCAAGGCGGCTCGGGAAACCGCCGACCTGATCGTGACCAGCGGCAAGGAAATCGACAAGGGGGGCAAAGTCGCCAACCACACGGCGGAAGTTTTGGATACGATCGTTTCGCAGATCAAGCAGACGACCGATCTGGTCGCCGGAATTGCCGTCGCGAGCAACGAGCAGGCGCAGGGGGTCAACCAGATTACGATCGGCTTGCAGCAGATCGATGCCGTGACCCAGCAGAACACGGCGTCTGCCGAGGAGTCCGCAGGAGCCGCGGACGAAATGTCCGCGATGGCCGCAAACCTGCAACAGCTTGTCGCGCAATTTAAACTCCGGTAAAAACAACCCGGCCCCCGCGAATCAGTACGGGGGATTCCGACGATGATCGGAAGCTTAATGTCGCTACATTATTAAGCTGACGAATTCAGGGCGGAAGAACTTTCGTCGTGTGCCGCCCGTTTCGCATCGGTTTCCAACCGACCGATGCGTCGTCAACGGACGCCGAGCATGAACAGCGTGTTGTCGGTAACCATTTTCACAATCGTCTCCAAGTCCTGCGGAGACATGTCATTCATCGAAATCGACCGTTTCAACATTTCGTTTTGCAGACGAAAACCGGCGACGTGACCGAAAATGACGACCGCTTGAAAATACGAGGCCTTCTCGTCGTCGTTTCCCGTGACGGCCATAATGACCTTCACCCACAGACCATAGTACCGTTTGACATGTTTGGAATAGAACGCCTCGTAATGGAAGGAAGGGTAAACATATTCGTAAAGAATGATTCGGCCTTTCCAATCCAAGGCTGGAAGATCGTGGCACAAGGAGGTGACGGTAATCCTGATCAGTTCGCGAAGGATTTCGACCGCTTCTTTCTTTTTCAGTTTGTCCGTCGATTCGATCCGGGCGAAGACTTCCTGAAATCGCCGTGCGTAAATCGCATAGACCCGATCAAGGACGGTTTGATAAATCGTCTCTTTATTCTGAAAATGGTAGATAAGCAGTGACAGCGTGACCTTCGCCTCTTTGGCGATCATGCGCATGGACGCCATGTCGACGGAGTATCGTGAGAAGACCCGCATGGCTCCTTGAATGATTTTTTCCTTGGTCTCGGAATGTTCGGGTTCGGTAGGCGAAAGTGAACGTGTTCTCATGGATCA
>JAVBSX010000185.1:0-9635 GCA_031556455.1 Thermoguttaceae bacterium
TCGAACCCCCGACCTCAGCATTGCGAACGCTGCGCTCTCCCAATTGAGCTATCGCCCCGGCTATCGACTTATCGTCAATAGAACAATGGCCCATGGTAACCGCAATTCTATCCCTTGTCAAAAGGGGGCTGCAAGAAACAAGACGATTGCAAAGTCCCGCCGATTTTTTTCTTGACAGGATTTACTGGATCAACAGGATCGATTTTTGATATAATGAGTCTTTACAGTGCTCTGCACTTTAGAATAGTTTTCGAGGCAAACTGTTTTTTCCGCCATCGAACACGGCAAAACACGCACATCACCCCCACCTATGACCCAACGTTATTATTTTTCCTCGGCCGTTCCGGACGACGGGCGGGTGCTGCTCGAAGACGACGAAGCCCGGCATCTCGTCAAGGTGATGCGGAAAAAGGTCGGCGAAACCGTTCAAATCTTCAACGGCTCCGGCCGGGACTATCTCGCCGAGATCGTCGGGCTGCCGCGTAACGCCGTCGAACTCCTGATCCGCGAGCCGTTGGAACCGGAGCCGCCGCCCGCCGTTGAGCTCGTGATCGCGACCGCCTTGCCGAAGGGGGACCGCCAAAAATGGTTGGTCGAAAAGTTGACCGAACTCGGCTGTGCCCGGCTCGTTCCCCTCGCCGTCGAACACGGCGTCGCGAAAGCCGAGGGGAACGTTCTCGAACGGTTGCGGCGGACCGTGATCGAAGCGTCGAAGCAGTGCGGCCGCTCCCGGCTCATGCAAATTTCCGAAGAGACGACGATCGAACGGCTGTCGGAGGCAATCGACCGTGAGGCCGCCCGCCTGTCGACCGCCCGGCTGATCGCACATCCGATGCATGATGAGAACGTCTCGCGGATTCCGCTGTTCGACTGGGCGGTGCGAAACCGCGAGCAGGCCCGCGTGTTCGTCCTGATCGGACCGGAAGGAGGGTTTGCGCCGGACGAGGTTCAAGCCGCGATCCGCCGGCATTGGCGGCCGGTCGATCTGGGCCGAACCATCCTGCGAACCGAAACCGCGGCAATCGTCGTTGCGGCCGTGTTGCTGTTTCTCACAAAGGCACCGACGTCTGCGCCGCTCGGCTAAACGGCCCGGTTCACAAAATTGGCTTTGGTGATGTACTATCGAATCTCGATAAATCTTGAGCCTTACTCGTCACCCTCGCGCAGGCGGGGGTCCAGAGGGAAACCGTCATCTCTGGATCCCCGCCTGCGCGGGGATGACGGAAAATGAGTTCATTTTTAATCAGGAACTCAGTACCGAACAAGTTTGTTACTGTTCAATTTCACCCGGAGAGCAATGACATTCTTCCGTCATGCCGGAGTGGTACCATTGCTCAAGCCGTTCGGTCAGTTTCTTTCCCAAACGGAAATAATCGAACAAGGTCCGGCCGCTACACTCCGCGATGTCCAACGAACGAATCCAAGAAGCGTTGTTCGGACGAACGAAAAGCCTCAGACGCGATCCCAGCCCGAAAAAACCGTAGATCGGATACCCATACACCCGGTATACATGAATGATCTCGCTCCGGGGCAACTCGAACGCGGAACAATCCCCTACGAAACAAATCCGATCCTTTTCGATCAGCAGAATTCCCACGTCGTCGCTATCGTCCAGGCCAGCCCGTATTCCTGTTACATACCGGGGGTCGAGCGTATGCTGAACGATCCAGTTTTCCCCTTCCGGAATTCGTGAACGAACTCGCGTTGCGATCCGACGAGCGAGAAAACTTCCGTTCATAATATCGAATCGGAAAAGAAAAAAACAAGTTGCTGCCAATAAAACAACCAAACAACCCAACAAGGCAAAAAGTGCCTGAAAATTTCCCGTTTGAATCAGTGCAACGAAACAGCCCGCTGATCCGCACAATCCCACGGCAAACATCATTCCGACCAATGCCGAAACAGGAAGAACGAAGAAAAAAAACCTCAAAACACACTTTTTAGCACTGTAAATATCGGGCGCCCAAAACGTGATTTGCAGCCCTCCCGGTTCGCCAAAAGTTCTTTGTTCTCGGTGTTCACTCACATCCTGCGGCGGAATAAATGGGTTTTCCATATTGAAAAAATTCGAAAAAGGAAAGATCGCGAGTCAAACAAAGACGTGAGAATTGCCGTAACAACGAATTTATTGTAAATTAAATACGTTACGGTTACAAGAAGAAAAGAGAATCGGATTCATTCCATGACGACGATCGAACACGCTTTGCTGGGGGCGAATCTGGTGTTGGCGGCCGGGCTGGAAAAGAAATTCGGCTGGCAGACCGTCGCGCTGGCCGGGATTTGTGCCAATCTCCCCGATTGGGACGGGCTCACGTTTTTCTGGAGCCTTCCGCTGTTCGACACCGCCCATCGGACCTGGGGACACAATCTGCTCGCCTGTTCGCTGCTCGCCCTGCTGTTTGCCGTGATCGATTATCGCTTCGATCTTATCACCCGGTCGGCACGCTGTTTGGTTCGTTGGACGAAGTTCGCGGTTTCCGAAGAGAGTCAAGCGCTCGAACCGCGCTGTGCGGCTAAAACGCAAGCGGGGGGGCTCGCGGTTTGGATTGGTGTCGCGCTACTCGCCGCCTGGTCACACCTTGCCGCCGATCTGGTGTTTTCCGGTTCGGCGACGCTGTCCGATTGGGAATTGAAACTGCTTTGGCCGTTCTCCGACCGCGAGTTCGTCTATCCGCTGATTTCCTGGGGCGATGCCGGCGTGGTCGTCATTTTCGTGCTCGGAATGTTCGCCATGCTCCGCTGGAAAAACCGAACGACCTGGATCGCGAGAGCAACGCTGCTCGCCGCGCTCGGTTACGTGTTGCTCTGATTATTGCTCGAACATTTTTCGAACGGTTTCGCGGTTGACCGGGGAGATAATGCCGCGTTCGGTGATGATCCCGGCGATCAATTCGGCCGGGGTTACATCGAACGCCGGGTTGTAAACGCGAACCCCTTCGGGGGCCGTCCGCTTGCCGAAACCGCAGGTGATCTCTTCGGCGTCGCGTTCCTCGATCGGGATGCCGTCGCCGTTTTCAAGCGTCAAATCGAACGTCGAAAGCGGCGCGGCGACATAAAACGGAACCCCGTGCGCCCCGGCCGCGACCGCGACGCCGTACGTCCCGATCTTGTTGGCCGTATCGCCGTTGGCCGCGATCCGGTCCGCCCCGACGACGACGCCGTCGATCTTCCCCGCTCGCATGAGCATCGGGGCCATCGAATCGCAAATCAACGTGACGTCGATACCCCGCTGCATCAATTCCCAAGCCGTCAGCCGCGCCCCTTGCAGGAGCGGCCGGGTCTCATCGGCGAAAACGCGGATCGTTTTCCCGGCTTCGTGGGCCGCGAAAAAAACGGCGAGCGCGGTCCCGTAATCGGCCGTCGCCAGCCCTCCGGCGTTGCAGTGCGTCAGGAACGCATCGCCGTCCCGCACAAGCGCGGCCCCGTTGCGGCCGATCGCCCTGCAGATTTGACGATCTTCCTCGTGTATCGCTTT
Source organism: Thermoguttaceae bacterium (assembly GCA_031556455.1). Taxonomy (GTDB): domain Bacteria; phylum Planctomycetota; class Planctomycetia; order Pirellulales; family Thermoguttaceae; genus JAVBSX01. The sequence continues at coordinate 3,476 of JAVBSX010000185.1, forward strand.
CGCTTCTTCAAAAAGGGCTTGAGCGATTGGCTCCGGCGCAAGTGTTCCCCGGAGGGAGGCGGCTTTCGCCTTCATTCGATCGAGCGCCCAGAAAAGGTTGACCGCCGTCGGTCGGCTTGAGGCGAGGTAGGCGGTCGTTTTTTCCAACGCCTCGAAAAATTCGTTTTCGGAAACGTCTTTTCCGGCAAGCAACGGTTGCAACCCGACGCAGACCCCGTAGGCGGCCGCGATCCCGATCGCCGGAGCCCCACGAACCCGGAGCGACTTGATCGCTTCCCAGACCGTCGGCACGTCGCGGCAGTCGATTTCGAGAAGTTGTGTCGGAAGCAGCGTTTGATCGATCATCCGGAGAACGCCCGATCGCAGATCACCGGCCCAGGAAAGTGTTTCTGTTGGCATGAGGAGTTGAGGAAAATTAAGAATTAAAAATTAAGAATTTTGAGATAAGAGGTAAGAATACTGAGACTGCACTTCGCGACCGTAGGTCGCGGCTCTCTTCCCACTTCCCACTTCCCACTTCTCACTATTCTCTATCCTCTTTCCTCTGATCTCTACGAAACCAACGGTTTCAAATGTTCAATGCTGCGGACGGCCTGATCGACGGTGCCGCACTCGACGCTGAAAACGATGTCTTGCGGAGTGGTTTTGCAAATCGCGATCACTTTTTGCCAATCGATCACGCCGTCGCCGCATGCGCAACCGACGGGCGTTCCGGTCACCTGGCCGCGTTCGGCATCCGATTGCTGGACCGAGATGTCTTTGGCGTGCAGGTGTATCAACTTCCCTTTGATCCGTTCGAGCCAGGCGTAAGGGTCCTGACCGGCGAGGTAACTGTTGCCGGTATCGAAGTTCGCCCCGATCGCGGGGGAACCGGCCAGATCGATGATCCGGTCGTACAGGTCCGGCTTGACCGTGTACTGCTGGTGCGGCTCGATCCCGATCCGGATGCCGCGCGGCTCCGCAAGGATCGCGGCCTCTTTCAGAGCGTATTTCATTAAAACGAAATCCTCATCCTGCGTCGTCCACGGTTTTTTGATCCCTTCATCCGTGGTCAGGATCGGAGCTCCGCATTCGGCGGCGAAGCGGACCGCCTGCTTCAGGTATTCGGTCGAGACTTCCGGCTTGCACAGCGGGCAATGCGCGGACAGGGCCGAGCATTTGACGTTGTACTTTTCGCATTCCCGGCGAATGCGGTACGGGTCGTCGAACATCGAGACACTATGAAAGTAGCCGGCTTCGCTGAGCAGCTCGCGGCCGAGATGCACCATCGGCTCGACGTATTCGTACCCGATTTCGGCCGCTTTCGCGACCCCCCATTCGAACGGCTTGTCTTCGTGCCGGACGAATTCCATATTGACGCCCAAGAAGATTCTTCCCATGTTTCTCGCTCCTTTGATAAGTTAGCCGGTGCCCTGTTGAGTGTACTTTGTTATCTCCAACCCTCTCACGAGCCGGGACCTGCGGTCCCGGTTTCGCTCACAGCGAGAAAAGATAATCACTCAAAAGGGGACAAACCGGGGGCATAGCCCCCGGCTCGTTTTGATTCGGGCCAGTATAGACGGTCGGTTTTCGCGAATCAAGGCTTTCGCGGGCCTTGCCCGTGAAAGATTTACCGCAACACGATGCAAGCGTATGCGAAGGCGCTTTTTGCGGAAGAAATCGACCTTATCTTTAGTTGGTGATGAGCACTTCGCCAATCGCTTGAGCAATTTGGTAAATGTCCGAGAAATTCGGTTTTTTGCCGCCGATTTTGAGTCGCCAATACCGACCATGTGCGAGCCAGTGCCTGTACTGAAAAAAAACTTTCAACAAGTTTATTGTACGGCCTGATGCGGAACCATCAACGGCCAGTAAGTCGAAGAGATCGCTCATGGCAATATCATGGCTAAAATCATTTCTCGGCAGCTTGGACATCCGCCGTATCTCGCTTGATCTCGAATCTTTGCGCTTGGCTCTGTGCCGATAATCAAAGTCGAGTCGAAAGGCCGCCTCAATAGCGGCAAGCAAAGCTAAACAAGCATCGTACTCCGCCTCCTGTAAATGATAAGCAAGGTGTTTTTTCAATTCTTTTTCGGAATATCCCCGAAAGTATTCGTTGCTACAAACACAAAAGCATTTCAACGCATCCTTTCGTTCGGAAAGCAACAAGCTGATGTCGCCAAAAGTTTTGTGTTCATCTGATCGCATCAGCCTAGCCACCGAACACCTCCTGCAATGAATTCAAAAAGCTGTCCTCCGTCAACTCGATATACCGAATATCAGGCGGATCCGTGATAATTTTCCAAACGTAATCACGTTTTCGGTGAACCAGCTCTTCCACTTTTTTTTCGATCTGCTCTTTTTCTTCCTCCGTTCGAGAAAAAGCCGCAAAGACTTTTGGGCAGGTTTCATTCTTGTCCGCCAGAATGATTCTTAGAGTATCCATATCGCCAACCAAATCAACCCTCCCAGGCGAGCCAATCATGTTGGTTCCGGCGGGAACCAAAGCGGCATGTCTATCGTAAAGGTGAACATGCAAAACAGGAACTGCGTATATGCCAATATAATCTTCATCAATTTGAATGCTATCTTCTTCTATTTTGACCTCACCTGATTCGGTATATTCGTGAAGAAATGACCTAACGGTTTCATACAAATTCTGTATTCGTGAGAGATAAAGTAGCTTCTTTTCTTCCCAGTTAACAGTTTTCTTCTGTTCATCAAATTTTTTTTCTTGCTTGACAAATTCACTGAAAGATGTCTTTCCCATATCAGATAACCTTTAATAATATTGCGCAGAGACTCGAAACATACGGCCACGGCATCGCGCCAATAATTTTATTCTGATGTCAACCTAAAAACAAGGTATTATACTTTCAAAAAATTTATGCTTTAAGCTCACAAGCGGCTTTTGCGGGCCTTGCGGTCGTTTTTCGCGATTCCTTGAGTCGAAATCCGGGCCGGGAAAAAATTGGCGGGAAAAAATTTTTTCCGATCGGGATCATCCGACATGATCCGTTCCTACGTATTAACGGACAGGAACGGCCTTCTTGAAACAACCCGACGCAAGCCGCTAAAATCCTCCGTTTAGCACGGTTTTTCGGGATTCATTTTCAAGAGAGTTTTTTGACATTGCACTTCCCGGGTGTATACTCCCTAATACAGATTGGCTTGGTTCGTTTCCAACTTTCGGAAACGCCAAAGGGAGAAGGAAGGCGATCCGTTTGATGCAAGGAAGCATTTCGTCCAAATATCATTGTGTCGGTATTCCTTGTTTTCAAGGCACCTTTATTCGATGTTTTTGAAATCCCTTCGAATTTATTCCCTTCTTTTCCCATTCTGCTGGGGGATCGGCCTCGTCGCGGAATCCCCGCTTGCGGCAGCGCAGACCCAGTCGCTGCTCCAGGTTCCCGAGGTCGATTCCCCGACGTATGTGCAATCCGGGAAAAAATCGGGCGTCCTGCAACTGCAATCTCGCCCGAAACGGCTCGCCCCCGCTCCTTTTCCCGCTTCCGCTTCGGAAACGCGGCAGCCGCCTCTCGTCCGGCCGCAGCAGTTGAAAAACTCGCTCCCGCCGCTTTTATCGGAAAAGTCGTTCGCGAAACCCGAACCCCTGAAAATCGAGGATATCCTCACTCAAGGTTCGGCGCTCGAGAAAGAAAAGCTTTGGTCCGAGGCGATGAGTTATTACGAAAACGCCCTCAAGTCTGTCGGCGAGGTTCCCGCGATTCAAGAACGGTACCAGCAGGTCCGGTTTCATTATGATATCAACCGGCGGTATCACGATTCGACGTTCGAGGAGCTCCTCCGCCAAACGCCGCTCACCGAGGTTTTGGCGATGTTCGAAGACGTCCTGAGCCGGATTCAGGCGAATCACGTCGACTCCCCGCAATGGGTCGATCTCTTCCGGCACGGCCTCGACGATTTGGAAGTCGCCCTTACCGAGCCGGCGTTTCTCGAAAAGAACAAGATCATCGCCTCGCCCGAAAAGATCGCGGCCGCCGAACAAAAGGCGAGAGAAATCGCGATGCCCTGGTCGTTTCGCGATATCCGCGACATGAGAAACGGCGTCCTGTACGTCGCCGATCTGATTAACAAGGAGATCGGACTTTCTCCCGCCGCGGTCATCCTCGAATTCGTCGGCGGGGCGGCCAACTCGCTCGATCCGCATTCCTTTTACCTGACGCTCCGGCAACTCAACGACGTCTATTCGATGATCGACGGCTGCTTCGTCGGAATCGGCGTCGAACTCGATTCGGACGACCGCTCGCTCGTAATCGCGAAGGTCCTGCCGAATTCCCCGGCCCAACAAGGCGGACTGCTCGACGGCGACCGGATACTCGCCGTCAACGGCAAATCGACCCTGGGCGTGCAGATCGATCTCGCGGCCGACCTGCTGCAAGGAGAGTCCGGCTCGACGGCCGTCCTCACGGTTCAGTCGCCGGACAAGCCCGAGCGCATCGTCCGCGTCGTCCGGCGAGAGGTCGAAGTCGCCAGTGTCGAAGACGTACACATGATCAACGAAACCCTCGGCTATTTTCGACTGAGCTGTTTCCAAACGAATACGACGGACGAAATCCGGCAGGCGCTTTCCGTGTTGAACGAACAGGGGATGCAAGCCCTGGTTCTCGATCTCCGCCAAAACCCCGGCGGTCTCCTCCCGGTTGCCGTCGACGCCGCGAACCTGTTTATCAACGAAGGGATCATCGTCCGAACGCAGGATCGCAACAACCTGACGGAAAACGTCTGGCGGGCGAACGGTTCTGGCACTTGGACGGTCCCGCTGATCGTGCTCATCGACGAGGAAAGTGCCAGTGCCTCGGAAATTTTCGCCGGGGCGATCCGGGATCATCGCCGCGGCATCCTGATCGGCAAACAGAGTTACGGCAAAGGGACCGTCCAAGTGATTTACCGTTTGAACCGGCCGAACCAGGCGGTTCCCGCCGCCGGGTTAAAGTTGACGATCGAGCGGTTTTATTCGCCGAACGGCAATCCGTTTTGCGGGGTCGGGGTCTCTCCGGACATCGTGCTCGACGACCGTCGGCTCGACGGGGAGGTCGTCCGCCTCGCCAAGCCGGACGGCGAAACCGGATCGCTCCCCCAGCTTCCGGTTCAACCGAAGCGACGGCGCATCAGCAGCGCCCCGAGCGATCCGTTCATCGCCGAGGCGATCTCCGCGAGCAGCCAATTGAACCCGCAGCGTCTCTCCCAATCGCGACCGTAAGAATAACGAGCCGCGACCTGTGGTCGCGGTTTGCCCCCATTCGCGTTGGCAAATCTTCTCGTAATGAACGTGACCTCGCGCACGGCACGCGACTCGTTGCTCTTGATTTCTCATCCGGCTTATCAAAGCGGTTTCTTTTTTGTCCGCCAAACGCTATAATATCGGCGTCGTTATCAAAAATATCCGAGAACATTCACCCATTCTCGCGGCTCAACTCCCCACTTCACTTCCCACTCAAAAAACCATGTTGGAATTTTTTTCGTCCAGTGTTCGAAGCGTTAATTCCGAACGCGCGGCCCAGGAATGTATCGACGTCGCCTTTCCCGAGGGAATTCCCGCCGATTGCCGCGTCCTGCTTTTCAACGCGACGATGGGACATCGGCTCGACAAGGTCGCGACGGCCTTGCAAAAGCTCCTCCCTTCGGTTCCGCTGTTCGGCCAATCGGGCTGTGCCGTCACCGGCCGGGACGGGGTCGGCGAATCGATGCACGAACTCGGAATCATGGCCGTTCGCGGCCCGGAAAACGAAGTCGCTTCCGCCGCCGTCACGGAAATTTACGGCCATAATTCCTACGAGAAAGCCTTGGAACTGGCCCAAAACCTCCAACGGAAAAACAACGCGATCAACGTCATTTACCTCCTTTGCTCGGGAATCGACATCGACAACACCCTCGTTCTCAAGGCCTTCGACGAGGTTTTCGGCCAAAAGGTCACGATTTTCGGCGGGACTTCGTCCGACAACATGCGAGGACTGTTCAGTTACCAGTATCACGACGGGGTGATGCACGAACACGACGCCTGCGCGATCGGGTTCGCCGACCCGACGTTGAAGAACGCGACCCGGGCGACGCACGGTTTTACGGCCTACGGCGAACCGCTGATCGCGACGAAAACGGAAGGCAACCGCATTTTCGAGTTCAACGGTCGCGGCGCCTGGTCGGAGTACACCGCCCGAAT
>JAVBSX010000383.1:0-6070 GCA_031556455.1 Thermoguttaceae bacterium
AACCGGCGAAGAGGTCGAGCTCGCCTACCGCACCGCCGTCGGCACCGGGCTCCGGTCGTCGGAGTTGGCGGCCCTTCAGATACACCAGATTGACCCCGTACGACGCCGGATCGTTTTGAGGGCTGCCGGGACCAAAAACAACAAGGACGTATTTCAACCACTCACCGAAGAGCTTGCCGGGCGACTGAAAAAATGGATCGTGGATAAAAACCCGACTGATTCTGTGTTTCGACATGATGTGCACTCGCTTATGTCGTCGTTCAAGCGGGATTGCATCGCGGCCGGGATCGAGCGCAAATCCCCGGACGGCCGATCGATCGACGTGCACTCCCTGCGCCGCACGTTCGGGACGATGCTCGCCCGTGAGGGGGTGCCGCTCACGACGACCCAGCGACTGATGCGGCACTCAACGCCGGAATTGACGGCCAGGCTTTATATCGACGTCGATCCGATCGACATGCAGCAGGCGGTGGATAAGCTGCCGGTGATTTGAACAAAAAAAGCCCGGTCGTCAGCCGGGCAACGGAGGCAGAGGCCTCAAGAAAATATCAAATCTTCCGCGGGCTGACCACCCCGCCGACATAAACGACGAAGAGTAACTCGACGATATCCTCTTTGTCGTTTTTCGGCATGAATCGGAAATGCACCTCGAAAATTCCCGGGTGCGGGAAAAACGGCCTGCGGTTCCGATCCGGCTGGAACAAAAACGTGTACGGCTTCCCCGCGACCCCTGTTCGGGCCGGTTGCAACGTGTCGTAAAAATAATACTCGGCCGGATCGAGCACCTGAAATCGGGTCGTATCCTCCGGGATCGTCAACATGTTGCCGCTCAAGTTCATCACCCGCTCGGCGAACCGCATCTCAACGTGATCGGTCCGGGCAGGAACAACCAACAGATCGTCGTTCTCATCGACCACCGCCCCGCTCAGTTTCAAAACGCTGCTGGGCGATATCACTTTTTCCATTGGGATTTCAATTTTTACAGTCCCGTCCATTTTATCCTCAAAAAGTTAAGTTTACGAAATGACGCTGCCGTGTCCCGAAGACGTGGCAACGGCGTAGCTGACGGTTTGGATTTGTATATAACGACGATCGAGAGGCCATATTCCGTAATAAATGACCGTGTGAAGTGGATCGATTTCGCCGTCGACGTACTTGCTCGACACGTGCGCCCACAGCGTCCCCTTCCCGAGAATCCGGCCTTCGGAAATGGTCGTGTAGGTGTAGACCTCCGCCTCGTTGCGGAGCGTGGCGCCCGGCTCGATGAGTAATGCGTCGGTCGTCAGGCGGCCGGCTCGTTGTGTCCAGGTGGTGCCGTTGCGTAGGGTGATCATGGTCCGTAATAAAAGTCTTTCCGTCTCGACACTGTAACGGAATCAGCCCCCCTTGAGGCGGTCATTATAACCTCTACCGTGATAGTGGTTTCACTGGTGGTACTAAACAACCCTGTGTTTCCTATAACGCCATCGGTTAACATGCCGTTTTGCACAATAGTCGAAGCATAAATGAGATCGAAGTTGTAATAATTTGACCATACGCCACCATTTGATGTATATCGCCATTTTCCAGTTATTTTTTCCCCGCCGTAGTTTCTGTACGACGCGGACACGCTTCCTATCGAAGCTGCTCCTTGGCGAGAAGCGGACATGCCTATATTTTCGAGAGATAGGCTGAGCGGCGGCTCGAAGTTTATCGTGCACTGGCTCTTTGCGATTATTCTGCCGTGACGTTTAATTACAGCCTGTAATACATGTGAGCCAAGCATGACAGCGAGGACGCTGTGAGCGCCGGGCAATCTCGCAACTTCGTAGCGTTGGCCCGAAAATTCCGGAAGGTAGGATGCGTCTACTAGCACGTTTTCCGTCACGTAGATTCCCCATAGGCCAAAGTCCTCAGTTCGGTTATATGCAAGATAAATTTCATCTGCTTCACCAATCCCCGAAACCTCAACCAAAACAGTTGTTTGTCCTATAGGGAGTACTCGCCCTATAGCATCTGTTTTATGCTCATAATTCGGTCCATTGACAACACTGATCCGAATACGCGGCCGATCGTTTTCATAAGGCACGATCCGTACGACTTCGTTTGTGTCGCGGATAGCTAAAACGGTGTCGCCGACATCAACACCACGATAAAGTGGAGCGATAGCAACCTTTTGGTCAAGCCCGCGCGTCGCGACGACTTTTTGCCCGGTTGTAATGTCCGCCGTGCCGACATCCGCAAGCCGAACGATATTGTTTTCGTCCAGCGAGGCAAGAATTTTTTGTCCAATCAATAAATCCGACATTTTATTCCACGGCGATACAGCCGTTCGTTTCGATGTTTGTATCAATCGCCCTGATGACATACGTCCCTGTCGTCGAAGAATAGCTCACAACCTCCGCGATCCATGTCTCGCGAACAAACGGTGTTGGGCCAATCGGCCCAGTGTCGCCTTTGTCGCCTTTATCACCCTTGTCACCTTTCGGACCGGTCGGACCGACAGGGCCAATCGGCCCAGTGTCGCCTTTGTCGCCTTTGTCCCCTTGCACGCCCTTGATATTTCCGCAATCGACCCAGCCGATGCCGTTGGCGACGTACAGGTGTCCGGCAACGATATAACAGTCGCCCTTGGTCTTGGGCGGATTCGCCGCCGAGAATTCCGCGAACGTCGCATAGGCACCCTTGACGTTGATCGAGTCGCCTTGCACGCCCTTGATCGCGGCAAGGTACTCCGCTTCGGTTTTTCCGGCGTTGCCCGGTTGTTTGAGCCAAAATTGGTAGGCTGAATCGCCTTGCACCCCTTTGATCGCGGCAACAAATTCCGCTTCCGTCTTTCCGGCGTTGCCCGGTTGTTCGAGCCAGCTCTGATAGGCCGACTTGCCGGTGACGGTCAAGTCGCCGTCGCTGATGATTTCGGCGATCCGCTCTTCAAAATCAGTGATATCGAACGAGGAATGTGTGTGCAAACTCGGCGTATACGTCTCCGGCTTGTTTTTAACGCCGTCCCACTCGACGCTTTCGGCCTCGCCGCCGCCGATGCGAACGCCGATCGTTTTTCCGTCTCTTTTGATCGCGATAATCATTTTCTTTCTTCCGGTAAAAGGTGGATCATCAATGACATTCGTGGTGGTCGCACTCGCAAACAATCGCGGTAAGCCCGCGGGTCGCACGTTGCCACTCTTTGGCGGAGGGCTGCATCGCAACGGATCGTCGCATTTCTTCGTCGGCGTCGTATCGCTCGGCGGTGTTTCCGGGATCGGCGGCGATTCGCTCGGCGGCGGCTCGGTAGGCGGCGGCGACGGCGGCTCGTTCGAGAAAGGGTATCTCGGCGACCTCCGACGCCGCCTTCCGCTCGATGCTCGGTTTGAGAATATTCAGGCTCGGTAGCGACGGGGCGTTCATCCCCACAACGACCCCGACAACCAATCCCGCAAGCAGTGCGAGCCCGTGAACGGCGAGCCAGCTTCGAACACGGGAAAACCAAGACGGCCTGCTTTTTTCGACGAGCCGCCCCTTCAGTTCCTCGATTTCTTTTTGCAAATCGGCGATTCTCGGTTTTGTCATATCGCACCTCGCTTACGCTAAAGCCTGGTTGTCAGGATCGAAGCCCGGAATGCCACGCATGTTACAAAACGCGACGTATTGCTCTTCGCTTATCCCAAGTCGGTCGAGCGAAATTTTTTGCCAAACCCGATCCAAGAGCCGGGCACGACTGGCTTCCTCTTTCGGCGGTTCCGGCAACCGGTCCGCTTCTTTTGTTAGAGCGTCACAGATCAGCCGGAAGAGGTTTTTCGCCTGCTCCGTACCAATGAGAGCAATGATCGCACGAACAATTGAGATAATCGCCGCAATCGCCGAGCCAAGGTTCCGAAGGTATGTCAAAAGTGTCCACATGATTTTTTCCCTCATTCAAAAGGATCGACGTTCGGAGCCGATCTTGGTTCGGTAAATAGTCTTCACAAATTCCTGCCCTGCAAAATTCGGAGCGGACGAACCGAAATGCCGCATCGGTTAAAACCAACACGTCGGGGTGTCGACATTGACCGTCACGCTTGCCGAACTCGCAAGGAAAAATTTCGTCATTGTCTGTAAGCACGGGTACAAATCCGCATCATCACGCCGTAGTTGCCGGAATCGAGCCAACAGGGAGCCCCGTTAAGGGCCTCGACAAGGAATTCAAGCTCCTTGTCCGCGAGAACAAAACGAATCCGATCACCGGCTCCCGGATTTTTGAACAGGTTTTTCCCGAGAAAATCGCGTTTACCGACGACGAAAACCGTCGCCGTGTCGTAAAGTTGATAATCCCCGAACACCAATCGCCCGGGAGTCGGTTTGACCGGTACAACGGTCAAGGGAAACTCTCCGTCTCCCTCGCGAAGGTAGCTCGCGTCGACCCCCGCCTCTTCCTGAAGCGTTTGCAAGTGATCGATTTCGTCCTGTTCCAACATTTTTTCTTACGGGGCAGAGGGCTTCGGCCCGAAGGAATCAAACACGACCATGACGGTCGAATCCGATGCACTGACCGCGTTCTCCGCGACGCCGATATACGTCCCGGTCTCGGCGATTTTTCCCCCGGCATCGACAAACACGTTCGCGAACTGGGTGAACGCGATGTCTCCCTTGGAAAATTCCCAAATCCCGGCCGTCGCCGCACCGACCAACTCGCCGCGGGCGAACATTTCGGCGGTCAAATCCTCCAGGATGATGACCGGATAATCGTTCAAGACGACCACCTTGCCCGCCGACCCGATCATCGCTTCCGTGGGAACGAGATTCAATTGATTCTGTTCCCCTCGTCTCCAAATCGCACCCATTTATTTTTCTCCTTGTCGGTTGATTGGTTGATTTTTGAAAAAGGCAAACAGCCTTACTTGCCCGGCGAAAAAACGCCGCCTTTCGGGTCTTCCTCGTTGATGCCGAAATCGTGGTAAATCCGCATCTGGACGCCGAGCACGTCGAACGCCGCCTGTTCCTGCTCGATGATCGGGGTTTCCCGGCCGTCGAGATAGGAAATGCTGAAAAGCGACACGTCGGACGGTTTCGGCAAGAGATACCACTCGTCGTCGCTTCCGGCCGTTTCCCCTTTGCCCTGCGTCGCCGAAATGTACGGCGTGTCGACCACCTCGAACCGGTTCGCCCAAGGGTTGCGGTCACCCGTCGGCTTGTCGGTCGCCTGGTTGACGTACACGGAGTTCAGCAACGTCCAGGCGTCGGTGATCAGCGCGGGCGGAATCAGCAAGTAATTCGGCTCGACGTTGATCGGGCGGCCTTTTTTGTCCGTCATTTCCTTGAAGAGCCGGTACGCCTCGTTGAGACCGAAGGAATCGAGTTTTTTGTTCGTCTTGACCCGGTTCCGGTTCGCGTCCGCGAACATCTTGGTCCGGTTCCGCTTCAAAAGATCGAACCCGTCCTGTTCGATCGTCTCGGCGGCGAGCCGTCCGAACATTTCCGGAATCTGAGAAAGAGCCCCGAGGTCGTCGTTGATGATCATTTTTCGAGTAATCGTGATCATATCACCGACCGTATCACCATCCATAATCGTAATGTTCTCCGTAACCAAAAAACTGATTGTCGCCTACCGCTTGACGTTGCATGTCGGCGAACGAGGCAGTTGCGGCCGATTGTTTTTTGACGGGTTGATAGTCCTGCATGTGGACCCCGGCATAGGACAACAACATGCGACACTCAACGCTGGGATCGAACAAATCGTTTCCAATCGACGACTTGCGTTCCTCCCAAATCGTCTCGACAAAACCGGAATTATTTTTCTTTTTTCGCCCAAACTCCGATCCGAGATGTTCCAAAAAAAGGCGGTGCCGAAACACGGAGTCCTTGAAGATCGTCACTTCGCCGTCGTCCCCTTGCTCTTGCATACAAGCCGCCGCGAAGTTGGTTTTCCACCAATTCGCGTCGAAACGAAGGAATTTCCCTTTCCTGATATCGCTGTTGGGAGCCTCTAAAAATTACCTTCAAGCCAACAAAACAGGGTAAGCGGCCCTCGACAAGGCGGGAAAACGGGAATATTCTATCGGAAGAACGTTCGCCCACTCCGATTCTTTAACAACGCCATGAAAAAAAACAAAGGACA
>JAVBSX010000010.1:0-10252 GCA_031556455.1 Thermoguttaceae bacterium
ATTTTTTTGCGCGTTGGCCGGGAATTGTTTCAATACTAGCCCCAAGCGTGAGCGCGGGGGGATAAAACCAACTTGAGGCCAACGTTACGATTTTTTATTCAACCAGCAGTTCCTCGTAATAATCGACGTAATGCTTGGCGCTATTGGCCCAAGACCGGTCCTGCCGCATCCCGTTGAGCATGATCGAACGCCAAAGGGCCGGGTTTTCGAGATAACAGTGCAGCGCCCGCCAAATCGTTCGGTTGAAATCGTGCGGCCAATCGCCGGAAAAAGAAAAGCCGTTGGCCGTTCCCCCGGCGATGCTCCCTTCCTCGACGTCGATCACCGTATCGGCCAAACCGCCGGTTTCCCGCACGATCGGCACGGTTCCGTACAGTTGACTGTACATCTGGTTCAAGCCGCACGGCTCGTAACGACTCGGCATGAGAAACATATCGGCCCCGGCCTCGATTTGATGCGCCAACGCATCGGAAAATTCGAGCCGGATCGCGAGGTTCTCGGGAAATTGTTGTTGCAATTCCCGAAATCGCTCCTCCGTTCCGCGATCACCTGTTCCCAGGATGCAATACTGAACTCCGTGATTTTGAACCCAATCGGGGATCGTCTCCAGGATCAAATCGACACCTTTCTGATAAGCCAAACGGCCGACCATCGCGAAAATCGGGACCTCGGGCCGCAGCGGCAATTGCATCGTTTGTTGGAGAGCGGCCTTGCAGAGCGGTTTTTTCTCGAAAACATCCGCCGTCGAAAACGGAGCGGCGAGGTATTTGTCGTTCACCGGATTCCAATGGTCCGTGTCGATCCCGTTGAGTATCCCCCGTAAATCCTGATGTCGATATTGGAGGACCGGCTCCAGCCCACAGCCGTATTCCGGGGTCTGAATTTCGGCGGCATAACGGGGGCTGACGGTGCTGATCCCTTTCGCGAAAACGATCCCTGATTTCAGGAGGTTCAGTTTTCCGTAAAACTCCATTTTATCGAAGGTAAAATACTTCCAGTCGATTCCCGTCAGCATCATGTCCCAATGCCAAAAGACCCCCTGGTAGGCGAGATTGTGAATCGTGTGCAGCGTCGCGATCCGGGCATACCGCGGTTTTTCCCGGTACAGAACATCCTGGTAAACCGGGACGAGGCCGGTTTGCCAATCGTTCGAATGCAAAATGTCGATTTCCCATTTCAGCAATTCGATGGTTTCCAAGACCGCGCGGGAAAAGAAGACGAAGCGTTCGCAATTGTCGGAAAAATCCTCTCCCAGGAAGTTGTAAATCCCGCTTCGGTCGTAATAATGATCCTGACGAACGAGAATCACCGGAACCTCGGAGCCGGGCAACCGACTTTCCAAGAGGCTCCCTTTGACCATTTTATTGCCGATCGGGATTTCGAATTCGATCCCGAGGTCCTCAATCGGGATCCCGGATTGCAGCGCTTCGCGATAAGCGGGGATGATGAGCCGGACCGTGTGCCCGAGCCGGCTCAAAGCGCTCGGGAGCGAGCTGCTTACATCGGCCAGTCCGCCTGTTTTCGCGAAGGGGACCGCTTCGCTGGATGCAAACAGTATGTTCATGGGAAAGGCAAAGGGGCGGAATTTCAAAACGATCCGTCGATTTTGGGTCTTGCACGGACGGGAAAGCTATGCTCCAATAGATTTCAAGATAATGTCCTTTTATATTAGCACAAACGGACAAAAAGAAGACCGGGCGGTTCGGGGGAAATCGGAAAAAAATGTTTTTCAGTTATTCTTTTCCGAATAATCCGTTTTTTCGGCCCTTGGAATTTTTGAACCGCCTTAGTCATTTCGACTGAAGCAACGCGCAAGGAGAAATCTCACCCTCGCGAGCGGGGATGATTTTCGACCACTTGGCGAGGGTGAGATTTCTCGCTCCGCTCGAAATGACAACCGCTGGGCTTGCTCGTGGAATACCAAACAGCTGAACATTACATTTTTTGCACAGGTCAATAGCGAGCATTTTTTATGGAATATCCCGAGAATCTCAAACGTTCCTCGCAGGTCGTTTACACGAACAACGCGATGTGCCGCGACTGCTTTCGCTGCGTCCGTGTCTGCCCCGTCAAGGCGATCCGCCTGAACGACGGACAGGCTTCGGTCGTCGATGATCGCTGCATCGCTTGCGGGACCTGCGTTCGGGAATGTCCCCAACACGCGAAAACCTATCGCAACGACATCGCCGTCGCCTCGGAATTGATCCGGACCAAGGACAAGGTCGCCTGCTCACTCGCCCCGTCGTTCGCCGGTTTCTTCCCCTCTTGGCAACGCAAACGTATCCCTTCGGTGCTCCGGCGACTCGGGTTTTCCTATGTCGGTGAGACCGCGATCGGAGCCTACTTCGTCGCCCAGGCGACCGCCCTTTACGTCAACAAACACCGGAAAGAACCGTCGATCTGCACTTCGTGTCCCGCCGTCGTCGAATACGTCCAAAAATACCAGCCCGCCTGGGCCCGATACTTGGTTCCGGTCGTTTCGCCGATGATCGCCCACGCTGCCTATATCCGCGAAAAACTCGGGCCGGATATGCCTGTCATTTTTATCGGTCCGTGTACGGCGAAAAAAAGCGAAGGGGAGCGATATAAAGGAATCGGTCATATCGATTGCGTCCTCACGTTCGAGGAATTGGCCGAATGGTTGAAGCAGGAAAATATCGACGTTTCCGGTTGCGAGGAAAGTGACTTCGACGACGTGCCCCGCGGTCGTGCCCGGCTCTTTCCGCTCGAAGGGGGCTGCGTCCTGACCAGCGGTTGGAGCGATAAGATGCTCGATCCGGACGTCGTGCTCGTCAGCGGCATCGAAAACGTCGAAAAAGCGATCACCGAATGCTCCCCGGGACAGGTGATCGAGCCGCTGTTTTGCCCCGCCGGCTGTGCGAGCGGCCCGGCTTCCGGCAGTTCGCCCGGGGATTTCGCGGCCCGGCGGAATATCATCGAATATACGAAGGAAGCGGAAGAGCTCGCGTCCAAAACGCCTCCGGAAAAAGACGTTTTGACGAAGGATGATCTCGCGTTTATCGATTCGCTGGGCGTCCGGTACGACCTCGCGAAATCCCCGATCCGGCACAAGGAAATCTCCGAGGACGCGATCCGGCAGGTTTTGGAAAAAACCGGCAAGGCGAGCCTCGATCTGCAACTCAATTGCGGCGCCTGCGGTTATTCCAGCTGCCGGGAAAAGGCGATCGCGGTGATCGAAGGGTTGGCCGAGCCGGAAATGTGCATCCCTTACGTCAAGCGGCTCGCCGAGCAACGAGTCGACAAGATCATCGAAACCTCGCCGAACGGGATCGTCGTTTTGGACGAACATTTGAACATTTTGAGCATGAACCCGGCGTTTCGGTCGTTCTTCAAATGCTCAAGCGCGGTCTGCGGCCGGCCGATTTCCTATTTGATGGACCCCGAACCGTTCGAGCGGCTCATGGGGAGCGGTTCGAAGGAGGTACTCGATATGACCGTCGAGCACTCCTCGTACAACCTGGTGTGTCACGAATATATCTATGCCCTGCCGGACGAAAAGCAATACATCGGCATTTTCGTCAATATTACCGGCATGCAAATGAGTCAAACGAATTTGGACCAACTCCGTAAGCAGACCGTAACACAAGCCCGGGAACTGTTGGAGCAGCAAATTCAAATGTCGGAAACGATTGCAATGACCCTGGGCGAAAACGCGGCCCGGGCCGAAGCGCTGCTCGAAAATCTCATGGAGCAAGCCAAGTCGGAGCAGTAGGACGAAATCATCCCACAACGAGCCGGGACCTGCGGTCCCGACACGTTACCCCGCGAGAAAAGTAACAACACGAAAACGAAATCAACTCAAATAGAGACAGCCCGGGGGCACAGCCCCCGGCTCGTGTTGGTCGTTTGTAACAACCTCTCAACGAAAGAGGCCCTAAAATGCATTATCCTTGGTGGTACGTCCCCGTCGCGACATCGCCGATGCTGATCGCCGCGATCGCGATCATACACGTGATCGTCTCGCATTACGCCGTCGGCGGCGGCATCCTCATCGCATTGGAAAATTCCCGGGCGATCCGGAAAGGGGACAAGAAATACCGTGATTATTGGAAAAAGCACACCCGGTTTTTCGTGCTCCTGACCGTCGCGTTCGGGGCGATCACCGGGGTCGGCATTTGGTGGACCATCGGCCTCGCCTCGCCGCTCGCGACCGAAGCGCTGATCCGGACCTTCGTCTTCGGCTGGGCGATCGAATGGGTCTTCTTTATCATCGAGATCGTCGCGGCTTTCGCGATGTATTATTACTGGGATCATCTGCCCGGGAACACGCATCGGATCATCGCCTGGATTTACGCGATCGCCGCCTGGATCAGCCTCGTTTTGATTACCGGCATTACGGCGTTCATGCTCAACAGCAAAGGGCTGATCGGCGATTGGAACGCGGTCGACGGTACGTTTTGGCAGGCGTTCCTGAACGTGCAATTCCTGCCGCAAACGATTCTCCGGACCGGCGGGTGTCTCGTGCTTTCGACGATTTACGTTTACGCCCATGCGGCCTGGACACTCCGGAAGCCGGACGATGCGGACCTGCTCGCCCAGGTCGTCCGCCGGATGTCGAAGCCGCTCCTCTTCGGCATCGTTTTGCTGATGGTCGGAGCCGTGCTTTGGCTGATCAATCTGCCGAAAAGCTCGCTCGCGGTTCTCGAAGGGGCCGCCGTGCTGAATATCTTCCTCGGCCTGCTGTTCGGGCTCGCCGGGGTGCTGCTTGTCTTGACGTTTTTCGGACCGATCCGCAATCCCAAATCGATGAACCTCGGCTTCGCGGTTTCGTTGTTCGTTTTCGGAATGACCACACTCGCCGTCGCCGAGTTCGTCCGGGAAGCGGTCCGCAAGCCGTACATCGTCGACCAGCTCGTGCTCGGCAACCAGATTTACGCGGACGAGATCGGCCAAGGGCGGGCACAAGGAGGATACCTCGAATCGGGAATCTGGACGGAGCGCTTCGTCCGGAAGTATTATCCGGCCCCGCCGAGCGAGACGCGACGCCTGGTCGATGCTTACGGGAATCTCGTCGGGGAAGAGTCTTACAAGATTCCGTTTGATTTGAAGGCCCTCGGCGGTCAGGAACGGTTAGAAATCGGCCGGGCCTTATTTATGCACCATTGCAACGACTGTCACGCCTTGGACCACGGTTACTCTGCGCTCGGCCCGCTGCTCATCGGCGAGAACAAGGGGGCGATCGCGGCCCGCATCCGCCGACTGAACGAGCCGGTCATTTCGATGCCCCCCTGGTGCGGCACCGACGCCGATGCCGAGATTTTGGCCGAATTCCTCGAATCAATCCGCCCCGAACGACCGGAGTAGGAGTAGCGGCTTAGCAGCTTAGCAACTTAGCGGCTTCGAAAACAGTCTTCTAAGCTGCTAAGCCGCTGACAGCTAAGCCGCTTCCCTCACTTCTGCTTGGGAAACCGCCCCTGCTGCCGTTGCTTTTTGAATTCGTCCGGCATACCGTCCCCCGGCCGCCAGGAACCGGGGCCGGGCGACCATTGACCGCTTTTCTCGGCGGCTTCCCGCTGCTGCCTCATCCCGGCGAGCATCTTTTTGGCGAACTCCGGAGTCTCGTCCAAAATCCGTTGCATCCGATCAAGCTGCTCATCGGTCAAAACGTTCATCAAATTCTCTTTGATCCGTGTCGCGAATTTTTTTCCTTTCTCGGCGACTTCCCGTTGCTTGCGGATCAAGTTTTCGTTTTTCGACGCCTTTTCCCCGGCCGGCCGCATCGCCTTGAAAACCTCATCGGAAGAAGCGAACGGTTGTTCCTTGTTCGCGGCCGCGAGTTCGTCGGTCATCAACTTGAGATACTCTTTTTTAACGCTCATCGACTCATCGAGCAGGGCTTCGAATTCCGGCTCCATCTCTTGGCGGATCGCCTCCATTTCCGCCCGCTGCTCCTCGGAAAGCCCAAGCGGTTCGAACATCGAAGGGACCGCCAATCCCATTTCCGGCAGTAGCTGGAGCTTGAGCATTTGCACTTTCTGCATCTGCTCCGGGCTCAGCGTATCGGCAACCTCTTCCTCCAAAGTATCATCGAAAATTCGGAAAAACGCTTCGTTGGCCGCGACAAACGCCCGTTTTTGTTCCTCGCTCGAATTCTCGAAATAAGGATCGTCCTTTGAAATCGCCGCCCGCGACGCGGCCTCGGCCTGCATCAATGCCGGATCCTGTTCCTGGAATTTTCGCTGCATCAATTCCTTGCCGATTTCATTGTCCTTGCGTAGGAATGCAAGCCGGGCACTTTGCTCCTCGGAAAGTCCGAGTTCCGTTTCTCCTCCGGCCCGAAAGAGGAGCCGGGCTCCGATCCAGTTTCCCCCGCCGTTCCAAAGCGAGCGGTATGTCGGTCGCTCCTGGGCCTCTTGATACAGCAACCAACGAGGCGAGGTCAGATTTTTCAAGCTCGATTCGGCTTCTTTCAAACCCCGATCAGCGTCCTGCGCCAACAACGAGGAGCCAATCAAAAACAGCAGTGCGGCGACAAATAAGCGGGACATAATGTGGCCTTTCGAAAATTGAAATTTGTGGTTGAACGAAAAATTTGAAAAACGACCTGATCCGAATATAGCGTATTTCTTTTTCTCTCACAAAGGCACGAAGTTCACAAAGGAGTGTAATTCCAAGTTCCCCTTTGAGTCCTTTGTGCCTTTGTGAGAAATACTGCCGGAGTACAGTGGGATTAAGGATTGATGCGCAGGACGGGCGAAACGATTGTATCCGATCCGACGTCGAAAACGGCTGCGGTTCGAACTTCGGGCTTTTGCCAATCGGCCGGGTCGGACACCCTTGCTTTTTCCGAAAGGGAAGCGCGAAAAAGCACGTCGGAATTCCGTTCCGTCGCGACACCGTAGCGGCCCGGCAAAACGCAGCGGCGGAATTTTCCCTCCGCATCCGTCTTCGTGTAATGCGTATTCGGAAAAACGCGGACCTTCCCGGTTCGTTTCGAGAGGACCTCGAAAGGATGGGCGAAAATCAACCCGAAATTCGGGATCGGCCGACCTGTGTTTTGGTCGAGAACCGTTCCCTCGATCAAAGCTCCTTTTTCAAGTTGGAAGACGACCTCTTCCGTCGGTGATTCGGCTCCGACTTCGAGGAAGACCGGCTTCGCGGTCCAGCGGTTTGTCTCATCGTAAAATTCGAGTTCGTAATTCGTGTGGGCTTTCCGCTCCAAAACGAACGTCCCATCCTCTCGGACCATGTCGTGACCGGCCCAAAGGTTTTGTTCGTTGTCCGGCGAAAGAGCACGAATGCAAATTCTCGAAGATCGCGGCAACACCCCGTCGGGCGAAACGATCCTACCACGAATCTGAATCGGTTTTTTGACAGTGGAATTTTCATAGCGTTTTTTCGACAGCAGCGTTGTCGTTTCCGTTGCGGTATTCGCTGTGGGAATTTCCTCCGCGACGATTCGTTGGAATCGGGTGAGCGTCGCCAAACAGACGACGGCGCAAAGGGCGACGGCGAAGAGCGTTCCGACATTCCATGTCGGTGAGTTACGTTGAATCATTTCAATTCTCCTGGACAGTTTGGATGGGGATTCGAAAACGCCGATTCCGTTCGGCGTCTTTTCAAGCGGTAAAGGGCTCAGTAAGGACGCCAATTCCAACAAAGTGAAGCCGTATTCGATTTTTTCCGGTTCCCGCAGCCGGGTGATCGCGAGGCGGTCGGCCGCCGACTCGGAATCTTCGCCGAACAGCCGGATCGCGAGCCAAAGCAGCGGGTTGAACCAATGCAACATGCAAAGGAGCGACATCGCTCCGCCGGTTAAAATATCGCGACGTTTGACATGGGCCAGTTCGTGCAGGAAAAGATGCGAAAGCTGTTTCGAGGAAAGCGTTTGGCACCAGTTTTTCGGCAAAAGAATCCGCGGATGAAAAATTCCGATGAGCAAAGGGCTCCCGATGCGGTCGCATTCGAAAAGCCCGACCGGGGTTCGCAGGTTGATTTTTTGCGAGCAATCCCGCAGTAATTGGCGGACGCTTTCCTCGGTGATCGGCCGAGATTCCCGGATGCGATATTGGAACGACACGATCTGCCGGATCGACAGACAGAAAAGGAAAACGAAGCCGCCCAGCCAAATTCCGGCAACGAGGCTGGAAAAAGAAATCCGTGAAAGCGAAAGCGGTAAATCGGCGGCCGGGAACGCTGTCGGTTCCCGGAATGTCGAGACCCGCGGTTGTTCCCAAACCCCCGATTCGACAATCGGTAAGACAGTCGATTCGACGATCGGGGGAATGGTCGATTTCTCGTAAACCGGAATCGTGATTCCCACGGGCAAAAGCACCGCCGCCGCAACGAAAAACCAGAGAACATGCCGGACCGACGGAGAAAGTCGCGTCCCCCACAGTCGGCGAATCGCGAGAATCGCGAGAACGACCGTTCCCGCCTTCCAGGAATGAGCCAACAACAAATTGATGAGCGTTTCCATGTTTTTTAGATGACAGAGGATGAAAAAAATTAAGAATTATGAATTAAGAATTAAGATTTTTCTGTCCTCTGTCCTCTACTTTTTCTTCCAACATTTTTCGCAGACGTTGGATCTCTTCCGGTGGGAGATGCTCGTTGTCCAGATAGTGGGCGATTAGAGAGTGAAATGTGCCACCAAAATATTTGTCGAGGAACGACCGACTTTCCGCCTGGACCAGCGTGTCCCGGTCGTACAGCGGCTCGTACCGGAAAATCGGTTCATCATCGAGAATCCGAACGACCCCTTTGTTAATCAGCCGGGTCAAAAAAGTACGAACCGCCCCCAAACTCCAACCGGTTTTCGTCTTGAGCGAGGCGGTAATTTGCGAAGCACTGATCGCCCCTCGTTCCCAAAGAATGCGGAGAACCTCCCATTCCGATTCGGAAACGCGGGGAATTTCCAAAGATTTCGTTTCTTTTTTGTTTCGGACCATTTTAAAATATCGAAAAAAGACCAAGGAATTGCTACATTTGTATCAAATCATAATACAAACGAATTTTTGTGTCAAGAAGAAAAAGGCGTCCGGAAGAAAATTTTCAATAATTCATCTCGGAGCTTGGTTCGCTGTGCTCCGTTTGCAAGACAGATTTCCCTCAATCAAGATCCGTTTCGGCCGAGTCGCATCAGGACCCAATGGGCGAGGGTCAGGCCGAAAATGCCGGTGATCGTCGGCAAGCTGCCGAGCGAGCTACGTTCCCGTCCCCGCGAAAATTCCGGGATTTCTCCGGAGCATTCGGGCGAGCGAATCGCCTGTCGATACAAAAGCCGTGTTTCCTCGTTGGAATAGACGCAAGGGATGTCCGGCTCCAATCCGCGGCGTCTGAGCCGCTTGCGAACGGTCGCTGCCAAGGGACAGTGCGTGATCTCGGAGAGCGGGCCGATCCGGATTTTCGTCGGATCGGTCCGGAGCGCCGCCCCCATGCTTGAGATCGCCGCCTGCTTGCGCCGGATCAAGGCGGCAATCAGCTCGGTTTTCGGGTTAAGCGAATCGATCGCATCGATCACGATGTCCGGCTCCCCTTCGAGAATTTCGTTCAAGGTTTCGACATGGGCGAAGAGATCGAGCGTTTCGAGACGGCAGTCCGGAGAAATGGAACGAATCCGTTCCCGGGCGAGATCGCATTTTTTCCGGCCGATCGTTTCCCAAGTCGCCAGAATTTGCCGGTTGATGTTGCTGGGCCGGATCCAATCATAATCGACCAGCCGCAACCGTCCGATGCCGGACCGGGCGAGCGCTTCGGCCGCGAATCCGCCGACGGCCCCGAGGCCGACGATCACGGCGAACGATTCGCGTAAACGCCCAAGTCCCTCGGAGCCGAGAATTTGTTCGACCCGTTGAAATTGATCGGCGGAGGAAAGGTCGGATTGCATATTTCCAGTACGGAACTCCTGATTACTGATCTTCAGATAATGAACCGAATACGGCAACAGCAGCCCGAAGCGTCAGCGCCGGGTTGGCCCCGCGTTGAAGTTTGGAAAACCGGGCGCTTACGCTTCCGGCTGCTGCCCTATTCGAAATTTTTTTGTGAAGACTATTAAAAATGAACTATGATTCCGTCATCCCCGCGAGGCGGGGATCCAGAAACTCGGCCCGCGCAGGCGGGGATCCAGAGATTACGCTTTCCCTCTGGACCCCCGCCTTGTATGTTTTATTGAAGGGAGGAATTGAGAAAACAGCAAGTATTATGGTAAAAAGGAAATGGTGGCTTCATTCCCCCCTTGCAAGGGGGGAATGAAATGCGATCGCAATTCAACCCCGTTGGGACTTCGATC
>JAVBSX010000103.1:0-10112 GCA_031556455.1 Thermoguttaceae bacterium
ACGCTTTGTTGAAAACGAAAGACGTTTTTGCCGATTTCGAGCGGCTGGTTTTCCTCGACGATTTTGAAACCTTCCCGGAAGACGGCGATTTTTCCTTTCGATTCGCGATTGCTTTGAACGACGACCTCGATCGTGAACGGCTCTCCTTGCCGGACTTGCGGGGGGATGTTGAGTTCGGCGAGCTGCACCTCCGGCGTCTCGGCGGCGGGCAGCGGCACGGTCGCGACCGGGACGCCCCCTTGAATCACGGCCGCGAGAGCGTCGCCGACCGTTTCGTTCCCGTCGGAAAGGAGAACCAGCAGCGGGACGCGGTCCGGCGGGAGCATCGCGATCGCCGGTTCGATCGCACGGGCAATGTCGGTCGCCGCATTGTTATCTTTTTCTTTTGTCTGTTCTTCAATCGCCTCGTCTTCGTTTTGGGCCGCGATTTCAGATCCCGAAGTGCCAACCTCCGAGCTCCGCATTTGCTTTCGGACCGTTCCGGCGAACGGGAGAATCGCGATCGGGGTCGTCCCGGCGGCCGTCTCGGCCCGCTTGAGATACTGCTCGGTGATCTCCCTCGCATTCGCGTCGATGCTGCGACTTTCGTCGACCAGGAAGACGACTGTTTTTTCGTGCGTCGGCGACAACAGCGTCAATCCGGCGATCGCCAACACGAGCAGCGTGAGAATCAGCGACCGTACGAAGAGCGAAGCACGCCGCTGCACGCGGGAAAAATCGACCAGACTTCGCCGATACGCCCAAAGCAGCACCGCCAATAGCAGCAGGCCGAGCAAATAATAAGGATGCGTCAGTTCAAAGACCATGCGAGAGGCGAGGCGGATTCAAAGTTGTTCAAAAATCGTTGTTATCTTGTGATTCGACATCTTCCGATACCGGAACGGTGGGTGCCGGGGCGACGGCGTCCCGGACACAACGCATCGCCGAAAAAAGTAAAACGGCGAGGAGCAGCACGACCAGCCCGAGCATCATCATGATTCCCGGCAAGCGATTGTACAGCATCCAAAAATCGGGGCCTTGAGATTTGCGCATGACGATGATCTCCGGGGCAGGACGGGAAATACTCATTACACGATGCAATTATACAAAATTTGGTCGGCGGACGCTATTGTACCCCGGTTCACCAAAACTTCATGTTAAAATAAAACGTTTTACAGCCGGGGGCCTACGCCCCCGTAGTAGTCTTAACTAAGCTCGCGTTGTTCTCTCGGGGGGCTTAAGCCCCCGGCTCACTCGCCGCCGCCCGTTGTCTCGGTCGGGACGTCGGGTTAAAATACGTTTTTCTTTTCGACAAATCAATTTTACTTTTTAAAAATGGAAATTCTGATCGGAATAACCGGAGGAATTGCCGCCTACAAAACGGCGACGCTCGTCTCTCGGCTGGTGCAAGCGAATTACGGCGTTTCCGTGATTATGACGGAATCGGCGATGCGGCTGATCGGCCCGAAAACCTTCGAAGCGATTTCCGGTCGTCCGGTCGAGGCCTCGCTTTTCGACTCGCCGCGATCTCATGCCCATATCGAACTTCCCCGGGCGGCCCAACTTTTTTGCGTCGCTCCGGCGAGCGCGAACTTTCTCGCGAAGGCCGCCCACGGCATCGCCGATGATCTGCTCAGCACGGTTTACCTCTCGTTCGTCGGGCCGGTCCTTTTCGCCCCGGCAATGAACGCGGCGATGTGGGAAAAACCGGTCGTGCAGCGCAACGTCCGGCAATTGCTCGACGACGGCGTCCGGATGATCGGTCCCGAAGCCGGGCACCTCAGCTGCGGCGAAACCGGCCTAGGCCGCATGTCCGAACCGGAAATGATCTTCCAGGAAATCACGCGGATGCTGTAAGGGGCCGAGTGTCCCCAATCCGGTAAGCGGTTCCGGTCGCCCGGCGTCTTTTCCCTACTTTGCGGAAAATTTTCTCGAATACGTTGATTTTTCCGATCCGGTTTGTTAGTGTGTGCTAAATTGTACTGGTTACTCTTACGCCTTCCGGTTTAACGGAATACGCCGGTTGTATCGGTGCTCAGACAAACGGTCCCTCCCCGCCCTCCCCATCATGGTCGCGAAACGAGTCAATTTTCTCACAATCCTGCAAAGAAACGGCGTCCTGAGCCAATCTCAGATTGCCGAAACGCAGGAATATGCCAAGTCGACCGGGTTGAATATTCAGGAATGTCTGACCCGACTCGGCTATGCGACGGGAGAAGAGATCATCAAGGCGGTTGCCGAAGAGTACGGCCGGGAATACATCGATCTGAGCGACGCGATCATCCCCCCGGCGGTCGTCGAGCTCGTCCCCGAATCCGTTGCCCGGGAAAACGCCATTCTCCCTTATCAAGAAGAAGGCGAAGTGCTTCGCGTCGTCGTCAGCGATCCGAACGATATGGAAACGTTCGAAAAGCTGCGGTTTATCCTGAACCGGCCGATCGAGCCGGTTCTCGCCCCGCGGGAAGCGATTCTCGATGCCGTCAACCGGCATTACGGGCAAACGATTGGGGAATCCGCCGACTCGCTGATCCAGGAAATGACCGACACGGCGATCGACTTTACCATCACGGAGGGGATCGGCGCCCAACAAACGGTCGGCGGCAGCGACAGCGATGCGCCGATCGTTCGGCTTTGCGACATGATCATTCAGGAAGCCGTCCAACTTCGGGCTTCCGACATTCATGTCGAGCCGTTCGAAGACCGGATTCGCATCCGATACCGGATCGACGGCGTCCTGGTCGAACGGGATGCGATCCCCAAGCGTATGCAAGGCTCGTTGCTTTCCCGTTTCAAGATTCTCGCCCGGCTCGACATCGCCGAACGACGGAGGACCCAGGACGGCCGGATCAAGCTCACCCTGGGAGATAAGGAGCTGGACTTGCGGGTCAGCGTTATCCCGACGAGTCACGGTCAGTCGATCGTCATGCGAATCCTGGACAAAGACAACATCCGGATCAGTCTGACCCAACTTGGGTTCGACGAAAAGGATTACAAGCGATTCGGCCAACTGATCCGGCGGCCCAACGGCATTATTTTGGTGACCGGGCCGACGGGATCGGGGAAAACGACCTCGCTGTACGCCGCGTTGAACGAACTGAATACGCCGACCCGGAAGATCATCACGGCGGAAGATCCCGTTGAATACTACCTTCCCGGCATCAACCAGGTTGAAATCAAACACTCGATCGGGTTGGATTTCGCCCGCGTGATTCGCGCGATGTTGCGACAGGCCCCGAATATCATTCTCGTCGGGGAAATGCGGGACTTGGAAACCGCATCGATGGGCATTCAGGCTTCTTTAACGGGGCACTTGGTTTTCAGCACGCTGCATACGAACGACGCTCCGGGGGCGATCACCCGGCTGGTCGACATGGGCGTGCCGCCGTATCTGGTTTCGAGCAGCGTGATCGGGATTATGGCCCAACGGCTTGTCCGCACGGTTTGCGCAAAATGCAAACGTCCCTACACGCCGACGGAAACGGAACTTCGGGAACTCCGGATTCCGCTGGAAATCGCGGCCAAAGGCAATTTTATGAAAGGTCGCGGCTGCGGCAACTGCAATAAAACGGGATACCGCGGGCGTATGGCGATTTTCGAGCTGATGATGATGACCCCGAAAATCCGGGAGATGACCTTTAAGCAGGCGAGCACGGTCGAAATCCGCAAGGTCGCCCGGAAAGAGGGAATGACCATGCTTTACGAAGACGGCCTTCGCAAGGCGTTCAAGGGGGTTACGACCTTCGAAGAAGTGCTCCGGATATCCCGCCTCTCGGAGCAATGATTCTCTTGATTTAGCCCGTACCCGGGCGTCTTTCTCTCAAGGGCTCTTGTACATGAGAAAATCCGAGAACTCCTGATTGAGCCTCTGGGAATTGAAATACGGGAAAAACTCGTGCCGTTTGCCGACGACGAACGAAATGTCGATCGCCTGAATCTTGTCCCGAACCTCTTGCGTCAACGAGGCGAACGGTACGCCGCTGCGTCCGAGGGCCTGGGGACCGCCGCAGAACTTGAAAATCATCGGGTAAAACTTCAGCGCCTTGTCGATCGGATTGTAAATGACGAGCGATTTCTCAACCGAGCCGAGCGTTTGGCCGTATCGCCGTCCCGGAATGATCGACCACTGATCGATCGCCGGGGCAATGAAAAAGTTGCGGCATTGTACCGGCAATCTCCCATCTTCGGTGGGCGATTCGCGACGCAAATGTTCGACCGTTTCGGCGATCGATTTTGCGCCGTAACTGAACCCGACGAGCGAGACGAGGCTATCCGGTTCGAAACGCTTCAAAAAATAGGCGATGTATTGCCCTTGCACTTCGGCGTAGCGGGCCTTGATTTGGTAATCCTGCCGAAACCCGCCGATGTAGCCTTCCGAAGGCCAGCTCCAGATTACGAGCCGACAATTCTGGTTGGCGAGCAGGCGTTTATGAAAATAGAGCCCGCATTCGATGTCGTCTTTCAGGGAAAAATGGGTCCCCTGGATCAAAATGACCGTCGGGCGGCTCGGGTCGTTCGTCGCGAGAAACTCCTCAAGCGACGCCTTTTCCCAGCTCAGGCGGCATCTCCCGGAGGGGTGTTGTTCCAAACGATAAAACCTGAGCTTCTCCAACGATTCTTCCGTCGCCCGACATGGGGAGACGGAGCGGGAATCGACGAGCCAAATATCTTCTTCGGAGTAATCAATCCCCGCCGCGCGAAGGGGTACGGCAAAAGAGGAAAACGCGGCAAAGGCCGCAAGAAAAACAACAATATAAAATTTATTTCTCTGCTTCTTCGCTTGCATCGGTCCTTTATTCGGAAAGAAATTCTGGAGCGGTTGGCAAATGGGTTGGAATGCAATGATCTGGAAAAGACACGAAAAAACGCGTCTTTGGGCACAAAACATGTTTCCCCATCCGCCTACATCTCAAACGAAACGACAAAGGTATACTTGAACCCGGCATCCTATGGCCGTTTGACCATTTAACCGGTACTCCGCTTTTTTCAATTTCCGAGAGAATCGGGATTGTAAAAAAACGGTCAATTTATGACGGGTTGGAGTATAAACGGGAAAGACGTAAAGTGTTGCTGTATCATCGTCCTCTCTCCTTGTCAGCTGTTCGTAAAAAATAAGTATTACGCTTTATACCGATTCAACTCTACTATATTTTAGGGAAAAAGCAAAAAAAGTGAAAATTTTTCTCAAGTTCTCTTGTTTGGTAATCAAATTTGAATCGTTTATTCGATGATGACGCCGGCGTCTTCGCCGCTTGGCTAAACGGGCGTTCGCAAAACGGGTCGCTTGTTCCTCGCCGCGGAATTGGCTAAAATCGTCAGCACGATTAACAATATTTTCTTGTCGTTGAAAAGCTGGGGGAACAAAACATGAAAGTCGGACTTTACGGGATCGGGTTGGACACTTATTGGCCGCAATTCGCGGGGTTGCGGGATCGGTTGCTCGGCTACCAAAAGGAGATCGCCGCCCATATCGCGAAACTAGGCGTCGAGGTCGTCGACCTCGGGCTGGTCGACAATCCCCTGATCGCGAAAGACGCCGCCCGAAAGCTCAAGGAAGAAGATGTTTCGCTGATTTTTCTTTACGTTTCGACCTACGCCCTTTCCTCGACCGTGCTCCCGGTCGTGCAAAAAGCGAACGTCCCGGTCGTCATCCTCAATTTGCAACCGGAAAAGGCGATCGACTACAAAACCTTCAACGCGATGGGTGACCGGACGAAAATGACCGGCGAATGGTTGGCCCATTGCCAATCGTGCACCGTCCCGGAAATCGCCAACGTCTTCCTCCGTTCGGGGATCGATTTCCAACAGGTAACCGGCACACTCCGCGACGATCCGATCGCCTGGGGCAAGATCGAGGCCTGGGTCGAGGCCGCGAAGGTCGCCGAAATCATGCGGGAGAACCGCGTCGGGCTGCTCGGGCACTTTTACTGCGGGATGCTCGACATTTATTCCGATTTGACGCAACAATCCTCCCAATTCGGCAATCATTTCGAATTCGTGGAAATGGCCGAATTGAAGGCCCTGCGCGAATCGGCAACCGAAGCGGCGATCGACGCGAAAGTCGCCGAAATCCTTGAGCATTTCGACGTGCAAGCCGACTGCTCGGCCGGGGAAATCCGCCGGGCCGCCCGAACGGCCGTCGCCCTCGATGCGATGGTCGCGAATCACAAGCTCGGCTCCCTCGCCTATTTCGTCAACGGGACGGGGGATGAGACCTACGTCGATCTGATCGCTTCGGTGATCGTCGGCAACTCGATCCTGACGAGCCGGGGCGTGCCGGTTGCCGGGGAATACGAGGTCAAGAACGTCCAGGCGATGAAAATCATGGACGCGTTCGGTGCAGGCGGGTCGTTTACCGAATTTTACGCGATTGATTTCAACGACGATGTGATCCTGCTCGGACACGACGGGCCCGGGCATACGGCGATTGCCGAGGGAAAAACGAAGCTCAAGCCGCTCGCGGTCTTTCACGGAAAAGTCGGGCAGGGGCTGAGTGTCGAAATGAGCGTCAAAACCGGCCCGGTCACGCTTTTGTCGGTGATCGACGCCCCGGACGGGATTCTGCGGTTTCTCGTCGCCGAAGGAGAAACCGTGCCGGGCCCGATCCTCGAAATCGGCAACACGAACAGCCGTTACAAATTTCCGCTCGGGGCGCGAGGGTTTATCGACGCTTGGTGTTCGAAAGGCCCGGCCCATCATTGTGCGGTCGGCGTCGGACACCTGGCCGAAAAAATCGAAATGCTCGGCCGCATCCTCGGCATCGAAACGATCCGCGTTTGTTAGAAATTGCCGCGAAACCGCGAGCATCACGAGCCGGGACCTGCGGTCCCGGTTTCGTTACCCGCGGGAAAAGACAACTATCCCAAAGAGGAAAAACGCGGGGCTAACCCGGCGCTGACGCTTCGGGCTGCTGTTTCTCGAAAAATCGCGCAAAATTCTTCGTCCTGTAGACAGAATTTTCAAAAATGTTATCCTAGTTCGGTGCGCAGGGACGACGCCGAACAATCTTGTACGAAGGAACGCTCTTTTCCTGCCCCTCTTGTTTTCCTACTGTTTTAGTCAACAATATGCCGACTTACGATTACCGTTGCGATGCTTGCGAACATGAGTTCGAGGAATTCCAGTCGATCAAGGACATGCCGCTAACGAAGTGCCCGGAATGTCATAAGAAGAAATTACGACGTCTGATCGGCGGCGGAGCGGCGATCGTTTTCAAAGGGAGCGGTTTCTACCAAACCGATTACCGCAGCGAATCCTACAAAAAAGGGGCTTCCGAATCGAAAAAAACTTCGGAATCGAGCAGCGTTTCCCCTTCCAAAGAAACACCAAAAGCTGAAAAGGTTTAGAAGAGACACAATATTTCAATCATTCGTTGTACTGTCCGACTTTTTGCAATCCGCTTTTCAGTACAAAGGCTTCAGACTTCAGGCTCCAGGCTTCAGTTTTGGAACTTGGGCTCTGAAGCCTGAAGCCTGAAGCCTGAAGCCTACCCCCTCATGAGCGATCTTAAAATTTTCTCCGGTCGGGCCAACCCGAATCTGACCAAAAAAATCTGCGATTACCTCGGGATTCAGCAGGGGCATATCCTGGTCGGCAATTTTCCGGACGGGGAAACGCATTGCAAAATCGAACAGGATGTTCGAGGGCAGGACGTGTTCGTCGTTCAACCGACTTGCCCGCCGGTCAACGATAATTTAATGGAACTTTTGATTATGATCGAAAGTTTCAAACGGGCGAGCGCTGATCGTGTCACCGCCGTGATCCCCTATTTTGGGTATGCCCGGCAAGATCGGAAGGACGAAGGTCGCGTCCCGATCACGGCCAAGCTGGTCGCGAACCTGATTACCCGGGCGGGAGCGGATCGGGTCTTGACCATGGACCTGCACGCCGCTCAAATTCAAGGCTTTTTCGACATTCCGGTCGATCATCTGACGGCGGCGCCGGTTTTGGACGCGCATTTTCAATCGCTCGGCTACAAAGACGACCAGATTTTGGTGGTTTCCCCGGACGAAGGGAGCATCAAACGGGCAGCCTCGCACGTCAAGGCGGTCGGCGGCAGCCTCGCGATTATCGACAAACGCCGGTTCGGCAACCAGGTCGAACAGGCGAACCTGATCGGCGGCCCGATCGAAGGGAAGGTCGCCTTCCTGTTCGACGACATGATCAGCACGGCCTCGTCGATTTGCGGGGCGGCCCATTTGGTCAAGAAACACGGCGCGGAAAAGGTTTATCTTGCCGCGACGCACGGGGTTTTGTGCGGCAGCGCGATCGAAAACATCCGCCAAGCCCCGATCGAAGCGGTGATCTTGAGCGACACGATTCCGCTGCAACCGGAACAGCATCTGCCGAACATCACCGTTTTGAGCGTTGCCGCCTTGCTGGGCGAGGCGATCCGGCGGATTCACTGTCACGAATCGGTTAGCCGCCTCTTCCGCGAAATGCAGCTCTGGGCCGGACGGTAGCGATACGCAAAACGAACCACGAGCCGGGGGCTGTGCCCCCGACTGCACCGCTCGCGAAAAAAGTATCAACTTAAATAGAAACAGTCGGGACCACAGGTCCCGGCTCGTTTTTTGGACTCGTAGTTCTTGGCCCCATCACACCGCGAGCGTCTCTTCGCTGCCGGAGATCAACCGGTTCAAGCTGGGGAACAAAAGTGTAAACTGCGTTCCCCGGTTCGGCTCCGACTGAAGCAGAATCCGACCTCCGTGGGCTTCGACGATCTTGCGAACGATTGACATTCCCAGCCCGCTGCCCCCTTGTTTCGTCGAGTAAAACGCGTCGAACACCTTCGCGGCCGACTGCTCGTTCATTCCGCAGCCGGTGTCGATCAAATCGACCGCGACCTCGTTGCCGCTGGTTCGCGTCCGGACGACCAACTGCCCCCCCTCGGGCATCGCCTGTTGGGCGTTGAGCAACAGGTTAAGGACCGCCCTACGAAACGATTTGCCGTCCAAACGGACGCTCGGCAGGTTGTTGGCGTAATACTCGATCAGCTCGATGCCGGCGGCTTTCGCCTGCGGTCGATAAAAATCGAGCAGATCCCGAAGTTGCTTGTTGACATCCCGCGGCTCCAACTGCAAGGCATGCGAACGGGAAAAATCGAGAAAATCGTTGAGCAGCTCTTCCAAACGGGAGCACTCCTGCTTGACCGTTTCGACCTTGCGCAAGGCCCGGCGTTGGGCGGGCAGCTCGGCCCCTTCCAAATCTTCGGCCAAGAGGTCCATATTCAAGCGAATCGTCGACAACGGATTCTTGATCTCATGCGCAAGCCCGCCCGCCAATTCGGCGATTTCCGCGTATTGATCGATCAGCTGTTTCCGTGATTGGGACATTTGGGGAACGAATAAGGTTTGCCGCATTGTCATTTCCAAGCGAGGAATTGTATAACAATCCTACCAAAAATTCGGAAAAACCGAAACCGGGGCCGAACGACTTTGCGGTTTGTTACGATTTTTGCGGCAAAGGGGGGGGGGACGTCAAAAAAAGTTCAAAAAAATGGAAAGATTGATTGGACTTTTCCTCTCGCCGCAAAGTATTAAATTGTATCGAGTTAGGTTTGTTCCGTTCGTCCGGAAGCCGACGAAAAAAACATTTGCCTTTTTTGTAATTTTCCGTAAAAATAACTAAAGAAACACGTAGTGCGACGATTTTTCGCACACCCCGAAAATCGTGCCGCGCTTGATTTGCGGCTCGATCACCCCGCGCTGACGCTTGGGGCTAGTATAGAGAATAAACGACTTTGCATTTCTTCTGGAAATCGATTTGAAGCGAGGAAAACAAGATGTTAAAAATTGATAATGCCTTCCGGGTGGGAATTCCCTGCCTCACCGCCTGCCTTGGGCTGCTGTTCGGTGCATCCGATGCGGCGGGCCAATGCTGCGGGACGATCCCGAATACCGCCCAAACCTATAAAGTCCAATACGGAACCCGGGTCGAACCGTGCGAGGTAACGACCTACAAAAAGGTTTTTGAAACGGAGATGCGGGAAGAACAGGTCGTTTCCTACAAAACCGAATGGGAAACCCAGGAACGGAGAACGACGGTTGCCCGGCAAGTTCCCGAAACCAGCGTCTATCAAGAGGCGTACAAGGTTTTGAAGCCGGTTTGGAATACGGAATACCGGGACGAAAGTT
>JAVBSX010000159.1:0-23335 GCA_031556455.1 Thermoguttaceae bacterium
GTCGATTCGCGCCGCCTCCAGGGCGAGGACCGTCGCCTCAAGCTCATCGGCGTAAGTCCGCAGGACTTCCCGCGAACGCTGGTTCGTCGCGAAAATCGATGTCGCCGCGAAAAACAGGAGCAACAGGACGGCAACGGAAACCTTCGGCCAGCGTTTGGCCAACCCGATCCGCGAGTACCAATCCCGTCCGTAAAAATCGACCCCCAACATCGCATCGACCCGTCCTTCGCGATCGTGCAACGGTACGCAGGCGGTCATCCAATAACCATATTCGTCCTTGGTCGGAAAATCCGTAACGGCTTCTTTCCCTTCCAGGGCTTTGTTGATTTCCGGGGCATCGTCGGTGTAGGGAAATCCGATCGGCAGGCCTGCCCATTCCTCTTCCCCTTCGTAAACTCCGTTATGATCCAAATCGATGGCCGGAACGACGACGAATTCCACTCCGCCGTTTTCACCTTTTCGCATGGTGTAAATCGAGGCCATCAGCGTGTTGCCCGTTTCCCAGTCGAGAAAGTGTTTTTTCGCGCTCAGGTAGGTCGGATCATCGGGGGGCGTTCCGACTCGAATCTTCTCATGCCCCAATTTTTCCGTCGCAAGGGCGTAGGCTCTCGCGAGATTGCCGAGATAGCCTTTGAGAAAGTCGCGTTCCGCGTGATCGACGACGACGATCAACCAGGTCCCGCTGCCCAGAAGGATGAGGAAAATCGCCCAGACGCAAAGATTGAATTTGGCGCCGCGACCGCTCAAGACCAACCAGAACGAGAATCCGATCATGCACACCAAGGCGACCGCGACGAGAATCAAAATGTCGAGGCTTTCGTAGAGATAATGAGTGAGATACCCGTAGTTCATGAAAATCCCAGGCGGCCCGATTTTGTACCTGTCCGAATTTTTGCTCCAAAAACGCCGTAACGGAAAACAAAAATATTATCCTATCAGAAACGGCACTAAAAAACAGGGGCCGTAATTCTTTTTCAGGCATCCGCCGCTTACAATAACGCTAAGCGTTAACGAATCAAGAATTTGGTATGCCCCCTTCGCGACCACAGGTCGCGGCTCTCTATCCTCTATCCTCTATCCTCTATCCATAATGCCTCCTTTCCGATCGAAGCCGGGTTTCACGCTCATGGAAGTGATGATCGTGCTCGCGATCATCGTGATTCTCGCTTCGGCCTCACTCCCGCTGATCAACCATTCGCTGGTGAATTTCCGGCTTCGGAAATCGGCGGACATTCTCCGTTCGGAATGGACCGAACTGCGAATCAGGGCAATGGAAGAAGGGCAGATATTCTGTTTTCGCGGCATGATCGGCGGGAACAGCATCCTGATCGACCGGGTGTTGGACGTGCATTTCGCGGCGGCGATGCGAATGACCGACGAGACGCGGCACTCCCGGCGGGAGCCGATCGAGGGGACGCCGGAATTTTACGAGAGGGACCAGTTCGAGGCGGGAGGCTTTACCGGCGAGGAAGAGGATTTCATTTTGCGGGACCCTTCGTCCGCATCCGAGGCGACGGGCGCCCGGATCATCATTTTGCCCGAAGGGGTTTTCTTTTCCGACGCCTTGGCCGTGCCGGACGAAAGGGCGGCCTATTACCTCGGCTTTACGGTCGGGGACGAAGAGAACGGTGTCCAAGAGGACCCGGTCGCCAATCGCGACACGCGGTTCGGAGAAACCAAATCGCGAAACGGCATCACCTGGTCGGTGCCGGTCTTTTTTTTCCCGGACGGCACGACCTCGACGGCGGCCGCTCTGTTGAAAAACAACACGAACCGTTGCCTTGAAGTCCGCCTGCGAGGGCTGACGGGGACGACGAGCATCGGCGAGATCACCTATCCGGATCAATACACCGGCGAGTTGGACCCGGGAACCCTCGGCCTTTCATCCGAGGAACTGACCGCGATCGGCAACCGGCCTTGAATGTTATACCGCGTACGGTATAAATTCTGTTTTGGCAGCTTGGACAGTACTACTAATGACCTATCCCGTTTTATTTGCGTTGATTGCCGGTCTTTGCACTTGGGGGGCGACCGCCCTCGGGTCGGCGGTCGTGTTCTTTTTTCGGGAGCTGGATCGTCGAACATTGGACACAATGCTCGGTTTCGCGGCCGGAGTAATGATCGCAGCGGCGTTTTGGTCGCTCCTTGCACCGAGCATCGAAATGAGCGCGGAGCAGAACGGCGCATTTTGGAAATGGTTGCCGCCGCTGATCGGCTTTCTCTTGGGAGGCGGTTTTTTGTGGTGCGTCGACAAAATTTTGCCGCACTTGCATCCCGGTTTGGACGTTGCCGAGGCCGAAGGAATACCGACTCATTGGCGGCGGAGTATTTTGCTGGTTCTCGCGATCACGCTGCACAATATTCCGGAAGGGCTCGCGGTCGGCGTCGCGTTCGGAGCGATCGGGGCGGGGCTTTCGACGGCGACGTTGACCGGAGCGATCGTGCTCGCCGTCGGGATCGGCATTCAAAACATCCCGGAGGGAGCCGCGGTTTCCGTTCCGTTGCGTCGGGAAGGACTTTCCCGGTTTCGCTGTTTTATGCTCGGACAGTATTCCGGCGTCGTCGAGCCGATCGCCGCCGTTTGCGGAGCCTTGGTTGTAACGCAAATCTATTATGTTTTGCCCTACGCTCTTGCGTTCGCGGCCGGGGCGATGATTTACGTCGTTGTCGAAGAGCTGATCCCGACCTCACGGGAAGTGCGGCATTCCGACGCGGGCACGGTCGGGGCAATGATCGGTTTCGCACTGATGATGACCCTCGACGTCGCCTTGGGGTAAGCCCATTTTCGACCGTTTGCGGGGCGGCGCAGACGCCGGAGCGGTGGTTATCCTCCCGCGTTCAAGCAGTCGGGACCACAGGTCCCGGCTCGTCAAGGCGGTGTTTTCTGATAGTAAAAATGCGCAAATGTAAAAACTTGGGAAGAATAGCGGATTTTTGCCGACATGTGTACGATTCTTATGATATACTATCGCGACTAAAAAAGGCATAATACCCGGTCGGGAGTGTATTGGGATTGAATTTTTCCGTGGTTTTCGATACGATTCGGCGATTTCGTGGGCCTTTTTCGAGTTGCGTGCGATCTGTTTTTGTTGCAAAAAACGGCAACACGCGTTCGAAAGACCATGTTTTTTGTCGTGATTAGCCTCGTTTTTCGTTGAGGATTGTTCCTGAACGACGCAACAAAGGCGTTTCAAAAATCAAGGAAGGTTAATATGTCCCTCAAACAATTGGGCGCGGTCGCCCTGATGTCGGTATTGATTGTTTCGATCAGCGCATTACTCACATTCGTGCGCGATCAGGTGTTTGCCCAGGGTTACGCCGGAGCTGGTTCGTCGGTCCTCACGGTTCCGGTCGAGGCCCCGCCGCCCGGTTGGTTGGGAAGTTTTACCGTTTTGGAGCAAAAAGGGGTCAAACAGGTCGTACTTGTCGATCCGGTTTCCAAACGAATCGGAGTTTACGAAGTCAGTTTGGCGGATAACGGTATTCGTTTTTGCAGCATGCGGGAATTGAACGCCGATTTCCAATTGCGGGTATACAACGGTGTCGAGCCGTTGCCGCAACAGATCGAGCAGAATTTTCGATCAAATTAACAATTGGTACGGCCTCGGGACGCGTTTCGACGGCGCTTTCGGATTGCACCAAAATTGAATCGCCCGAGGCGAAGAAGATCGGCGAATCGACAACAGTATCGAGGCCGCCTGTCCTCCGTCCTCCGTCCTCCGTCCTCTGTCCTCTAAAGAACCATGTCGCAGGAATACTACAACCTTGAACGAACCGCCGAAATCTTGAAGCTCACTCCGGGCGATGTCAACCGGATGAGGGAACAGAATCTTATTCGAGCTTTTCGCGACGGGGCCAATTGGAAATTCCGCAAAGAAGACGTCGAAGCGACACTCGCGGATATGGTTAAGAAACGGAGCCAAAAACCGGCCGACGAACCGCTCGAAGAGCCGGAAGAGGATTTTCTTTCGTTCGGTCCCGAAGGGGACGAAGAACTTTCGACGCAAATGGTCGATCTCGACACGGATGAATTGTTGCTCGTCGAAGATGATGATTCCGACGCCGAAAGCGATCTTTATTCCCTGACGGATGACGGCCTCGAACTCGTCGAAGAAGGCAGCACCGACAGCAGCGTCGTTTACTCGGAGGCGACCATTACGTTCGGCAAGGATTCGCAAGAAGAGCGGAAACCCAAAGAGATCCCGATCTCCCAAAAGCCGCTCAACCTCGAAAAATCCTCGTCCGAGGCGAAGCCGGGCAGCGGCATCAATCTCGCCGGGGATTCCGGCATCGAATTGGCCGGGGGGTCCGGCAGCGGCATCAATCTGTCCGGAGACTCCGGGATCGAATTGGGCGGAGGGAGCGGGATCGATTTATCGGCCGGAGGAAGCGGCAGCGGCATTAACCTGGCCGGGGACTCCGGATTGATTTTCGGTGAGGATGATAATATCGTCCTTGGAGCTTCGAGTGGTTTGAGTCTGGGGAATGACAGCGGTCTTTCGTTGATCGACGAAGAAGGCCGTGATTTTACCGTCGAGTCGGACGACGGTATTTTGGAGCTGGAAGAAGACAGCGACATTCTCGCTCTGGTCGGTTCGGACGATTCGGAGAGCCCGACCTTGCTGAGCGAGGGAAACGATTTCGAGCTGGTCGCGGACACGGTCGGTTCGGACGATTCGGAAAGTTCTTCGCAAATCATTTCGATCGACGGAGACGATCCTTTTGCGATGGGATCGGAAATCGACGCGGGAGAAGGTTTCGGCGAAACCGACATGTTTGCGGACATGCCGGCTTCGGGCGGTTTTCCGGCTCCGATGCCTGCGCCTGCGGCAACTGTTCCGGCGCCAGGGGCTGGTGCGGGCCCGGTTCCGGCGTTCGGGGCCGACGAACAAGGGTTCGGCTCGGAGTACACACCAACCCAAGCGGCCCGGTCGGCCGTCCCGACGGAGGCGAATTACGGCGGTTTGGTGATCGGGCTCGGATTGGCCCCTTGCATCGTCCTGCTCGGCGTCGGGGGGATGATGATGTTTGAACTGATCCGAAATATGTGGAGCTGGAACCAAACGACGATGCTCAGCAGCTGGATCATGGAGCCGATCGCCGGAATGCTCGGTTTGAGGTAGCGCCGCGCCGGGGACGGAACACACGAGCCGGGACCTGTGGTCCCGGTTTCGTTCATTGCTCGAAAAAGTCGCAATGCGAACACGAACGGGAACAAACCGGGGGCACAGCCCCCGGCTCGTCAATTGATTTCGCGGTTTGAGATTGCCGTCGGTTTAGGGAAGAACGCAATGGTCCAATTTTTGAAATATTTTCTGGTCGGCGGGACGGCGGCGATCATCGACATCACCTGCTTCAGCCTTTTGGCGACGATCTTGGGTTGGGATTACCGGATCGCCAATTCGATTTCCTTTACCTTGGGCCTGCTGCTGCTGTACCTCGGGACCTACAAGTGGGTCTTTCATAAAGAGCGGATCGACATTCTCCGGGATTTTATTCCGTTTACTCTTGTCGGGCTGATCGGCCTGCCGATCCAAAACGTGCTGCTCTATTTCCTGTTGGATTGGCATTGGGCGGAAACCGGCTTTCGGCTTTTCGCGGCCGCGAGCGGTTTTTCGGTCGACCTCGCGTTGGTCAACACGTTCTCAAAGATTTTCGTCGCCGGAGTTTCGTTTCTCGGCAATTTCCTCGCCCGAAAATTTTTGGTTTTTGAACGGCGGAACAAACAGCCGATCCCTCAGGAATCGGTCAAGACGGATTTTGATGATCGGATTGCACCTGCGGCGTAGCCGGGTCGTGCCGCCGTTTAACCGAGCGGCGCAGACGCCGGTGCTTGCGACCGTGTACAAGGTCCGCTGCTCTTTTTTGTAGAGGCCACTACTCCTCTTCGGAACGCTTCTTCTCCTGCTGGTAAGGAGAAACGCCGATCAGTTCGATGATCCTCGCTTCTTCGAGCTCTTCCTCGCTTTCGAGGGCGGCGGCCAAGATGTCCAACAGGTCGCGTTTTTCGGTTAAAACACGGATCGCCTCGTCATTCGCCTCTTTGAGGATTCGCGTGACCTCCTCGTCGATGATCTGGGCCGTCTCCTCGCTGTATTCGCGGGATTCCGACATGTCGCGGCCCAAAAACGGATGCGTTTCGTCCGTCCGGAACGCGATCGGCCCCAGCCGCTCGCTCATCCCCCAATGCACGACCATGCGACGTGCCAACCGCGTCGCCTGCTTCAGATCGTTCTCGACCCCTGCCGAGGATTCGTTGAAAATCATCTTTTCCGCCGCCCGGCCGCCCATGTAAACGGCGAGCTGGGCGTACAACTGCGGTTCCGAAACGATCAGCTGATCGTCTTCCGGCATCATCAGCGTTGCCCCGCCGGTCCGGCCGCGGGGAATGATCGAAACCTTGCGAACCCGGGAATTCGTCGGCTTGAACCAATCGAGAACCGTATGCCCCGCTTCGTGGTAGGCCGTCTTCTTTTTTTCGAGATCGGAAATCACCTCTTCGCGGCGAATGCCCATGAGCACCTTGTCCTGGGCGAAATCGAAGTCGGACATTTCGACCTGGTCCTTGCCGTTGCGGGTCGCCCAGAGCGTCGCCTCGTTCACCAAATTGCGGATGTCCGCTCCGGTAAAACCGACCGTGCTCATCGCCAATTTGCGGAGATCGACGTCTTTCGAAAGCGGGATGCCGCGGGAATGCACTTTGAAAATCGCGATCCGCCCTTTGAGCGACGGCCGATCGACCGTGATATGCCGGTCGAATCGCCCGGGCCGCAAGAGTGCCGGGTCGAGGACGTCCGGCCGGTTCGTCGCGGCCATCACCATGACCGATTCCGTTTGCGCGAAGCCGTCCATTTCGCTGAGAATCTGATTGAGCGTCTGCTCCCGCTCGTCGTGCCCGGCGCCGATTCCCGTTCCGCGATGCCGGCCGACGGCGTCGATTTCGTCGATAAAGAGAATCGCCGGAGCGTTTTCCTTCGCCGTGTTGAACAGGTCGCGCACCCGGCTCGCCCCGACGCCCGCGAACATTTGAATGAACTCGCTGCCGTTGATCGAATAAAACGGGACGCCCGCCTCTCCGGCGACGGCCCGGCCGAGCAGCGTTTTGCCGGTTCCCGGGGGGCCCATCAGCAAGGTCCCTTTCGGCACCCGGGCGCCCATCCGTTGAAACCGTTCGGGGTCTTTCAGGAAATCGACGATTTCGACGAGTTCTTTTTTGACGCCGTCCAAACCGGCGACATCATCGAACGTGATCGATTTTTCGGAAGCGGCGTATTTTCGTGCCGGCGAGCGGGTAAACCCGGGAATGCCGCCCCCCATGATCTGGTCGCGCGTCCGTCGCATCATCACGAACAGGGCGACGACGAGCACGACGGTAAAAACGAGCGAAAGGACCATGAGCCAGGTTCCGTGGTCCGGGGGCTGAGTCGCGCTAAAACGGTCACCCAGTTTTGTAAAAAGGAGATTGCTCAACTCGTCCGTGTTCGTGTAGGCAACCGAGGGAATATCGGTCGAATATTCGGCGGGAATATATTCGACGTCCCCGATTTTGACGCTTTTTTCATTTTTGCCGAGTTTTTTCAGCCCCGCGACGGCTTCGGGCGGTATCGGCTTCGGCTCTTCGGTTTTTTGCGGTTTTTTAGCGTCTTCGACTGCGGCCGCGAGTCGGCCCGAGATCGTCGTGCCCTGAACGTTGGCACTGAGAATTTCGCCGCTTTCCAGCTTTTTAAGAAAGCTTCCCCAAGGGATCACCTTGCCGTTGCCGCCCCGGTTTCCGAACAACATCATCATCACGACGGCCCCAACGACGAGAAAGAGCACGAAAGTGAGCGTCCCGGATTGCGGCGCCGGGGGAGCGTTTTCGGGACCGGGGCGTTCGGCATCGGGAGACGGCGGCCGGGCCGGTTTTTCTTCGTGGGCGGCAGGAAAAGATTTCTGTTCAGGTTGTTCGGGCATTTTGCAGTTTCCCAGTAATAATCGAATGTCGACAAAGAGAACACTTATTGTAGCCCGAGCTTGGGCCTTGGGCAACCGGAGCGGTTTTCGCAAAGTTGCGGGGCACGTTCAAACTTTGTGGGGAGCGCGTTCATTTCCGGTTTTGCGGGAACGGCAACACGATGCTCTCTGACGTACGCGGCATTGTGGGAAGCCTTCGATCTCATTTGGTCCGCAGATTTCGATTTGCGCACTTTCGGTTCTTTTTGAGTCCGGGACGATATAAGGAATTACGACGAGGGGGACGGTTTGGCCCAGCGTCCGATCCAACCCGCAAAACTGGCACATTGCTCAGAGGAACGGGCTTTCTTGCCCCTTGACCGGGAGTTTATCTTTTCTTCAGACCCCGGTTTCTCCGATACGTTGGTGAGGACTTGTACAGCCGTTTCGTCAATCACCCCGCTTTCCCCTCTCATGGTCGATTCAAAACTCATCGAAAATGTCTTATCGGCCTACTCGGAAGATTACCGAAGCAAGGACGTTTTCGTAATCGACCACTCCGCCGGGCTGAGCGGGGCCGAATACTGGAAAATCGACGCTCCGACCGGACCGTTTTGCCTTCGGCGCTGGCCTACCGGGCTGCCAACGCTCGACCACCTTCAATACACGCAAGCCGTCCTCTGGTACCTGGCTTTCGAAGGGTTCGATATCGTTCCTTTGCCGTGCGAAACTTCCGATAATAAGGGTTTTGTCTTTTGTGAGGAGCATTATTGGGAGCTCCTCCCTTGGATGGGCGGAACGAAAGATCTGCCAAACTCCCTAAATGGCGAAGAGTCCCATCCGGATTCCGAGGGGGGTGATTTCGCGGAGTCGGTCGA
Source organism: Thermoguttaceae bacterium (assembly GCA_031556455.1). Classification (GTDB taxonomy): domain Bacteria; phylum Planctomycetota; class Planctomycetia; order Pirellulales; family Thermoguttaceae; genus JAVBSX01. The sequence goes on from JAVBSX010000159.1 coordinate 8,811, forward strand.
AAATACGGTTTCTCCGATTCACGCGGAATTTTCCAGCAATCGGGTCGAGCCGTCGCGGATTGTCTCGGCGATGTTGACGCTCGCGCAATTTCACGAAATCACATCGACGTTTCCGCTGCCGAACGAGGCCAAAGGCATTTCCTTTCGCGTCCAGAGGAATCTTTTTTTGTGGAAAGAATGGACGAAAGACCGCCTGATTTCCCTGACGGAGCAGCTCCGGATTCACAAACGTTCCGCGAGAACTTTTTTGGATATGGAGCTGATTTTGGAAGGCCAGACGATGATCGAGTCGTTCCTTTCGGCCGGGAACAACGGCATGATGATGTTTGTTCGCGGGAGCCAGATTTCGGTCCCGATTCAAACGACGATCGGCAACGCCGACCGTCGACACCTGCTGTTCGATTCCGAAGGGGTTTGCGGGATGATCGATTTCAAGGAGATGGGAGCCGACAGCGTCGCACTCGATATCGCTTCGCTTTTAGGGAGTATGGCCGGGAACGATCCGAAACTTTGGACCTACGGTTTGAAGGCCTACAAGTCGATCCGGAATCTCAACGAAGAAGAATTGTACCTGACGATGATTCTGGATTTCGGGGAAATGATTCTTTCCGGTCTCGAATGGTTGGACAAAATCTATTTGAAAAAAGTTCCCTTGAGCCGGGAGCAACAGTTGGCGATTCTCGATCGTTTGCGTTGGCGGACCGGTCGGCTCAAAAACCTTCGCTTCGATCAATCTTCGTTCGTCGCTTGAATTCGCGCGGAGTACCGGCTAAGTTCTCGCGGAGCATCGGTTCAATGTGTCGCGTCCGCTAAGCACGGGTTGCGAGGACGACGGAGGACATGTCTTCGGCGGGGATCGCGAGCCGGATGTCCGAAAAACCGACCGATCGCAAATCCTCTTCGATCTCTTCGAAAGTGTAAACCATTCCCGTCGCGGTGTTGGCGAGCATGTTGGCGGCGAACATGTTGGCGAAAACGGGGGCGGTTCGACCCGGCTTGAAAAGAGTGTCCCGGATCGCAAGCCGGCCGCCGGGGATGAGCGCCTTGAAAATTTTCCGATAAAGCGCCCGCGATTGCTCCCGACCATGTTGGTGAATGATCGCGCTGAGCCAAACGAAATCGGCTCCGCCCGGTAACTCGTCTTTGTAAAAATCCCCTTCGACGAAGGTTGCCCGATCGTCCAATCGGGCTTCGCGGAGCCGTTCTTTGGCGCATTGAAGGCCGACCGGCAGGTCGAACAGCGTCGCCCTGGCACCGGAAACGGCATTCAAGAGAGCGATCGTGTACGTGCCGGGGCCGGAACCGATATCGAGCAAATGTTTGAAAGGGAACAAACCGGCGTCTTTCATTTTTCCGACGAGCGGTTCAACGATCGGGCCGGCAGCCGAGTTCATTGCCAAAATAAACGATCGGCCGTCCTCCTCGGGACCGAGGCAACTGGCGTGTTCGGGCGCGGGTATGCCGGATTTGACCGTCCAAGCCAATTGCGACCATTGCCGCATGCAGTTGGCGGCATGTCGAATCATCGGGACGAACGTTTGCGGATGATCGATGTCGAGCAGTTCCTTGAAATCTTCCGCAACCGCGTAATGCTCCGGCTGTTTCGAGCCCGGCTCGGATTTCCGGAGGTAGCCGAGGGCGCAAAGCGCATCGAGCAAAACAACGGTTCCCCGAAGGTCGCTCGCGACCTCCCGGCACAATTCTTCGGCGCTCAGCCCTCCTTCCTTGCGGAGGAGGGGGGAAAACAGGTCGAGTTCTCCCGCGGCCATTAACAGGGCCGCGCCTTGGTATCCGTTAAGGGTTAGCTGCAAACGGTTGCGGGCCTGTTCGGTCGTGCTCATGGTCTTGGCGAAGTTGAAAGAGAAATGGGAAAAACGCGGAGTACCGGCTAAGCAACTGTGCGCAATTAACTACGTCAAAAGCGCGAATGTCATTTCGACCGGAGCAACGCGTAGGGAGAAATCTCACCCTCGCGAGTGGGCCGGGAATTCCGAGTCCTTCGGCGAGGGTGAGATTTCTCGCTCCGCTCGAAATGACGCGGTAATTTGTTTACTGTTCCTAACTGGGTTATCATACGCAAAAAAATTCCTCTTGACAATCATCGGTTTTTTTCCGATGATTCCGCGTCTTTGTTTTTTCGCCGAATTTTTAAGGAACAGCACCGATGTCGCGTTTTTTGCAATATACCGTTATTCTCGTTTTCTGCTTTGGCGGTTCCCCTTTGTTGAACGGACTTTTCGCCCAGGAATCCCAAGGAATCGGTTTCGACCAGCTCACCGCCCCGATGGTCGGAACGGAATCTTTGGAAAAACGACCTCCGCGCCTGCTCGGCCCCCCCTCGCCGCTCCCTTTGCCGAAAGGTGAGACGCCCGATTCAACGAATTCAGCGGATTCCGGGGCCGGTTCGGACGAAAAGCCGATCGGAGCTTTGTTGCTGAAAACGGGGTTTCTCATCGAAGGAAAGGCGAAATTGGAACAAAACCTGTACCAGGTCCAGGGAAAATACGGTCGGGTCAACGTCTCGGCCCATCAGGTCGAATATGCCGGAACGGATATCAAGGACGTTTTTCGTTACCAGCGGGAAAAAACGGCCTCTTCGACTTACGACGGGGCCTTCGCTTTGGCGAAGTGGGCCGCAGCCAACGGGCTCAACGACGAGGCGATCGCGGAATTCGAACGTTGCAAGACGTTGGCCGCTTTCCCGCCAATGGTTAAAGCGATCGACAATGAAATCGAAACGGTTCGCAAAAAGGAAATCATTTCCAGCGAGCTGCCCCGGATTTCCGTTGCCGAATCCAAGCCTTTGGAAAATGAGGAAGCCGACTCTTTCGATTACGACGACTGGTGCCGGTCGCTTCCGTCCGGGGTTTTCGAGAAATTCAAAAAAGACGTCCAACCGTTTCTCGTGAGTCGTTGCGCGACGACCGATTGTCATCATTCCGGTTCTTCGCGGGAATTCAAATTCCTCAACCCGCAACGGCATCATTCCAACAACGAAGCGACAGCCCGAAATCTCAAGGCGGTTCTCGAAAAATTGGATTTCGAGCAACCGGCTTCTGGCCTGTTGATCTCCGTCCCGATGCGCGAACACGGCGGCACGAAACCGCTTTATACGAAACAGACGAAAAACCAATTCGGGTCGGTTTACCAATGGGCTCTGCTGGTTTCCAACACCATGCCCGATTACGTGAAAACCAAGAACCGGCCTGCCGGGGAAGACGATTCTTTGGTCGTCCCGACGGAAAACGGGGAAGTGTTGCGGGAAAGTCCGTTGCTTCGATCCGGCGGCAAGGAATCGCCGATCTTGCAGGTTTCGCACCGGGAAGAATCACCGGTCGAGAAAAAAACTCCGCCGAAAACTTCGCCGAAAAACCCGGCGACGGAATTGCGTGAGCCGGGAGATACGCCCGAATTCTCCTTTTTTTCCGAACCGTTGAAAAAACCTCAAAAGATCAACCTGCCGCAAGATCAACCGTCGTTCGATTTCGCCGGGAAGACGGCTCCCGCACCAACGAACACGAGTTGGGCCGAACAAACCGGCTCTCGGTCGGAACCGGAGCAAATTTTGAAGCGAGCCCGGCTGTTGCCGAAAAGCGAGCCGATCGACCCGTTCGATCCTGCGATCTTCAATCGACAAAATCATTAGAACGCTTTCGATGGTGGTTTGCCGTGATTATTGAAACCGCTGGGGAATACCGAATGTCGCAAGACCGATTTCATATGAAAGAGTTGATTTCCTCTGACAGGATCGAAACACGGGTCGCCGAATTGGCGGCCCGGATTTCCGAGGATTTCGCGGCCAAGATCGAGACCGACGGCCGACCGTTGGTTCTGCTCGGTGTTCTCAAGGGAAGCTTCATGTTTTTAGCCGATTTGGCACGCCGAATCTCGGTGCCGGTCGAAATCGAATTCGCTTCGATGAGCAGTTACGGCAATCGGCGAGAATCCTCGGGAACGGTCGAACTGCGGATCGCTCCCTCGATCAACCTTGCCGGCCGACGCATCCTGGTCGTTGAAGACATCGTCGATACTGGCCGTTCCCTTTCGAAATTGCTCGAACATCTTCGCTCATTCGAAGCGGAAGAAATCCGGCTTTGCGCGTTTCTCGACAAGCCGGCAGCCCGGGTCGTCGCGGTACACGTCGATTACACCGGGTTCGAGGTCCCTTTGAAGTTCGTCGTCGGCTACGGACTTGATGCCGCCCAGCAGTACCGTGCGCTCGCCGGAATTTATGAACTGGAAGAGCCGGCGGGAACGTAAGGCTTTCGCCAGTAAGTTTCATGCCCGTTTGGTGTTTTGTCGAAAGCCCATTTGACCGGTACTCCGGGCCGATGGGCGAGTATGCTCCTTTTCAGCGAGAGCATCAAGGAGTCTTGAGAACACGGCCTATTCGATCGGCATTGCGGCAAAACGGCAGAGCACGGTATCACCTTGCCAATCATCGTCGATCGACCTCGGCAAAAGGTTTTACTCTTTGGCCCGTCCGATAAAATCGCCGGTGCGGCTGTCGACCTTGATCAATTCCCCTTCGTCGAGATACTCGGGGACCTGGATGATCAGTCCGGTTTGCAGCGTCGCCGGCTTGGATCGCGAGGTCGCCGAATTGCCGCGGGCGGCCGGATCGCATTTGATGACCCGGAGTTCGACCGTCGTCGGAATGTCGATCCCGACGCATTCGTCGTTGTAGATCAACGCCCGGATTCCTTCGAGCTCTTCGGTTACATATTGCATCTGCTCTTCAACGTCTTCCTTTTTGACGTTGTATTGGTTGTAATCGGCGTTGTCCATGAAAACGCATTCGTCGGCGTCGGAATAGAGATACTTGACGTCGCGGCGGTTGAAATCGGCCTCATCGAGCGATTCGCCCCCCTTGAGGGTGATGTCGACTTTCTGTTTCGTGACGAAATTTCGAGCCCGAAATTTGTAAAGCGTCGCCGCCCCGCGCGCCGAAGGGGATTGCACCGAAATCCCTTCGATCATGCAGGGAGCGCCGTTGAAAACGACGACCGTGCCGCGTTTGATGTCTTTTGCGATCATTTTGAAAATTGGGAAAAAGTGAAGATATATTGCCCTCCGCGAAAAATTTGAGCTGGAATGTCAAACCCAACCCTCGCGGTTTCGGGGCTTTCGTCGCTTCGCTCAGGAAGCCCCTTGGCTCGATTTTTGTACGGAGCACGGTAAAACCATTTTTTTACGCGAAAATTATAAAAAAAGGAGGCCAAAAAACAACCCACCCGCGGTTTTTTTTCGTCCTGCCGGTGCTTGCTCTTGATGAGAGAATCCGGTAGAATGCCTTACTGTTGAAGTCGTTTTGACGACCGCGTCCTCGTAGCTCAATTGGATAGAGCGTTGGCCTCCGAAGCCAAAGGTTAGTGGTTCGAGTCCACCCGAGGATATTTTTGACGCTCCAAAGTATTTGTATACCGCCTCAACACTCCCGTTGGTCGCTTTTTTCAAAGCATGATCACGGTATACCAATGTTTGAATCGCTTTTGGCTGTTGCTTGCCCTGATCGCAAGGAACCGCATCTTCTCGCAAGGGCTTGTCAACCAACGGTTTATACTCAAGCCGGTTTAAAATTCCCGTCTTCAACACGGCAGCGGCCCAACGAGGCCGCGGTTTGACCGAGGGTGAAGCCTACCGCACATGCCGGCTACGGTATACAGCCCTTTTTTCTTTTCTTGCCGAACGCCGCTGTCGAATTCTGGAAATGCGTTGTCGCCCACGTCTCTTTTGGGTAAAATCAATCGGTCCAGCAATTGTCGTTTTTGTTTTCGAACGTGGGAACCTCGCGAATGCGATCCGAAAAACCTGTGCCGCACATCCAACCGCCGACCGCCAACGCCGCGTTAACCGATCCCGAAGCGGTTTGGTATATCCGGATGCCCGACGGCTCGCAATACGGTCCGGCAACCGGAGCCGTCTTGGAATACTGGATTCGTGAGCGTCGAATTGACCCCACCGCCCTGATCTGGAGGGACGGTTGGCCGCAATGGTCCCCGGCCTCCGTCGTTTTTCCGGAGCTCGCCGAGGTGTTTTCCGAAAAGGTGACCGTTTCCGACCGGTCCGCCGGTTATCTCCTGAAAAAAAGCCGCCTCGACCGAAAAAAGAGAACGGCACGCAACATCAAACTGATCGTCGTTCTCTCGGGAGCAATTTTGGTGCTTGGAAGTTTTTTGGTTTGGCTCCTCAATCGCTAAGCAGTGTCGTGGGACTCCGGCGTCTGCGCCGCTCGGCTAAACAATGAACGCAAACTTATGAAAAAGATACTCTGCCTGATTGTGGGTCTGTGTTGTTCCGTTTCCCCGGCCCAGGAGCCGGACCCGAAGAAAACCGACTGGTTCAAGGAGCATCGGTACGGAGTTTTCGTGCATTACCTGAATGGTTGCCAAAACAGCGCCGAAAGTCTCAACAGCCTCGGTCGGGAAACTTCCTGGGACGAATGCGTCCGAGAATTCGACGTCGAAAAATTCGCCGAGCGAATGCAGGAAACCGGGGTCGGTTACGTTTTTTTTACGATCATGCAGCAGAGCCGGTTTATGATCGCACCAAACGCGACGTTCGACCGGTTGACCGGCTACATACCGGGCGAAGCGTGTGCGACGCGGGATTTGATCGAGGATTTGTATCAGGCTTTGCACAAGCGTAACATCGATTTGCTGCTTTACTACACGGGGGATGCGACGAGTGCCGATCCCCAGGCGGCGGCCGGATTGAAGGTGCGATTTCCCGTAACCGAAGAGTTCGTCCGCAATTGGGCGGCCGTCGCCGCCGAATACGGCGAGCGTTACAAAGACAAGGTTCGCGGTTATTGGGTCGACGGCTGTTACAGCGGAATCGGTTACAACGACCACCTGCTCAAAATCCTCGGCGACGGGCTTCGGGCCGGCAACCCGGACCGGATCATCGCTTTCAATCCCGGGGTCGATCCGGGCGTTCATTCCCATTCTCGTTGGGAGGATTACACCTGCGGGGAAATGAACACGTTCGTCGATTTGCCGAAATCCCGCTTCGTCGACGGCAAACAATGGCACTTGCTCTCGTTTCTCGGCAAATGGTGGGGGGCTCCCGGCGTCGCGCTTTCGCGGCAGGAACTGGCCGATTACGTTTTTACGGTCAATGAACTCGGCGGTGTCGTTTCGATCGACGTGATGCTGTACCGCGACGGCGAGTTGGACCGTTCGCAGCTCGAGGTCCTCCGGACGTTGCGAAAAAAGCTCGCGGAAAAAGACGCCGAGAAAAACGCCTGGAAAGAAGGCAAGGCGGTTCCGCCCACCAATCTCGCCTGGAAAAAGTACGCGAAGCTCAAAAGCAACGACGGTACGCGAATCCTGATCCCGAGCGTCGGCGAAGCGTTCGGATCGACCAAGGGGGTTGACGGCGACCGCAACACCTGGGCGATTGCCGGCGGCGATTGGGCCTGGACGTATGATGTGCACTTTTTCGGCGTCGAGCGGATTCAACGGGTCGTCGTGCATTTCGGCCCGGGCTACGCGACCGAATTCGAGGTCTTTCGGGTCGACGGCGAGGGGGCCGAGCATTCCCTGGGCCGGTTCGAGAAGCAGGAAGGCAAAAGCGTCGATTTGCGCTTCGAACCGCAAGAGGCGGCCGCGATCCGGGTCCGTTCGTACAAGCCGGACGGCCCGAACCAGCCCGGCGTGCAAATGTCGATCGCGGAATTGGAAGTTTACGAATAAGAAACGGTCAAAAATAAAGTGCGCATGTCAAAAGCAACACGCAAAAAGAGCCGCGTGCTGTGCACGCGGAGTGTACGGCCGGCGCTCGGGAGAATCGCGAAGTCCCGTCATTTCGACTGAAGCGCAGCGGAAGGAGAAATCTCACCCTTGTACGAGGGATGGAATCCCGGCTTTTTCAGCGAGGGTGAGATTTCTCGCTTCGCTCGAAATGACGAACAGAGGGAGGGGCTTCAAAAACTCCAAACATCCGAAGTATTATTCATTCCCTGGTCTTACCTGAAAGAGAAAGGAAAACAAATGTCGATCGCCCCTTCGTCGAGGATTCGCGAGTTGCTCGCCGCCGCACCGGTCATTAACCCTTCGCTGCTCGCCTCGGATTTCGGGCAACTGCAACGGGAAATCGAGCGGTTGGAAGCGGGCGGCGCCAAAGTCCTGCACCTCGATATCATGGACGGACATTTCGTGCCGAATTTGAGCATCGGGATCCCCGTCGTCGAAGCGGTCCGGCGAATTTCCCGGCTGCCGCTCGATGTGCATTTGATGTTGGACAATCCGGCGGAATACATCGGGCCTTTCCGGAAGGCGGGCGCCGATTTTCTGACCGTGCATATCGAAGTGTTGCCCGACCCGCGGCCGGTGTTCGAAGAAATACGCCGATTGGGAGCCGAGCCGGGGATTTCGCTCAATCCCCCGACCCCGGCCGAGGCGGTTGTGCCGTTTTTGGACGAATGCTCGCTCGTTTTGACGATGAGCGTAATGCCCGGCTTCGGAGGTCAAAAGTTCGACCCCCGGGCAATTGAGAAGTTGCGGGTTTTCCGTCGACTGGGCGGTTCTGAGAAGTTGCTCTCGGTCGACGGCGGGGTCAACGAGGAGACGATCGGCCCGTGTGCCGCTGCCGGAGCCAATCTCCTTGTTGCCGGAACGGCCGTCTTCAAGGCCGAGGATTACGGCCGACAGCTCGCCGCGCTTCGCGAATTGGCGTCGACATAACGAATAACGAGCCGGGGACTGTGTCCCCGACTGTCTCAACTCGTGTTCGCGTCGCGTCGTTTGTGAGCAGTAAACGCAGTCGGGACCGCAGGTCCCGGCTCGTTATATTCCCTACCTGCCCCGACACGCAATCTGGTCGCGGAGGGAGGCGGCCAATTCGTAGTTTTCCTCGCGAATCGCCAGCTCCAGCCTATCTTCCAAGGCGAGGGGCAAATCGTAACGCTCCCGGATCCAATCTTCCAAAGCCGTCAGTTTCCGAATAATCTTTTCGATATCCCTTTTCGGGGATTCTTTCCCGCCGTTTGCCGCCTCGGGCGTTCGCGAAATGTCTCGCAAAGAAGCGATTCCTTTTCGCACTTCTTCGGCGGCCTGAGGCGGCCCTTGCTTTTCGAGGGCGAGCAGCGTTGCCGCTTGAATGCGGCGCAGCAAAATCATGGGACGTTCCCTTTCCAGGAAATCACGAACCCGGTTCGGACAAATCATGTGCTTGCGGAGAAAATCCAACAAGCCGAGGCAATGATCGGCGTCTCGGAGAACGTCGGCATGTCGATTCAAAATCAACCAGGCCAAACAACGTTGATTGAACTGTTTGATTTCGCGAATCACTTCTCGAACATGTCTTCTTTCTGAGAGAAGCGGTGTTTCCCGTTTTTTGGCAAGATGCTTTAGATAGGCAAAATACGTTTGAAATCCAAAAGGCATCCGCCCGTCCGGCCGTCCCTTGATTTCCATTTGAAGCAAGCCGAGGTCGATTTGCATTTGGATCACCTTTCGGCCGTCCATTGTCCGGACGATTCTTGTCCCCGCCTCTGAAGCCTCTCGCGACGAATCAAAAAGAGGATCAACCGAATCACTCCTTTTTATGTAATCAATTCTTTTAGAGTCCATTTTTATCAAACACTATATATATGAATTGGCACTATTTCCAGATTAGCGGTTTGGCATTGATTTTCTTTTCAAAGTTTGGCAATCAATCCCTCAAACTTGGAGCCACAAAAACAAAACCGCAAACAGCATTTGTGCTTTCATTTTGCGCGATCTTGCTCCCAACGTCCAGCAAAAAATGTACTGAAACGAAATTTTTCTTTTCAAACCCGAATACCGTTGGCTCTGGTGATTGTGAAAATAAATTAACTACTAAAAAGGGATTAAATAAACGTGTTTTTTCGGAAATGTTTTTACTTATTTTGTCTATTTAACCCGTTTTTCGGCTGTATTTTCGGAATCACCGAAAATATCGTTATATTCTAACAAATTTAGGGCTTTATAACTCAACTGATAGATTTGGAATGACCGATACAAACGGTTCAATCATTAGCGTATTTTGGTTTATAGCTTGTTTTCCGAACGAAAAGGTTTGAAAAAACCGTTGGAGAGACGAATCGCAGAGTTTTGTCCTCGAAAGGCAGGCGAAAGCTAAGAACCACAATACCGAAATTGAAGAAAATTTTGCGAACAACGACCACTAAAATGGGAAAGCCAAAAATGTCCCTGAGCCATTTGAACAGACTTCTCGGAAGTATTCTCCTTGTTCTGGTCCTGACCCTTTCCGGTTCGGCCCAGCAGGGGTTCCGTCCCTGGGCCCATTATGCCCGAGATGAATTCGGGGGGGGGCCGCGCCAGGTTGAGGGGTTATATGGTGTGATTGAAGGGATCGATTACACTTTCGCCCCGGTCAAGAACATTTATGTCGGGGCAACGAACGACGATGGCAGCAGCAAGCAGCGGGAGGTTTACACCGGGAACACGACGATCACCCAAACCAACTCGATTCATGCTTCCCAGATCGCTTCGGTCAACGGCATGAGCACGCGGGCGGAAATCGGCTACATGAAGGGGCATCACGGCTGGTATTTCGACGGCTACGAATTGGCCGATATGGAAACGACCCTGAACATGCCGAACGCGAGCATGGTGATCGACGATGTTTTCAACATGGTCGCTTTGACTTATATGGAAGAATCAAGCCAGTTTAACACCGTTTGGCAGCCGGACGGAGGGTATAAAACCATTCCGGGAGCGACTTCCTTCAACCAAATTCCGATTTACGATATCGGGCACCTTTGGGGCTGGATTCCTCTCACCTACGAGGATGGAACACAAGGACGCTTGGCGCCGTTGCCGATCAACTTTGAAAACACGGCGACGAAAATGAAGATGAACCATTGGAACATCGAAGCGATGTACGTTTACCGCTCACACCCGATTGCACTGGGCAGCTTCGACTTTATCGGCGGAGTTCGGTACATGGAAGTCAACGATTCCATGGATTTCCAAGGTGTGGGCGAGCTGACCAGCGGGGACTCGATCGGTTCGATCCTGGGAGACTGTAATTGGAAATTCCTCGCGGAAAACCACATCGTCGCTCCCCAGATCGGAATGCGATATTCCAAGCGAAACGGTCGTTGGACGCTGAGCGGCGAGGCCAAGTTCATTGCCGGTTTCAACACGCAAAACCTGCTTTCCGAGGGGACGTATGCCACCAATCTCAGCGGAGCGACCGAGCTCTTTTCGGGATCGCATATTTATCCCTATGCACCGCTGGGACCGATGGGCGGCGGGCCGGCTTCGGGTGTCCGGAGTTTTTACTACAAGGAAACCCGCAACGATTTTTCACCCGGCGTCGAAGCCAAGATCAGCGCCAACTGGCAGTTGACCAACGCTCTCGGTTTTCAGGTCGGCTTCAACATCATGTGGATGGATAAGATCGCCCGGGGAGCCTACATCAACGATTATCGGGTCAACGAAGACGGAACGTTTTTCGGGATCAAGGATGACGGTTACAGCGACAGCATTCTGATGTACGGTATCAACTTCGGTGTGACGATCAACCGTTGGTAGTGTCAATGCAAGGACGCAAGAAAATGAACGGCGGATCGAGGGCAATCTTCGATCCGCCGTTTTTTCATTTCAAGGAACCGTCAAGATCATTGAAAAACAGCAACCCGAAGCGTTAGCGCCGGGTTGGCCTCGCGTTTCCGTATTGGATAACCGGGCGCTGACGCTTTCGGCTGCTGTCCTCCGTTGAAATGTTGAAGATCGCAACAACGCCCGCGTGTCACGGATTTTCTATTTTCGCCCGTCGTGCGTGGTAACCGGTTCAGTTTGCGCGATCTTCGAACGGAGCCGTCGGTATTCGAAAAACAGGAAAACCACGCCGAGTGAAAAAGAGCCGAAATCGGAAATCGGGGCGGCGAACCAAAGACCGTCGATTCCGTAATACCCGTTTTGACGTTCGAACCAATAGGGAAGGAAAAGAACGAGCGGGATGAGAAGCAGCACTTGCCGCAGGAGGGTGAGGGACAAGGCCCGCATCGGTCGGCCGCTCGATTGGAAATAGTTCGTCGTCGTGATCGCGATCGCGATCATCGGCAGACAGAACGAGAAAATCCGAAGTGCCCGGACGCCGAGAGCGATGATCGCTTCCCGCCCCGGGGCGTCCGGTTTGACGAACGGCAGGATCAACCAATCGGGGTGAAGGATCACCGTGAGATAGCAAACGAGGGAAAACAGAAAGGCGGAAATCAGGCTCAATCTCAAGGCTCGGGCGACCCGGTCGTATTTTTTGGCGCCGATATTGTAGCCGACGATCGGTTGCATCCCCTGCCCGATGCCCAAAAGCGGCATGAGAAAAAGGAGGAAAACCGTAAACAATATCCCCAGGATCGCGATCGAAATTTCCGCCCCATGCTCGATGCCGTGCGCTTTTCCGTAAATCTCCCCATAGTATTTCAGCTGGTGGTTCTGCAAAACCTGCAACACGCAGGCCATAATCTGCATCACAAACGGCGAAAAACCGAGCAGAAAGACATGCCGGACGACCTTGAAATCCAAACGGAAATCCTCGAAACGGATTTTCAAAAGCGTCCGACCGGAAAAGTAGAGCCAAAGAATCCAAACGGAAGTGATCGCCTGGGCGAGGACCGTCGCGAACGCGGCGCCCCAGATTCCGGTTTTGAGAACGCAGAGAAAAAACCAATCGAGAATGATATTCGCAATCGCGGCAATAAACATGGTGGTCATTGCGATTCTCGGCCGTCCTTCGGCTCGAAGAAAACTGTTGACCCCGAACGAAATGTGCTGGAAAATCAGGCCGCTGATAATGACTCCGAGATATTCCTTGGACATCGGCAAGGAGATCGGGGTCGCCCCGCACCAATTCAGCATCGGTTCGAGAAAACTCAAGCCGAGCACCAGGAATGCGGCATACATCAGCAGGAAAAGGCAAAGCGATTGCCCGAGAATTTTTTCGGCGTCCCGGTTTCGTTTCTCCCCGAGCCGGATCGAGATGAGCGTCGTCGAGCCGATACCGACCATCATTCCGAAACCGTTGATGATCATCATCACCGGAAAGGAAAGGGTCGCGGCGGTGATCCCGATTTCGCCGATCGTCTGGCCGATAAAGACACGGTCGGTGATGTTATAGGTCGCGTTGACGACGGTGCCGAGAATCGCGGGAACCGAGTACTTCCAAAGCAACGACCCGACGGGGGCGAATTCCAGTTGGCGGGTCCGTTCGCTGTGATCCATTGAAAGTTCAAGGGCCGGAGGGCGTCCCCGGAATTTTCAGAGCCGCGACCGAAAGGGAGTGGGTTTGACGGGTCGGCCGACTCCTGATAATGCGGTTCCGATCCGTGTAATAGGCTACAGCCTCAAAAAGTAATCTGTCCGTCCGAATTCGTGAGGACAGTTACACCTTTTTCGGTGATGGTAAAACCGCGGGAACGATCCAAATCGTGGTCGTAACCGACCTCCGCTCCCGGGGGAACGATCACCCCTTTGTCGATGATCGCCCGCCGGATTTTTGCCCGGCGTCCGACCTCGACGCCGGAAAAAAGAATCGAGTCCTCGACATTCGCGAAACTGTTGACACGGACGTCGTGCCCCAAGAGCGAACGGTTGACCATCCCCCCGGAAACGATGCAGCCGGGACAAACGATACTGTCTTTGGCGTGTCCGAAACGCTGGGCCTCCGCGAAAACGAACTTCGGCGGCGGACAATTCGGATGATAGGTGTAAATCGGCCAAGCGGCATCGTACAAATTCAAAAACGGATCGACGCTGACGAGGTCCATATTCGCCTCGTAATAGGCGTCCAGTGTCCCGACATCCCGCCAATACGCCTCCAATTTGCGATTCTCGTCCTTGAATGGAAAGGAAAAAACTCGCTTGGAACCGATCACGGACGGGATAATATTGGTCCCGAAATCGTGTTGGCTCTCTTTACGGTCGGCGTCTTTGCACAATTCTTCGTAAAGAAACTTGGCGGAAAAAACATAAATGCCCATTGAAGCGAGGCACATCCCCGGATGATTCGGAGTCGGTTTCGGCTCCCAGGGTTTTTCCTCGAACCCGATGATTTCGTGCCGGGAATTGGTTTCAAGGACGCCGAACTGTCCCCGGGCGGTATCGAGCGGAACCTGCAGTGAGCCGACGGTCACATCCGCGTTGTTTTGGATATGAAAACCGAGCAACCGTCGGTAATTCATTTTATAAATGTGATCTCCCGCGAGAACGATCACATAGTCCGGCTTCTCCTTTTCGATCAGGAAAATATTTTGGTAGACCGCATCGGCCGTTCCCAGATACCAACTTTCGTCGATCCGTTGCTGGGGAGGGACGACATCGGCGAATTCCCCCATTTCCCGACAAAAATAGCGAGACCAACCCATTTGGAGGTGTCGGTCCAGGCTCATTGCCTTGTACTGCGTCAACAGGAACATCTTGCGGATGCCGCTGTTGAAACAATTCGAAAGCGTAAAATCGATGATGCGATAGGCCCCGCCGAAGGGAACGGCCGGTTTCGCCCGGTCCCGCGTCAACGGATCGAGCCGGGCT
>JAVBSX010000178.1:0-13844 GCA_031556455.1 Thermoguttaceae bacterium
TTTCGGCACGATCCGTTATCTTGTTATCGTGGTGTTAAGCATCGGTTTGATTTGGTGGGCGATGCAACCGCCGGGAGAAAAGGTTACCGTTTCCCGCCCCGGGGCGAGTTTGACGGATGCGACCGGCGACGCCCCTGCGGATGCGATCCTGGTCTGTCACGGCACGACGATGGGGCCGATTCCGTATTGCGTCAAAGTCCGTGGTTGGAAATCGACCGCGGCTTCCAAAGAAGAACGAGAAACGGAACTGCAGCAAACGGTCCAAGCGGAATTGGAAAAAGTTAACCGGCTCATGTCGACCTACCGGCCCGACTCCGAGGTTTCCCGATTTAATGCTTCGGAATCGACCGACTGGTTCGAAGTTTCTCCGGAAACCGCCCAGGTCGTCCGATTGGCACAGGAAGTTTCGGAGCTGACCGGCGGGGCGTTCGATATCACCGTCGGGCCGCTTGTCAACCGCTGGGGGTTCGGCCCGGACGATCCCGCTGGTAACCGTTTCGAGGTTCCAACCCAGGAGGAATTGGACCGAATCAAGGCGTCCGTCGGCTTTCGGCACCTTGAGGTTCGAACCGACCCACCGGCCTTGAAAAAGGATGTCGGGAGCCTTGAAATCGATCTTTCCGCGATCGCCAAAGGCTTTGCCGTCGATCAAGTCGCTCAAAAATTGGAAAGCCGTCAAGCGGAAAACTATTTGATCGAAGTCGGCGGGGAAACGAGAGCCAAAGGGGAAAAATCGCCCGGAAAGCAATGGTTGATCGGGATCGAGATTCCGAAGCCCGATTGGCTGGGCGAACCGGACATTCAGCGGTTGGTGTATCTCGGCTCCAAAAGCATGGCAACCAGCGGGGATTATCGCAACTTTATTCTCGAAAAGGGAGTGCGTTTTTCCCATATTATCGACCCCCGAACGGGACAACCGACCGAGGGAACGGAAATTCAAACGATTCAAACCAAAGAGCGACTCGGCTCGCTTTCGGTGATCGACTCAAGCTGCGCCCGGGCCGATGCTCTCGCGACCGGATTTTTCGTCCTTGGAATCGAAGAAGGCTTGAAGCTGGCCGACCGCCAAAAAATCGCCGTTCTGTTTTTAGTACGCAGCGAAAACCGCGAGGATTCGGAAAAGGGAAAGCCGAAAATCAGTGTTCGGGAAGTCCTTTCCGAAGCCTTCCGAACGCAAATCGAATCCTGGTCGCCGGAAAAAGACGTCGATTGAGGCTCGCGGCAACGCTTGTTCGTTAATTTCCCGGTCGGCCCATTCCCGAAAAAATCGATATTGCGAATCCCGTAACCCCTTGCCGATACCGAAAATTCGTCTATACTTTTTCGTTTTGACGAAGGTTGGATATCGACAACGAGATTTCACAGCCCGTACTCATTGCTGAAATTCTTCTAAGAAACCGTGCTCCGCACAAAAATTGAATCAAAGGGCTTCCTGAGCGAAGCGACGAAAGCCCTGAAACCGCGAGATTCGAGTTTGAAGCTCCGGTTCAATTTTTTCGCGAAGAGCAAAATAATCTAAATCATTATTGGGGAGCCCCTTCAATGTCCAGAGTTTGTGAAATTTGCGGCAAAGGTCGAAAAGTCGGAAACCATATCACCACACGCGGAAAAGCGAAGTACTTGGGCGGTGTCGGAACGAAAGTAACCGGTATCTCCCGCCGGACATTTTTGCCGAATCTTCAATCGGTGAAAATCACGACCGCCAACGGGACGAACAAGACCGTGAAAATTTGTGCCCAATGCATCCGTTGCGGAACGGTTAGAAAACAGGTCAAGATTGAGCCGTTCAAAATGGTCCCGGGTTCCGAGCAGCCGGCTGGCCGTTCTAAAAGGGCGAAAAAGTAGGTTTTTTGACAACTCTGATATCCGATTAGTACCGGCGTCTGCGCTGCTCGGTTAAACTGACAATTCGCATCATTGGTTTTCGGCGGTGTTTCGGATTATTGCAATAAAAAAGAGCGGGGCGGAAAAGGTTTTCCGGCCCGCTCTTTTTTGATCCGACTCTTAACCTGGATTTCTCCCGGACTCAACTACGAAATGCTGTTTCGAACTTGTATTTTCGATCTCGAACGGGGCTGTTTTCGTGTTTTTGGGACAGCGTTTCTTCCGGCAACGTTTCCGCCGGCTCAAGTTCAGGTTCCTGAGCAATAAAAGAGGCACTGCAATGGTAACAGATCACCCGTCTTCCCATGTATTCAATGCGAATCTGCAAATGCCTGCCGCATGTCGGGCAAGATTGCAAGTAATAGGTGAGAGTCATTCCCAACTCCGTAAGATAAATAGAACTTCTTGTCTCGAACAAACTGATTGATAGCTTGTGTTTCCTAGGATTCAACTTTCATATTCTAAGCAAAATTATGTTGCTGGCAACCTAAAAAAACCAAAAATGCATCAAATTCTTTGATTTTATCGCCAAAAATCGGTTTTGTTTTAAAAATGACGATTCGTAATGACATCAAACCCTTTGTCTCCGCATTGCCCGCACAGCACGCTTATTCTGTGGGGAAAGGTTTGGTTTGAAAAAACGCCCGTCATCATAATGTGAAGATAACGTAAAATTCGGACGAATTACCTTGAAACAAGATGCGACGTTTTTTACAAATCGCGTGTATTATGTTGCGACTCCCGCTGAAGCTCACTGAAAATTGAAAAACCTGAAAATCTCCTTTTTTGAAAAAGGCTAATCAGAGACGGCATCACTTGCCCGGCGTCTCCTTCTCAAGTCTACGCCGTCTTCAAGTTTCACGGAAGAGTTTGAGCCGAAGCGGAATTTCTTGCGTAGAAGAATCAGACGCGAATGGTTTGCGTCCTTTTTTCACACATGGAGACCCCAATGTCCGAACCCGCTCCCCTCGAAATTTTCGTCCCATGTCTCAAAAACGTGCCCGATCCCCGCTCCAAACAAGGCAAATCCCAACCCTTTCGTACCGTCCTCGCCGCACGAAACGCAAACGAATCGCCCGACGCGGCATCGACTTGCGAAAAACTCACCGTTGTAAATGGACATAGTCATTGCGCTGTCGTAGTAGAGAAGTCCACTCATTATTGACCTTCAGGAATAAAATCGAATCAGATCGAGAGGCCAGCATGTTGGAAGAAGGAGGCGATCAATCGTTTGTCGTTGTTGACGTTCATCGTCGATTGCAACACTTTTTAACCAGGTCATTCTTGTCCTTCGCCGCGTCCATTCGCCATGTTGTCCCCCTTTTTCCTCATTTTACCAACACCAATTTCACCGATTCGCAACTCAAACTCCGTGAACGGATACGAAAATTTTTGTTGACAGAAATCGCGATCCAATTACAATCGGAGACGAAAGAGGAAGTAAAAATTTTTTGGAATTTTGAAAATACATGTTGACAATGCACAATTATAAGTGATATCCTTTGTGCATGGAAAGGAGGTAATTACCCAATTGATCGCACGATTAAATCACTATATGCCTGATGAACTCCACGAGAAGGTCAAGATGCCGGCTGATGAATGTGGAATGTCGGTAACGGCATTTATCAATATGAAAAATGCCTGATAGTTTCGTACTTTGAGGGGTTGAATCCGCGTGATTTACGAAAATTGCCGATGACATAAAAACGAAAAAAGGCCGCGATACATTCCTCTTGTTGAATACGATTCTCTCCGGGTTTTCCATCGGCCGTTTTCTTCGTCACAACGCAATGTCCCTCAATATCCATTCAATTGAATGGTTGCGTATTTCCAGATCAGTAGTCATTTGCTTGGCTCGGCCACCGCATATGCTATTTTTTCAAAAATCCCTCACCCTCATGCTTCGATGTCAGGAATATTTTCATGGCTCTTCACGAAAAGGATGAAAGAATTGCCCACGATGTCGGCTTTTGGCGTCTTGGAACTTGTTAATCTCGCCAGGGCGTATCATATCGCGGCGAGGTTGAATATCGGCGATCTCCTGGCAGAACGGCCTCAAACGGCCGAAGAATTGGCCGAACGGACGGCGACGCATCCCCGCTCGCTTTACCGCATTCTTCGCGCTTTAGCGGCGTTCAATGTTTTCGCCGAAAACGAACGCGGGGAATTCGAACTGACACCCGCAGGCGAATTGTTGCGCAATGACGTCGTCGGTTCCATCCGGAACTGGTTCATGCTAGGCGGGCTGGTGGACGAATGTTTGGAAGCTCGCGGAAAGACTCTGGATGTCGTCAAAACCGGGCAGGACGGCTTTCGCTTGGCCCACGGAAAATGTTTTTACGAACTGATCCGCGAACCGGGACACGAAGCCTTGAGGGAGTCGTTCGTTCTCGGAATGAGCAATTGGACGACCTGGCAGTGCAAGGTCGTCGTCGCGTCTTATTCCTTCATGCGGTTCAAAAAAATGGTCGACGTGGCCGGCGGTCAAGGAAAACTGATCGCGGAAATTCTCTTGAAAAATCCCGAAATGCGAGGTGTTTTGTACGACCAGCCGTTTTCCGTCGACATGGCGAAAAAAGGCTTCGCGGATGCCGGAGTCGCGGACCGTTGCGAATTCGTCGGAGGGAGTATCTTTGACAGTGTCCCCGCCGGCGCCGACGGTTATCTGCTCAAACACGTCCTCAGGGACTGGAGCGACGAAGAATCGATCCGGATTCTTCGCAACATTGAAAAAGCGATGCTTCCCGGCGGTACTCTTTTCGTCCTGGACGGCGTCATCGATCCCCGCAACGGCGTCGACCGACTGCAAAAACTGATCGATATCGAACAGATGTTCTACCTGACCGGCAGGATGCGGACGCAAAAAGAATGGGACACCCTGTTCGACGCTGCCGGATTTCAGCGAAAAACGACCGTCAAAACCCCGGTCGTCGACATGGTCATCATGGTCGTCCGTCGCAAAAACGAAAGGACCGTTTAGCCGCCCCATCCTGTGGGACGTGATTTGATCAAACTTTGAAACCATGATCTCTTTTCAGTGATTTCAAGCTCAGAACGTGCGTGTTGGCGGGAACGGCGAATTATTGAAACGGGCCATTGCGACGGCATTTCGCGAAGAAGGGGCGCACGTCGTTTCGATCGGTTCGGAGATGGTGGAAACGGCTCTTGAATTTTCAGACAGAATCGACGTTCTGGTCCTCATCCCTTCGATCGGCCTCCATGAAACGGTTTTGTCCGACTTGGAACCAACCGATTGGCGACGGTCCGTCACCGAACCGTTGGAGCGATTTTTTCTGTAGCGCAAAACGTCGTCTCCGCAATGATCCGTCAGCGCGGCGGTACGATCCTGTATGTCTGCTCCGCTGCGGCTCATATACCGTAGCCGATGTGGGCGGTAGGCTTCGTCCACTGTCAAACCGCGACCCTGTTACGACGCGGCTTCCGTTTTATTGGGAAAATGGGATAATGGACTGACGACGTTGAACGACACCGTCGGGACCGCGATGCCGAGCCGAACCTGGAACACGGATTTGGAATGCATGAAACGCTCCGTGAAGTTTTCCGCGAAAAGCCTGCCGAAGGTTGACCGCTGAATTTTGTCCCTTCCGATGTCGGACTCGGCCCGTATGACCTCCCGGTGGAAAAATGGCTCATCGGGAAAGTGCGTACCTTCCGGGGAAAACGCTGAAAACCCTATCAATACAGGCTTCGAAAGGAATCTGCTTTGCCCCTTTCGTCGGTCGTCCTCGCCTCGGCCCTTCACTTTCCGTTGAGGGTCGAGGCGAGGATGAGCGACGAAAACAAGGGGCAAATCCCTTTCGTTGGGAGTTCGAGCTGAGGTTCGACTTTGATAACTCATTCACTTGGGTTTGTTAAACGGGATTTTGAGTCGAAAATCGCTTTTCTCCCGGGAAATACGATACTTTACTCAAACGGTTGTATTCCAAGGTACTCACTTCCCCGATGGACCAATTTTTTTCTGATGATCAGTAATTATACCAGATTTCAGTTCGCCTTGAAAACAAAGGGGATTTTTTCTCTTGCGGCATTCCGAAGTATTCGCTATTCTCCGCCGATTAACAATTGAAAGCACACGGCTTACCGGTCTTTGCAAAGCACGGTAATTTCGACCGCAACACATATTTTTTGAATTATGCTCGCATCCCCTCATCTTTCGCTTGAAGAATCTCTCGGTCTCGACGGGCCGCCGGACGCGACCGTCCAAATCGGCGGCCGGGTGTATCAATATTTCGGCGGCAGCGGGTACTTCGGGATGCAAGCTCATCCGGAAATTTTGGCCGCCGGCTGCGAGGCGACGCTGCGCTACGGTCTCGGAACCGGAACGACGCGAGCCCAATTGACCGCCCCGCCGGTTTTCGAGGTCGAAAAAAAAACAGCCGGTTATCTCGGGACGGATCAGGCTTTTTATTTTTCCTGCGGCTATTTGGCCAATCCGATGATGCTCAAGATGCTGCTGGGAACTTTCGAGCGCATTTTTATCGACGAGGCTTCTCACGGCTCGCTGTTCGATGCCGCGGGAATCGTCCGGAAAGAGGTCGGCCGGGCCGTTGCGTTTCGGCATCGCGATTCGGCGGACTTGAAAAAGAAATTGGATCGCAGCCTAAGGCCGAACCAACGTCCGCTCGTTTTGACCGACGGGGTCTTTTCGATTTCCGGAAAAATCGCTCCCTTGGGCGAATACGACCGGATGCTCGCCGAATACGACGGAGCCTCGGTCCTGATCGACGACGCGCACGGCTTCGGCATTCTCGGAGAGCGGGGATGCGGGACCCTCGAACACTTCAGGCTGCAACCGGGCCGGGCCAACCGCACTCTTCAAGACGATTCGCAAGAGTTGGATTTTGAACTGCCGGAGCCGATCTTTTTTACAGACGACCACACGATCGCCGCCAACACGCCCGTCCGTTATTATTGGACGGCGACGTTGAGCAAGGCGATCGGCGGATTCGGCGGAATCATTCCCGGCAGCGAATCCTTCGTCCAACAGTTATTCGAACGCTCTCCGATGATATACGGGGCCAGTGCCCCGCCCAGCCCGGTTGCCGCCGCGACGGGCAAGGCCCTTGAGTTGGTTTTCGAACGCTCCGGGATTCGCAAATCGCTGCAACGAAACACCCGGGACCTGAAATCGCGGCTCAACCGGGCCGGTTTCGCGGTCGAGGATTCGCCGTTCCCGATCGTCGGGCTGCAATTCGGCTCCGCCCACAACATGCGACGGATTCAACGGGAATTGGCGGAGCGAAACATTCTGATCACCTACCATCCCCGTTCGCCCTGCGTCGGTTCGGAGGGATCGCTTCGCATCGCCGTTTTCGCGACCCATACTCCGGAAATGCTCGAACGACTCATCGAACAATTGCGGCAGGTCGTTTAGAGATCTTCGTGTAAAAAATCGAGCATCGCAAACAGCAGCCCGAAGCGTCAGCGCCGGGTTGGCCTTGCGCTGACGTTTGGAAAACCGGGCGCTGACGCTTCCGGCTGCTGTTCGGCTTCTATTCGTCGATCAAAAAACGAAATTGATCGCTTCCAACCGTTGGGCGAGAGCGACCATCAATTCGTCCTCGTCCGTTTCCGTCTCACCCATGTACGTGACCGAGAAACGCAAAAACGCTCCGGCATCATCCCAGGGAACCGTGCAAATCGAGTGTTCCGTGATCAGGAATTGACTCACCTCTTCCGCGTTTTGGAAGGTCCGGCCCCCTTCGAGGGCTTTCGGGGCCTTCGCATAGAGAAAATACGTCCCGCCCGGCATCTCGCACGGGAAGTCGAACTCGGCGAGCGTATCGACCAGTTTTTGTAAGCGACGTTGGTATTTCCGGCGAGACTCATCCAAAATGCCGTCGTGATCGAGCGCGTGTACGGCCGCCTTTTGAATCGCGAGGAATTGGCCGCTGTCGGAATTGTCCTTGACATCGGCGAACGCGCGCACGATCAGCGGGTTGCCGCAGACCCAGCCGATGCGCCAACCGATCATGTTCCAGCCTTTCGAGAGCGAATGCACTTCGACGCCGACGTCCTTTGCGCCCGGAACGCTGAGAAAGCTGAGCGGCTCCCCGCGAAACTGGAACGGCAAATGAGCGGCGTCTTGAACGACGACGATCTCGTATTTTTTCGCGAAGTCGATCACCTTTTTGTAGAAATCGACGGTCGCGACCTGCCCGGTCGGGCTGTTCGGGTAGTTGAGCACCAACAACTTCGCCCGCTGTTTGACCTCTTCGGGAAGTCCGTCCAGATCGGGATAAAAATCGTTTTCCGCCGAAAGCGGCAGCGGGTGCACCGTCCCGCCGTAGTATTTCGTGTGCGTTCCCGCGACGGGATAACCCGGCACGGTCATGAGCGTGATGTCCCCCGGGTTGATAAAGACCGCGGGGAGCATCGCGAGGGCGGGTTTCGAGCCGATACAATGGTTGATTTCGGTTGCCGGATCGAGAGTCACGCCCAACTTCCGTTGCATGAATCGGGCTGCCGCCTCCTTGAATTCGACGCAGCCGTTGTCGGCATACCCGCGATTCTCGATCTTGTGCGATTCGACGGCGAGGGCGTGCAGTACGCTGTCGTCGGCCAAGGTGTCGTTCTCGCCGATCCCGAAGTCCAACAGCGGGCGGTCCGGAAAATCGGCGAGCGCTTTGCGTTTGGCCCGCTTGATTTTCTCGAACTTGTAAATGTCGGTTCCCTTGCCGTAATTGGCCCCGCCGATTCGTTCGGCGAAGAGCTTTTGAAAATAAGGATCGCTCATGAGAAATTGAAAAAGTGAGTTTACAAAAAAATCCCCGACAACGAGCCGGGACCTGCGGTCCCGACTCCCGGAACAAAGGGAAGGCGTTTTGTCGTCTTTACGTTTTTGAAGAAGATAAATCCCGTTCGACTCCGGCGTCTGCGCCGCTCGGCTAAACGGGCCATTCCTTCGCTTCGAGGAGGCGTTGGACGTATTTCGCGAGAATGTCGGTTTCGATATTGACCTTATCGCCGATCTTCCGGGAGCCGAGCGTCGTCACCTTCAAGGTATAGGGAATGAGGGCGACGCTGAAAAGATTCTTATCGCACTGAACGAGCGTCAAACTGACGCCGTCGACGGCGACGGAACCTTTCGAGGCCATTTGCGCGGCAAGTTCCGGCGAAACCGAGAAGAAATAATCCGCCCAATCGCCGTAATCGTTGATTTTCGACAAGGTTCCCTGCCCGTCGATATGCCCGGAAACGAAGTGCCC
Organism: Thermoguttaceae bacterium; assembly: GCA_031556455.1. GTDB lineage: Bacteria > Planctomycetota > Planctomycetia > Pirellulales > Thermoguttaceae > JAVBSX01. The sequence continues at coordinate 9,114 of JAVBSX010000178.1, forward strand.
GCCGAGCCGGTCCCCCAAGGCGAGGGCCCGCTCCAAATTGACCGGGCTCCCTTCGACCAAGTCCCCGAGATTCGTCCGGGCGAGGGTTTCCGGGCCCGCTTGAAACGTCAGCATCCGCGGTGTCGCTTCGATAACGGTCAGGCAACAGCCGTTAACCGAAATGCTTTCGGCGACTTTCGTTTGGGCGGCGATATTCGGTTCTTCGATCACCAACCGGCAGCCCGGCGGCTCGGAAATGATTCGGGAAACGGTTCCCAGAGCTTCGACGATTCCGGAAAACATGATTGACTCCGTGCGGTTTGGAGGAAAAAAAACAAGACCGGATCATCTTAACATGATCCGGTCCGAACGGCAACCGCCGCGTCAAAAAAGTGATCGGCGAAATCGATTGCGTCTGCGATTTCCGGCAACTGCTATTTGCCCTTGCGATTCGTAACCGGCTTGTATTCGTGCGGCCGGCTGCGAAGCACTTTGGCACCGAGAATCCGGGTCGGGGCGTAAAATTGATTTTGTTTCTCAGGATCGATTTTTTGAATCTCGGACAACACTTCGAAACCCTCGACGACCCTGCCGAAAACGGTGTGTCTTCCGTCGAGAAAGTAGGTTGGGACGAACGACAGAAAGAACTGCGAGCCGTTCGTATTCGGTCCGGCATTGGCCATACTCAAGACCCCGCGGAAATGTTTTCGCGCATCCGGTTTGTAACACTCGCAATCAATCGCGTAACCGGGACCGCCGGTGCCGGTTCCCGTCGGGTCGCCCCCCTGGGCCATGAAATTAGGCAAAACCCTATGAAAAATCGTGTTGGTGTAAAATCCTTTGTTGACCAGGAAAATGAAATTCGCGACCGTGTTCGGTGCCTCGTTTTCATAAAGCTCGATCACGATGTCCCCCTTGTCGGTTTGAATCAGGACCTGGGGGAGCATTTTTTCCGGATCGGTCGTCGCGTCTTCCGCTTGACGAATCGCCTGTTCCTTCTCCCAGTTGCTTTTCAGCAATCCGAATTGTTGGATCAGGCCGGCGTCCGTTTGCGCTTTCTCCCTGTCACGTGCCATATAAGTTTGGAGCAACGTCCCTCCGCCTTTCGGGCCTTGTGTCGCATTGGCGACATCGAGCCATTTTTCCGCCAGATCGAAATTCATGGTCTTCAGCGCGGCCAATCCGGCGAGAACGTAAAGCATTTTGCTTGTCTCGGGAATGCCGAATGGTTCGACATGCCGAAAAATTTCGACCGCTCTTTCATAATTCTCGCGATTGCAATCCCATTCGATCATCCCGAAAAGAAGGTTGATTACCTCCATGTTTTTATTCGGCGACTCATCGAAGGCGGCGAGTGCCAGGTTCGTCAATTCATTCGCCTGTTTATTGCCCTGCGTGATTCTCTCGGAATAGATTCTCTGGATTTCGGCCTGTCGCTCCGGTTTGGCCGTTTGAATCTCGATTTTCAAGGCTCGCATGTCCGCGAGGAAATGATACCATTTCACAAGCGCTTCCATAAACGCCTTGTTGTGGGGGCCGAGGGCCATGACCTCTTCCGGCGACATTTTAGAGAGTTGTTCGATGTCGATTGGTCCCTTGGCCTGCGTCCCGTCAGCTGGAGCCGGAGCAGGGTGGGCCGGAGGAGCCGGGGCCGTTTCCTGCGCGAAAAGCGGGGTAACGGCAAAACACAAAATTAAAACGAGATAATAATAAAAGTTTTTCATATTCGAAAATATCCTTTGTTCAAGAGTCAAAAAGTAAGAGGCCGAAACGTCGACCCTAAGATCAATTATAAATGACGACGCTCCCGAATAAAAGGGGATTGCGGGGTTACCGACGGCAAACGACACCGAATCGTCGCCGCGAGTTGTCGCTTGGTCAACCAACACCTCTCGCTTGAAGCGAACGCTCAAACGGAGATTACGGCTCGATGAGTTCGATTTCCAGGTTTCCGGCGAGTTTCAGGATTTGTGAGGCGAGAAAGACGAACGAGGTCGATTCCAGGTCGGAATCGGCGATCTGGATGCGGGCCGCGTTCGCTCCGCCAAGCCCCTGGGTCGCATCGAACGGCACCCAGCGGTCCTCGAGATAACATTCGTCCCAAAGATGAAATGTCAACGCTCCCTGTTTTGCCGCTCCCGGGGTCTTCAACTCCGTGTAAACGAAACCGACGACGAGCCGGGTCGGGATCCCCTGCGAGCGGGCTAATGCCGCCAACAGGAACGCATAGGCCGTACAATCTCCGCGCAGGCTTTTCGCGACTTCCGCGGCCGATTCGAAACCGGAAAACGTGTAATCCGGCGTCAATTTTTCGTGCACGTATTTTTCCAAGGCGATCGCCTTTTCCCGGTTCGTCCCCTCTTTGGGAACCGCGAGGGCGGCCATTTCCCGGATCGCCGGATCGTCGGAATTGACCCATTGATTCGGGGCCGTGTCCCCGGAGGCTGGCGGGGCGGTTGCGACATCGGCCGGGGTCGGGTTGCCGATCGCCGAAAGAACCGTGATCTCGACGGCCCCGGAAACGGCCCCGGGAACCGGGTCGAGGAATTTGACGCTTTGATATGGCGTGTTCGGAAAGACCGTCAACGGAACGGCTTTCGCATCGAACGGTTCCGCTTTCGTTTTGACCCGGAAGGTGAGCTTGGCCGAGCCGTTCGGATCGGCGATCGGTTTCGCGAGAGGGACGAGCGGCATCTTGCCGATGTCGAGCGTCGGGGCGGTTTGCCAGTTTTTCTTCGCTTCCTCCTCGCTGGTCCGGATCGAGATCAATTGCTCTTCGCCGATAAACGGGGTCGACATCAGCACGATGTTCCCTTTCGCGTCGACCCAAAATGTAAACGGAATCGGCTGCTGAGCGTATCGGAGCAGGGCTTCGACCTTGCGGAGGTTCAACCGTTTGCCCAAAACGTCGACCGACTCGATCTCTTGGGCCGCGAGAACGGCATCGACCGGGGAGCGGTTGCTCGGATCGTAAAAAGCGACCCGGCGTTCTTCCTGGTCCTGGATCGAATTTTTCCAAAGCGAAATTTGAATCGCCGCATATCCTCCGGTTCCCGCTCCGGGATTCCAAGGGAGTTGCGATTCCTGGGTGTTATCACCGAGGATCGTCGTCGTGTTCAGGTTCTTGCCGACGACTTTCGCGAGATGCTCGATCAGCACGTTCCCGGCCAATGTTTTCGATTGACAGCCGATCAGCTCTCCGGAGCGGGTTTCGAACGAACGGATCGCCGTTTCCAATTCGATCGGCACGCCGATCCGCAAGGCTTTCAGTTGGCTGCGGATCTCGACGCACAACACCGGTTTTTCCTGGAGCGTTTTGAACGAGAAATTCGTACTCTGGTACCCGACATGATTCGAACCGACGTATAAGGCGTCCCAATAGGTTCCGCCTTGCCCGAGGTAATCCGTCGAATCGACCGTATCGAGTGTCGGAGGAGCGGGAGCCGGTTCGGGTGGGGGAACGGGAGAAGCCGAATCGGAAGTCGGAGACGGCGCCGGAATGTGAGGGTCGGAAAGAGCCGATTCCGGTTCCGGTTCAACATCGACCAAAACGCCGCTTTTTTCCGAAACATCGCTCGGGAGATCGATATTCAAATTTTGTGCGATCACCGGAGCGACATCTTCGTCGATTGCGGGCGGCGTCTCTTTTCGACAGCCGAGGACCAAAACAAGAACCAAGGAAAGGTAAGCAACGTTTTTGATTGAAGCTCGAAACATTTTTATTTCAAAAAGGAAGGAAAGAAGGTCGATCGACCGCTTTCAAAATATACTCGACCCAAAGAAAAAATGAAAGTGGTGCAAAAACGACGGTTGCGGCGGGGACGGAGCAAATGGGTTGCGAATCGGAGCGCACGGTTCACGTCATTTCGAGCGGAGCGAGAAATCTCACCCTCGCCAATTGAGCTTGGATTCCGAGCTTTTTCGCGAGGGTGAGATTTCTCCCTGCGCGTTGCTCCGGTCGAAATGACGCGTGGGCAACCGTTGTCTACAAAACTTGACTCATGCGAACTCGCTGATCGCACATTTGTTCCTCGAGCCGCTCCTAATTCGCCCGGCGGCCAAGAAAGGATTCGATCGTGTCGATCAGCTTTTTGGGGTCGATCGGTTTGCTGCAATAGGCGTCCATTCCCGCGTCGAGGCATTTTTCCTCGTCCCCCTTCGTCGCATTGGCCGTCAGGGCGATGATCGGAATATGACTCGCTTTTTCCCCGGCGGCTTTCCGCGCCATTTCCTGGGTTCGAATCGTCTTGGTCGCTTCAAAGCCGTCCATTTCCGGCATTTGGCAGTCCATTAACACGGCGGAAAACTCATGGGGCTGCGAGAGCGTTTCGACGGCGAGTTGACCGTTGCCGACGATTTGGCATTCGAAACCGGCCTGGCCCAAAATGTCGCGGACGACGATTTGATTGATCCGGTTGTCTTCGGCGACGAGAATTCGGGCCGAGCCCGCCGGTTGGCCGGGGGCCGGCGAGGGGAGAAGGGCATTCTCTCCCGTTTTCGTCTCGTTCCGGTACCCGAATTCGTCCTCGAAAAGGGCCGTAACGACCGCATCGAACAAGGACGAAGTGTAAACCGGTTTCCCGACATGAATATTGACCCCCATTTGTCGGACGGCCGCAAAATCGAAATCGGCTGTCAGGGGAATCAGAAAAATCATCGGAATCGTATGAAGCGGTTCGTGCTCCTTGATTTTCCAAACCAATTCCAAGCCGTCGGCCAAGCCGTCTTTTCCCTCGGCCGCGATCGTCGCAT
>JAVBSX010000204.1:0-6762 GCA_031556455.1 Thermoguttaceae bacterium
TGCCGACCTTACACGGCGCGTGCACAGCACGCGGCTCTGTTGGGCCGATATTTTAGACGGTGCCTTGCTCAAACGTATTCGGTATGATTGAATCCCATCCTCAAGGTTCGGTTCTCGCGGTTCGTGCCCAGCCCGGGGCGAAAAAAAACGAGCTGCGCGGCGAGACCGCCGGAATGCTCAAGGTTTGTGTTACGACCGTACCCGAAAAAGGAAAGGCCAACAAAGCGATTCTCGAACTGCTGGTCAAGTCTCTCGGACTCCGCAAATCGCAGATCGAGCTGCTTTCCGGAGAAACCTCCCATCACAAACGGTTCTTGATTAAGGACGTTTCTCCGGAAACATTGCGGGAAAAATTGGGACAGTAGCACTTCAAACTGTTGGTGATTTTTGAAACGAACTCTCTCGGTTCGTCATTTCGAGCGAAGCGAGAAATCTCACCCTTGCCGAGAAAGTCGGAATTCCGGCCCTCACGCGAGGGTGAGATTTCTCCTTGCGCGTTGCTTCAGTCGAAATGACGATAATCACCATACGGCTAAAGTGCTACCTTAAAACTTATACTGCGGAATCTTGAGCAATTCGCCGCCCTTGAGTGCCGAATGGTGGGCGACGATTCCCGAGACCGTCATGTTCAACGCCTGGGCGATGTCGACGAGCGGCTTGCGGTTTTCCAAAATCGACATCACGAATTCGTTGCCCAAATAGCCGTGCGAACCGCCGTGTCCCCCGGCCGAAACCCCGGGCGGCAGGAGCGGTTTCTTCAGTTTCAGATTTTGCACCAGCTTCATCGCCTCTTCCGTTCCCTGAAACTGGCCCCAATTCGCCCCCTTTTGGCCACAAACCCGGCCGGTTTCCCCGCCGACTCCGGGCGTGTCCCACGAAACGATCATCCGGGCCATTCCCCCTTCGCTCGTCCGGAATAACGCGACCTCCGAACCGAACGGGTTTTTGTATCGGTTGTTTTCGGGTTGAAAACTCTCGATCACCCCCCGGTTGCCCATGCACGAAACTTCCGTAAAGCTCCCACCGGTCACGCACATGTAATAGGCGTTCGAATGCGTCGGATAATACTGCGGCGGAAGTCCGGTCCGCCAGCCTTCGTAGGAATCAAGCGGCGTGTCGAAGTAATGATAGTATTCCCCTTCGGTGTAAATCATTTTTCCAAATCCGCCAGCCTTGTAAATTTCGCGGGAGGCGAACACCAGATCGTGAAACGCGGAGGTTTCAAACATCATGTAAATCCGGCCGGTTTTCTTGACGGTTTCGAACAGTTCGTCCGCTTCCTCCAGGTTCCCGAACACGGCGGGCACGGCCGAGGCGACATGCTTGCCCCGCTTCATCGCTTCGATACATTGTCGAGCGTGCCGGGGCGCATCGGTCGCGACGAAAATCGCTTCGATCGAATCGTCTTTGATCATCTCTTCGAGCGAGGGATAGGTTTTCGAGCACTTGACGACCTTCGCGAGTTCGGCGCAGCGTTCCGGGATCAGATCGCTGACGGCGACGACCTCGACGTTCGGGTGATTCTGTAATCCGAACTGGGCCGAGAATTTGCAGACGCCGTACCCGACGAGCCCCATTTTGATTTTGCGGTCGCTGACCGGTTTCCAAACGGAATCGGGATCGACCTCGGTCTCGGTTTTCTCGAATCCGGCGATCTCCTGTTGGGCGAAGGCCGCTTGCGAAAATGTCGCCCAAAGCCCGGCTCCGGCCGCCGAACCCACCAAAAAAGAACGTCTTGAAACTGACATGGTTTTTTCTCCTATTGGTAAAATGTTATTGTGATTGACAGTTGTTACAAAATGATGAACACATTTTCTTCTTCTGCGCCTACTCCGCGATGATTCGTCCGTCGGCGTATTCTTCGTCCTGATCGGAATAGCAGGCGTCGAGAATCAGCAGCGACCCGCGTTCGGCTTGCACGATTTTTCGGGCGGCGTCGAGCTCCGCGAAACGGGCGAGCGGCTGGTGCAGGTTCCAAAGCCGACCCTGTTTGTCCCGCTCATACCCGCTCACCAACACGATCCGGTGCTTGAGCCCTTCGAACGTCCCCTCCTTGTCTCGTGCGAGCAAAAGCCCGAGTGAGGGGGCGATCCAAAAATTCGGCTCGTCGATTTCTTCCGCCAGCTTTTTCGCCCCGGCGAGATCGGAAGGGGATTTGTCGGTCGTCAGCCGCAAATGCACGTCGATCTTTTTCGCCGCCGCTTCGGCGCAAATCGCCTTGAGCGTTTTCTGGAGCGAAGCCCGATGTTGCTCGGGCGTAAAATTGTTCTCGGGAACGCGGTGTGTCGTCAGTACCAAATTTTTCGCCCCGAAAATCTCCATTTTTTTCAACAGGCCGGAGATGATCGCCCGACTCTTCGCATATTCCGCCGGATCGTTGTCGATCAACCGCAAATCGGGGAACAGGTTGATGCCGGAGGAAAGATCGACGACGATGTTCAATTTTTGTCGCCCCAGCCAACCGGCTTCCTTATGCAAAGCCGATTCGTCCTTGTCGTTCAGGTATTTCCAATCGATCATCACCGTGTCGAAATGTTGGAAAAACGTCGGCCGGAGCAAAATTTCCCGTTGCAGCGAAAATGGGTTCCGCAATACCAGCCCGCAGTCGGTCGGATTTTTCGTCGGGATCGTTTCCGGAATTTCCTCGACCCCTTGTTCGCTGAGCGAAATGTCAAACAGCCGGACATCGCCGCCGCCGATCACGTTCGGACCGTTTTCGCCGATCGGGTCTTTGACGACGTTCGGGACGAAGCCGTTGGCCTTGCGTTCGGAGCAATCGAGGGTCAGTTCCCTGATTTCGCGAATCGGACCGACGCGGCTCGCGATCCGAAACGGCTGTTCGGTCCAACTGTTGTTGCAAAGGGCGAGCCTGTACCGACCGGGCCCTTGCCGCGAGGTAATAAAGCTCAGCCCCGAACCGGAATGTTTGGGATCGAGTTCGAAAATCGTCGTCGGCCGAACGATCTCGTCGAGCAGCTCACGAACATGCTCCAAAAGCGGGAACGGCGAAACCAGCGGCTGATCTTCTTTGTTGCGGATCGGAAGCGGAACGGCCGGTTCTTCCGCGAGACCGTAGGGCGAGGCGAACACGGTCAACCGCCCTCGGCCGAGTTCGCGACGGACGACAACCGGTTCGTCGCCGCAACTTGCGAGCGTTTCAACGTTTTCGGGCAATTCGAGCCGGAGCACCGACCAGGGATGCTTCTCCTCAAGTGTCGTCGTCCCCTCGCGCGATTTCAAAACGACCGGCCCGCCGGAAATCGAACGCCGCTCCCCGCCCGCCCGAAGCCCGCCGATTCCGTTTTCAAACTGCCGGAGCGATCCGGCACTCAGCACCAGATGCCCCCCTTGCCGAACGTACTCTTCGAGCTTGTCGCGATTTTCCGTCGTCCCTTTCAACGTTCCGCCGATGATGAGAACCGGATACTGCCGCAACAACCAGCCCGGGGCGTCGCTCATCAGACAGTCGAACTGATCGCCGAACGGCGTCGGCGTAATAAAACCGCTCTCGTCGTGATAGTAGGACGCGTCGCGGTATCCGGGATAAAACAGGTTAAGCAGCCCGTCGGTCAGATAATCCCCTTCTTCGTAAGGCAAATTCCCCCAAACGCAAAAAACGTTGCCGGTATAAAGATGCCGGGGATACGACCAGCCGGAAAAGAAATCGACCATTACCGCGACGGGGGTGTGCATCACGCCGCAATCGCCGTGCTCGCCGACCCAACGATTGGCCGAGCGTTGGATTTCGCCGATCGGGCTCAGCGAGCCGTCGCCGCGAAAAAAGCTCGACTCGAAGCCGACGGCGACCGAATTGTACATGAGGTGGGAATACATCAGCCGCTTCAACAGGCTCAAACTGGTTCCGTTGGTTTCCCCGGCATTGTCGTTTTTCGCCCCCGAATAATCTTTCCAACCCCAGCGATTCCAAACCGAAGCGTTGCCGAACCACGGGACGCCGTATTGCTTCCCCGCCCCGCGAATAAAGGAGTAATAGACCTGCGTGTTCGGCAGCCCCTGGGCCGTCTCCGCACCGATCAGCGAATAGGTCCCTTCCTTGAGAAAATAATGCCCGAAATTGAGCGAAACCAGCGTCGAGAGCTTGTTGCCGAGCAGATCACCCAGCCGCTCGAAATGGTGTTGAAAATTGAGATACTGTTCTTCCCGCGAAGCCCCGACCGGGCTCATTTGGCCTGCGTACCCGCCGACATAACGGCCGTCCTGTTCGCCGTTGTCCATTCCCAGCCAGCGATCGGCCAGTTCGCGTTCGAACAGCGAGGTCGTTTTCGGATCGACCTCGAATTGCTGCCAATACCCCCCGGGCCCGGAGCCGGGAACGAAACCCCAAATGTCGAAAAGGTAAAGCTCTTTTTCCTTGATGTAACGGACGACCTCTTCCAGTTCCGGGTGATGCAGCAGATCATAGGTCGGCCAAAGAACGTTCCCCAGCTCCAGCGTTTTGGTGTATTTTTCGATCTCTTCGCGATAATTCGGCCCGAGCGACCGCAGGGCCGTAAACTGGACGCGATTTTTGAACGTTGCGGCATCCGGCGGCCGGACCGCCTTGCGATCGTCGTCCGGATGTTTTCGCGGGTTCATCAAATGAGGATAAACCCGAACCGGCGGGACCGCTCCGTCTGTCTGCGAAAAAACGAGATTGCTGAAGCAAAAGAAAAGAACGGAACAAAAAAGGAAAAAGTGTTTTTTTCGCATGAGATTACGGATATTACATAAAATTTGACAGGAGTTCTGCCGGTTCGTGTTTTTCGTCATTTCGACCGGAGCAACGCGCAGGGAGAAATCTCACCCTCGCGAAAGGGGTGAGAATCCGAGCCTTCGGGCGAGGGTGAGATTTCTCGCTCTGCTCGAAATGACGGCTCTGGTACCTTTGCGTCAAAACCTACAGCCTATAGTCTATAGCCTATCTTACCCTTTCAAACCGCGGACGATTTCGGCGATCACTTTGTCGGCATCGTCGAACGGAATCTGGCAGGTGCCGACCTGCTTGTGCCCACCGCCGCCGTACTTGAGCATCAGCCCGCCGACATCGGCCGTGCACGAACGATTCAAAATGCTGTAGCCGCAGGCGATCACGACGTTCTGCTTCGCCTTCCCCTCGGTGATCCAAAGCGAGACGTTCTGCTCCGGGAAAATGCCGTAAACCGTAAAGCGGTTGCTCGTATAAATCGTTTCGACCCCGCGAAGGTCGGTGATGATCACGTTGCCGTCGATTTTCGAATATTTTTTGACCATCTCGACGAACAGTTCGGTTTGTTGGTGGTACAGGTCGATCCGTTCCTTGACATCGGGATGGGCGAGAATTTCCTCAAGCGAAAGGGTCCGCAAATGGTTGATAAACTCCAACATCAGGTTGTAGTTGGAAATCCGGAAATCGTGAAACCGGCCCAATCCGGTTCGCGGGTCGGCGATAAAGCCGATCAACACCCAACCTTGCGGGTTGCGAATGTCGTCCTGGGACAGCTGTCCGGAATCGACCTTGTCGACCGCTTCGATCAGGTCTTTGAATTTGGGGAACTTGGCCGCTCCGCCGAAAAATTCGTAAATGATCCCGGCACACGACGGGGCTTTTTTGCTCACGCCCTTGACGCTTTGATCCCAGCCGACCCGTTCGGCTTCGCTCGAATGATGGTCGAACCACATCCCGCAGCCGGGGACGAACGGAACGTTGCAGAGGACGTCGTTGGCTTCCGCCTTGAACGAGCCGTCTTGCAGGTCTTTCGGGTGCACGAAATGCACATCGTCGATCAGCCCTTCCTCTTTGAGAAGCATCCCGCAAACCAAACCGTCGAAGTCCGAACGTGTGACCAATCGCATGAAAAACACCCCTTTCGAAAAAGAAAAACGAAATGAAGGATTGAAAAGACCAGCCACAATTTTAGCACACCGAAAATTGGCGGGCAAGAGCGTACGAAACGGTCTCGGGAAGATAAGCCGTCGTCTACTTCGAGTGATGATTGTTGGCGATATCCAAACGAAGGAACTGGGCCAACAAATCGGCGGCAATCAGGGCCCGCTCCTTGTACTTGTACAGATCGATCAAGCTCGAAGGCCGTCGCAGGAAGGTTCCGACGAGCGAGCCGAGCAATTTCGCGTTGTTCTTTTTCCCCGAGGTCACACGCCGGATTTCGGGCGGCAATTCCTCTTCCGCCGTATCGAAGACGATCCGGACGGACGAAAACGGGATACCGAGTTGTTGGCAGACATCGGCGACGCAGTACGATTCCATATCGACGAGATTCGCCCCCGTCGTTTCCCAAAGTTCGCGTTTTTCCGCGATCGTGTCGACGAGATGATCGACCGTCAGCAGCGAAGACTCGCTCGGCAAGAGCGTCAAAGACGAAATTTCCCGCCCCAATCCGTCTTGGGGATGTCCGGAAATGATTTTCGAGGCCTTGATGATCGTGTGCCGGGTCAACGCCGGGTCCAACGCCCCGGCAAACCCGGCCGAAATGATCCGCTTCGGCTTGAAGATTTCGGCGAGCGATTCCGTCGCCCGGCGGGAATTGGACATGCCGATTCCCGCCTCGACCAAAATCAGCGGCTGTTGGCCGAGAAATCCGTAATGATAGACCAGCCCGGTCCCTTTCGTGGTCCGAAGCTGCGAAAGACGGTAGACGAGCGATCCCGCCTCGATCCTGAGGGCGAAAACGATTCCGATCAAATCCGAATTTTGCGGCGTGATTTCCGACACGGTTTTATGAGGTTAAGGAGAGCAGCACTATTACTAGCCCCAAGCGTAAGCGC
>JAVBSX010000408.1:0-21451 GCA_031556455.1 Thermoguttaceae bacterium
TTGACTGGGGTGGAGAAAAACGCTATGATCCCCCCCACAACGCGATAAGGATAGCAATTTTCAGGTTATGCAACAAGTCTATTATGTGATCTTTGGAGAAAGAGTCAGCGAAGATAAGGCCGAGGTCAGGCGGGAACTCAAGCAAGGTGCTAATGTTGCCAAGGTGGTCCGGGTTACGTACCAGACGGGACCGACAAGAGCGACTTTGACGACCGTAACCGAAATCTCCCACCCAAAGGACGTTTAAGGATAAGGAGACGAGTATGAGTATCACTTCCGCCAAACGGAAACCGACGAAGCAAATTGATCGCTGCACCGTGGGCAACACCTTCGACGAAGTGTGTGCCCAGGAAATTGCAGCCCATGACCGTTACGTTATGGAAATCGCCAAGGAGATGAGCCGTCCCAAAAATGTTGCCAAGCCGAAGGCTCCCAAGTGATCCGGCATACCGTAGCCGGTATGGGCGGTAGGCTTCGCCCTCTGTCAAACCGCGGCCTCGCTGGGCCGCTATCGTACTGAAGACGGGAATTTTAAACCGACTTGAGTCTATTGAAAAAAGGGATGAAGCCCCCCCTTTTTCGCGAAAAAATGAACTGGTCCGCAAGTTGCAATTTGTTGCAATTGCGGCTCTTTTTAGGCGGCTCTCTCCGCCTCCGTTAAAGTTTCCCGATTCCGAAAAATACGGAATATCTTGAAAATGTTGGGTTGGTTGGCGGCAAGCGACGATAATCCAAGAAAGGTAGGGTTCTCCGTCAACTTTTCACAAATCAGCATCAATATGATAAACTTGCATCAGATTAAAGAGGAAATTTGCGACATTGGCCGCCGGATTTACAACCGCGGTTTTGCCTCGGCGAACGACGGCAACATCTCTTTCCGATTCGACGAGAACCGGGTCGTCTGTACACCGACGGGGATCAGCAAGGGGTTTATGAAGCCGGACGATCTCTGCATCGTCGATATGAACGCCAATCAAATCTCCGGGCATCGGAAAATGACCAGCGAAATCCGGCAGCACATCACGATCATGAAGCACCGCGAAGACGTCAAGTCGGTCGTACATTGTCATCCGCCGCACGCGACGGCCTTCGGCATCGCCCGGGAAGCGATTCCGCAGTGCGTCCTGCCGGAAATCGACATCAATATGGGCGATGTCCCGATCGCGAAGTACACGATCCCCGGCGGGCAGGAATTCGCCGATGTGATCATCCCGTTCATCGACAAAAGCGACATCGTCGTGCAGGCGAACCACGGAACCGTCAGCGTAGGGCCGACCGTTGAAAAAGCGTATTTCCTGACGGAAATGCTCGACGCCTATTGCCGGATCCTGCTGATCGCGCGGAGCATGGGCAAGGTCGAGTATTTCAACCAGTCGGAAGCCGAAGACCTGATCGCGTTGAAAACGAAATGGGGCTTCAAGGACAACCGCGCGGAATTGACGAACTGCGAGCTGTGCGCGAACGACGTGTTCCGCGATTCCTGGAAAGAAACGGGGGTCGGGCATCGGGCGTTCCAACCACCGCATTTCAAGCGCGGGGAAACGGAAAAATCGGGCTGCGGCTGTTCGGCGTCCGGCTCGGCTTGCGAATGCAACCCGACACAAGAATCGCTGGTCCAGGCGATTACCGACCGCGTTTTGGAAGCGTTGCAAGGAAAATAAGAGTCGGAAAGAAGCGGCATTCGGCGAATTGACGGTTTGTTGGCGTTTATTGGGATCGGGCTGTACCGGGTTCCAGAAAAACTTGAACGATTTCGTTCGGAGCTGCGCCCGTAAGGAAGCGGTTTCGCAGGGACTTCGCTTTCTTACGGGCGCGGCTCTGAGTCATTTTTTATCTGGAATTCCGCTGCATTAACGCTCTTTCGTTTTTGATATGAAACGGGAAAACAATTCCCGGTAGTCTTTGACCTGAGCTTCGAAGGTAAAATGCTCCTCGACCCGCCGTCGGCCGGCCTCGCCCATCTTGTGTCGGCGCGGCTCATCTTCCAGCAATTCGCGAACCGCCGCCGCCAGCCGTTTCGGCCGGTTCGACGGAACCAGGAGACCGGTAACCCCGTGCTGGACGACCTCGGCCGTTCCTCCGACCGTCGTCGCGACAACGGCGGTTCGGGCGCCCATCGCTTCGAGCAGGACGTTCGGCAACCCTTCGCTGAGCGAAGATTGGACAAACAGGTCGAAATGCGGCATCCAACGGTCGAGCTCTTTCGTAAAACCGGGAAAGACCACCGAATCGGAAATGCCGAGCGCTTCGGCTTGCCTCTCAAGCGATTCCCGCAAAAAACCGTCCCCGAAAAGAACGAGCCCGACGGAAAGGTTTTCCCGACGCAGCCGGGCGAGAGCGGAAAGCAAAATGTCAAATCCTTTCTCCGGAGAGAATCGGCCGGCGTCCGCGATCAAGTATTGCGGCGGCTTGGGAAACATCGCCTCCAATTTCCCATGGTCGTCCGGATCGGGCGTCCGATCGAAGCGTTCGGTTCGAATCGCGTTGCGAATCACGGAAACCCGCTCTTTCGGCACGCCGCTTTCGAGCACTTTATTCGCCTGCCCTTGGGAAACGCAAACGACATGGTTCATTCGGCGAAGCAACCATTGATCGAGCCGGTTATAAAGGGCGATCTTCCAATTCTCCGAGGTCCAACCGCGAGAAACGCCGATCACCGGGATACGGTTTTTGCCCCGCGAAAGCCAACAGACCATCCGGGCCTTGTGTCCGTGCAAGAGAACGAGATCGACGTCGTTCTCCTGGAGGATTCGGGTCAATTCTTTTGCCGCCGCCAAGAGGTGCGGCATGTCGTTTTGCAGCATTGTCGTTCGAAACCCGGCTTTCTCCGCCTCTTCGAGAAAAGGACGGGCATTGCCGTTCTCGGCAAAAGACAGGAATAGGAATTCGACGTCCGGCGTTTTCTCCCGAAACGCCCGGGCCAATTCGAGCATCTGTCGTTCCGGCCCGCCGAAAAACGGCGACGCCGTCAAGTGGGCGATTCGGAGCGAGCCGGATTTTTTGGGCGGGACGCTTTCCGAGGCCCGGGCCGCCTGGGTCGTGCGCGGGGAACGATCCCATGTTTGCGGCGAAGGGGCGATCAGGGAGCGAACGGTCAACCCGAGGTAATGCCCCGCCTCGATCGGCAATCGCAGAGCTAGTCCCCAGCGTTCCCGGGTCATGCCGAAGCGGTACATGCTCATCAGAAAATAAAGCAGATATCCTCCGCCGAGCAGCAGCGACAAAATCAAAAAGGAAGAACCGCGATACGTCCGCAAAGGCCAAAACAAGAATCCGCAACAGCCGACCGTCAGCGCCCATTGCAGGAAGAGGACCGGCTTGCTCAGAACCAAAAAGGTCCAACCGGCATCGAACAGGCGGAGACTTTTTTGGCTCAAACCGGCCGACATCAGGGGAAAAGCGTGATGCGTGATCCGCTCCAGCATCCCGCCGGCCCAACGTTTGCGTTGCACCGAAAGAGTTTTGCGATCTTCGGGAAAATCGGAGACGACCCGGGCTTCCGCGACGAACCGGGTTGGGATGCCGTCCTGCAAAAGCGTCAACGCATATTCGGTGTCTTCGGTCACGGAGTAGGCGTTCCAAGGGTGTTCTTCGAGAACCGCGCGCGGGAGAAACATGCCGGTGCCCCGGAGGATGACGAACAGCCCGAGGGCTTCCTTGGGAGCGTAAAACAGGTCGTTTTCCGCACGGTTGGCGACGGCCAAAAGAAAGCTTTGCGGCGAGGCATCGCCGTTGCCGACGACGTAATTCAGCTGCAAGGGAGTATCCGGCGTTTCCTGGGCGTAAAAATCGAGCGAATCGAGGGCGTGCGAATCCAAAAGACAGTCCGCATCGACGATCAGGATGCCGTCCCACGCGCCGGAACCGAGAATCTTCGGAATCGCCCAGGCCAAAGCGAAGCCTTTACCCCGCTTTTCCGTGTTGAATCGTTCCAAAACCTGGACGCCCGCTCCCGCCTCTTTCGCGATCGCCGCCGTCCGGTCGGAGCAGTTGTCGGCGATCACGAAAACCGTATACAGCTCTTTCGAATAATCGAGTTCGAGCAACCGCCGCAAGGTTGCCGCGATCATCAATTCCTCGTCGTGGGCGGGAACGAGAATCGCGATCCGCGTTTTCCTTTTCGCGGCCTTTTTCGGCCTGTTTTCGAGACAAAGCCCGATCACACCCAAGATGAGGTGATACAAAACCGCGAGAATCCCCGGCAAAAGCAGGAAAAGGAAAACGACGATTTCGATCAAAAAGCTCATTTCGCGGATTTCCCCCTCCGACGAGCCGGGGGCTGTGCCCCCGACTGTCTCCCTTTTGTGTTGTTGTCTTTTCTCGCCGTGAGCGAAACCGGGACCGCAGGTCCCGGCTCGTGTTGTCTCTTGTGTTGTTATCTTTCACACTTTGGGCGGCCCGAACGGTCCGCCGTCATGTCCCAGGCCAGCACCCAGGTCGTCTCCGTCGGCTGGAGATGAAACTCGTTTTGCAACGATTCGGCGAATTCGGGCAAATGGGCTCCGCCATAAAAAATCGCGATGTTTCTTTTGCCGGCCCGAATCTGTTCCCGGAGCCGCTCAAGGGCGATCGCGTTTCGGTCCGTAATCAGAGCCGAGCCCTCATCGCCGGAAAAGACCCAAACGGAATCCTTCAACCGGCCGACCATTTCCTCCGAAAATGCCCGCTTGAGTGCAAGAGCTTTGTTCTTCACGAAAATCGTCGCAAGCATCCGACCTTCGAATTTGGCCGAGTCTTTTTCGTTTTGGTTCGACAAACCAAGCAAAAACGTCCGGAAAACCGTCGCGAAAAGATCGCCTCGGTCCGAGATACGCCCTAAAAATTCCTCGGCCGAAAGATCGGCGTGCACGAAATTAGAGGCCGTGTAATCGATATGGTCCAACTGGTGCTCCAATTGAAGCATCTTCGACATGCCGTCTTGAAAGGCGGAAAGAACATTTCCCCGCTCCTCTCGCTTATCCCGCGAAAACGTTTTCGCATCGACCGTCGTCCCTTCCGGCATCACCATTTCGTAAAGGACGGTCTCGTACTGCTTGAACCGCTCATTCAGTTCTTCGTAATACTCTTTGTCGCCGACATGTATCGCGGCAACCAGATCGACACGAAGCGGCGGCTTCCCGTCGTCCGCCGGTTCCCCTTCAAACCGTACGATCGCCGTGTCCAAGGCAACCGGAATATCGGCTCGCTTGCCTTGCTTCTTGGCGAGGCGAAAATACTCTCCCTCTTCCGGTTGCGAACCGACCGGCTCGGCGGCGGGAACGCCTAAGGGTGCTATAACCAGCACAAAGGCTACAAGAAGTAAAAAACGATTCATCCTTTTTTCCCCGTTGAATCTCGCAAGTCTTGAAATCCGGTCGTTCCTCATTGAAGTTTCCAATATCTGGCGGCAAGTGAAAAAAAACCGTTTTGTTTCTCTGGAAAACTACCCGATCATACCAAGACGGAGTGTCAGGGGAAAGGGGACTTGAAAGAGACGCCCAACCGAAGTGCAGTCCGACGGTTGTTTTTCGGGAACCGAACAGAAATGGATCGCATCCAAGCAGAAAAGAGAGTTTTTTTCTGTATTCCAAAATTTCCTGAAAAATGGTACGATCCTCATGTTCGGCATACTTCCTATTTTGCGTGACTCGCTGTTTTGCAGCGGAAAACCATATCAGAAACCAAATTGACCCACGGTTTTCCTTGAAATAAGACAAAATAAGGCCGAACTGTACCCATTCGTCGTCAATTCGCAACCTTTGAGCTATCGACTCGTTTTTTCAGCCCGGCTAAATCATTAGTTACCAAGACAGTATTAAAATGGCATTTAATCAATTGAGCAGCAAATTGGTAAAGTTGACAGACATTTTGCAGCGAGCCTTTTCCTCGAAGCCGGGGAAAAACAAAAATCAGGCGCGAAAATCGAGGAGTCTGCATATCGACGTTTTGGAAGAAAGGGCGCTTCTTTCCGTCTCGGTGGGATCGGCTTACGACCTGATGGTCAATCAGCCGAATCCGTCGACGGTCCTGCCGAATTGGCGCTATGCGACGACGACGGTCATTTCCGGGACGAACCAATCGACGGCCAGCAACGATGCCGGCGACTTCGTTGCAACCTGGACGCAGGAAGAACCGGTTTGGCTCCGCGACGAAAACGGCGTTCCGCTTCTCGATGATAACGGCGATTACCGTCCGTATCTGGTCTACAATGCCTCGACCAAGCGGCAGGAAGTGGCGATGGAAAGCAACATCTACGCCCGTTATTTCACCGATGAGATTCAGCGGATCACCTTGCCCGACGAACTGTTGACCACTTCGGGCGGGAACATGAGCCGTTTCAAACTGCAATACGGCGGCAACGAAATCCAGAAACTGACCTTTTACTCCGCGACGGAAACACATTACACAAGCGCCGACAACGGGTCCTTCTATTCGGATTCCGATCCGATTTACGGTTCGTTCTGGATCGGAGGAATCTATCCGGAAGGTGAGGATTACCCGGACGTCCTCATTCATTTCGACGAGACCAACGGCGCCGCGATGTCCGCCAAGTTGCTGCAAAAGGAACTGGCCGGTCTCGGCCCCTACATGCAAGGCGTCAAGGTAACCGCGGTCTCTTCACGCGAGTTCAACATCGAGTTCACCGACAATTATTGGAAGGACAAGGATGTTCCGGAGCTTGAAATCCGCGACGCGGCCTTGGACGGGTTCATGGCCGGGGCGCTGATCACGACGGTCAACCAGCCGATCGAAATCTCCTATTTCGGCAGCGATTCCACTTCGGTCGGGATCCCGCTCTATCCGAACAATCCGCAGAAAACGGCCGAGGCGATCGAATACGCATTCTCGCAATATTCGCAAGAGTCGTTTTATGCCCCGGTCAATACGAACGTTTTCCTTGGCGATGAAAATGAACAATCGACCAGCACCCCGACGCTGGGGACGTTTCAGATACCGAAAGTGCGGGTCACCTGCATCGATAACCTGAATTTCGAGATTCGGTTTATCGACGAATCGGGCAAAATGGACCAGCCGGAGGTACTCGTCTCCAGTGCGAAGGATGTCTACGGCCGCGAATACGTCGATCACGATTCGATTTTCACCTACGGCTACTACAAGTACACCGGCGAAAAATACGCTTCGCTTCATCCGACGACGACGATCAAGGAACCGTCCCCGGCCTTCCGGGTCAATCCCCCGGAACCGGAAGATCCCATCACGCCTTACTCGGACGCCACGAACCAACGTGCTCCGGTCGTGGCGATGGACGCCGACGGCGATTTCATCATCGCCTGGGAATCCGATATCAATAAATGGGCGAATCCTTTCGACAAAACCGACATTTTCGTCCAGCGTTTCACCGTCCAGGCGGTACTGCCGGAAGATCAGATCACCTTCCGGCCGGACGGGAAAATCGTTCAATCGGTCCGTCCCGTCGGGAATACGATCCAAGTCAACAAATACGAAAACGGTCAGCAGATCGACCCGAGCATCTCCTGCGATCGCTACGGCAATTTCTGCGTCTCCTGGACCAACCTGGCCCAGGATTTCAGCTACTATATCGGGACCAAAGCACGTTGGTTCGACCGCGACGGGAACCCGACGACGCTGGACATCGACGTTTCTCCCGAACAAACGCTCCACACCTTCGACTCCCGGGTCTTCATGAGCGAAGACGGAGCGACGATCATCACCTGGAACCGCTCCGATACCCAGTTCACTCTCTTCAAAAGCGTTTATCTTCCCGGCAGCACCACGCCGATGATCAACAATGCCGTCATTTCCACGAACGCCTATGAACCGCACATCGCCTTCGATTCGAATAACCGCTATGTTCTCACCTATACGACGCCGTTCGCCTACCCGCCCGATATCGAATACACCTCGCCCGAGCTGGTGAACCCCGGCCGAGATGTTTACGCCACGATGTTCGCCCCCACGATCGATTCGGACGGCAATGTCACCGGCGAAACCGTGATCCGGGAATTGTATCGCGTCAACAGCTATATCAACCCGCTCGCGAGCGAGACCTGGTTTTCCTCCCAGGTTTCCCCCACGGTCGCGATCGACGCCGACGGCGATATGATCATTGCCTACCAAGGGTACGGCCCCGATACCGGCAGCCAGATCTATGACGGCGGGCAGTTTATGTACGCTTACCTCCCGCAATTCGTCAACAGCACGAAAAACGCCGATCTCTTGCCCTATTTCGAATATACCTATTACGCCCTCCAGAATCCGAGCGGTATCGACGTCGATGCGCTCATCCGCGATTTCATCGTCTACGTCTCCAAGGACCGCGGCGGCTACGAAAAAAATCCGTTGACCCAAGAGGACGAATATGTCGAGTATTTCAAGGCCGCGACGCAGGAGCAGATCGGTCGGATGCACGCGATCCTGGAATCGTATTTCGGCCTCATGCGGGGAGGAGCCGCCGACATTATGTACACACGGCTCGATGCCGATCCGATCCTTAGCCAGGATTATTTGGTGTCTGATTCGGTCGCCAACGCCCAACGCGACGGGAACAACACGCGGCTCCTGATGTGCATTCCCAACAAGGCGATTTCAAGCGGGGCCGTCAATGTCAATATTTACCGCGAAGACGCCTACTCCAGCCGTCAGGAAAACGTCGCTCTCTCCCTCACCGTTGACGGCGACACCAACCAGATCGACATCGCCGCGACCATCAAGTCCCTGACGGATACTCTCAATTCGACCTGGATCGTCACTCAGCACTTTTACCAGGCGCACCCGGACAAACCGCTTGACGCCGTCAGAGTCCGGAATGTTCCGGCCTCGGAAATCGCCGATCGGTCCGGAACCGGCTACGAACTCCCCTTCGGTTCGGACGAGTACGTCGTCTTCGAGATCACCTTCATCGACGGAGCGCACGACGCCGCGATCACCTTCGGCTATTACGGATCCGATCCCAAGGAGGCCGGTCAGATCACCTTCTTGGATCAAGAGGCCGTCAATTCCCGCGGGGTCATCCGATTCTTCGGCGAACTGCACGGCTATAGCGGCACCCAGCGACTGAACTCTCATGCCGTCATGAGCAAGGCCGGCAGTTACACGATCACCTACGCTCAATCGACCGAATCGATCTACACCAAAGACCAGTTCGATAATCGTTCTTTGTGGTTCTCCAAGTTCACGACCGGACCGTTGGTCTCAGGCTACTACGGCGCGGCCCAGGTCAACTACTTCTACCGGAATTTCGTCGAATCGACCGACACCGCCGGGCCGTCGATCACCGATTATATCCTCCCGGACGGAAAATCGCTGGAAAATTATGATCAGGTCTCTTACGCCCTGAAGGATCTGGTCGTCACGTTCGATGAAGCCCTGCGCGACAAGTACATCTATCCCAATGCCCGGGACCAGGCCCACAACGTCGATAATCTCAACAACTGGATCCTGCTCAAGGACGGCATCGAGGTGAAAAACGGGATCGAGAGCATCGAATTCCGCATGAGCGCTTCCTTGGAACTGGCGCAAAACGCCGCCTTGGACGTCGTCAACACCGGTTCTCTGACGATGGGAACCAACAAATGGGAAGCCGTCATTACATTCAACGGCGACAGCGTCGACGGCGCCCTCTCGGACGGCCAATACACCCTGGTCGCGAAAAATACGATTTGGGATATCGCCGGGAACCACCTCGGGAAAAACGGCCTCGCCGATTATTATTATCCCGAAGGACAGGACGTCGCGATCGTTTTCAACATCTCCGTGATGGACGGCTATCTCGGATTCAATCCCGATCCGGTCGACGACAGCAACATCGCCTCGACCGAGCACCATGTCAACGAAGGGGATGAGTATTCGGAAGGCAACCAGTATTTCCGGAACGACGATCCGAAGGATTATCCCATCACGAAAAACATGGATTCCGGGCCGAAATCGGTCGCCTCCGACGCCGAAGGGAATTTCGTCGTCGTCTGGTGTAGCGACGATCCGACGAATCCTGGAATTTTCGGGCGAAAATATCGGGCTTACACGACCTACACGACGACCGGGCCGACCGGCCAGTCGGGAGAAACCTACGTCGAGGACACGATTGCGATCTTTCGGATCTCGGCCAATCCGACCGCATCCCAGGCGGCCGTTGCGATGGACGCCGACGGCGATTTCGTCGTCACCTGGTCCGAAGAGGATTCTTCCGGCAATCGTGATGTCTATTACAATTACTTCCGGGAAAAGAACGAAACGATCGAAGCCCGTTACACCGGTTCGCCCGTCCGGGTCAACACGGAAACCCGCTACACCCAGCAGAACCCCGCCGTCGCGATCGACGTCGAGGGGGATTTCGTCATCGTCTGGGAAAGTGAAGAACAAGACGGCGACGGCTGGGGGATTTACGGGCAACGCTTCGCTCCGGACGGTTCCCGCGTCGGCGGAAAAAATACCGTCCAAGACGTGATTCTCTCCGGGAGCCCTTCCACCGGCGGAACCTTCTCTCTGTTGTACAGGGAATACGACCTGAACGGCAAGGTCATTGCCGATAAAACGAGAACGATCGGGCCGATCACGATCCTGCAGAATACGTTCGAGATGGTCGCCGCCGTCCAAAAGGCCTTCGACGATCAAGGCCTCGAAGTCGTCGTCAAAGCCGCCGAAATCGGGCGGCTCCAGGTCGAATTCGTCGGTTCCTACGGCCTCCAGACCGTCGCCCAGCTCGGCGTCGTCGACGTTCATTTGGTCAACCCCAAATCGGGGCAGACGGTTCGAACCGCGATTTCCACCAACGGAACCTCGGGCGAGTTCCAGGTCAACACCACGACCGAGAACGATCAGCGTTACCCTTCCATCGCCATGAAGATGGACGGGGCTTTCGTCGTGACCTGGACCGGTTGGTCCCGCGCCACGGCCTCCAGCTATGCTCTTTCGGCCGACATTTACGCGAGGAATTTCGTCTCGAACCACACGATCCGGACCTCCCAGGTTCAAAACAATCCGGAATACGCGTACTACACCGATGTCCCGACCAATCCGGGCGGCACGTCTCCTTCGCCGAATGTCGTGACCACCGACAATCCGGCCAATCACGTCGTTCCCCCGGGCGGAATTTACGACGGCGTCGTGATGATTTCGGCGAATGGTGCCGAAGAGTCCTGGATGGGTTCCGGAAGCCTTTTGGTCTCCGGTTTCCATATCCTGACCGCCGCCCATGTCGTCACCAATGCAGATGGTACGGCTCTTGATCCCACTGATTTGATCGTCACGTTTGAAACCGCTTCGGGCATCAAGCATTACCAGGTCGCCGAAGTTTTGGTGCATCCATCCTACCAGGGAACCGCCTCGTTTTCCGCGACGGTCGATCTCGCCGTTCTCCAATTGGTCGAATTCGCTCCCGATAGCGTGACCCGATACGATTTGTATCGGGACCAGGACGAACTCGGTAAGGAAATCACCTTCGTCGGCTACGGGGCGACCGGGACCGGAACGACGGGCGACATCGAACCCGCAGGCGTCAAACGCATCGGCTGGAACAAATATGAAATCAGCGGCAGTCAGTACAGTCCGATGTTCTCGCCGGACCTGTTGATGTACGATTTCGACGGCTCTTACGTTTATACCTGGACCGATTCCTCCGGAAACGAATACCGGGAAACCTATTATTTCGACGCCTTCGGAACCTTGTACGGGATCACGGATGCCGGACTCGGTTCGGCCAGGGAATCGTCTTCGGCTCACGGGGATTCCGGCGGTCCGGTCTTCATCGACGGAAAAATCGCCGGGGTCGTCAGCGGCGGAGAATATCCCGGGCTGTCGGTTCCCTTCCCCTATCCTCCGGCCGGTTCGGATCCGAATACGGTTTTCGGCACGGTTTCCTGGGACGTCCGCGTTTCGAGTTTCGTCGATTGGATCGAGGCCGCGATCTCCGGCGGCGGGCGGGAAATCCGCGTCAACGAAGATCTTTACGTGCCGATCGACCCGGAAAAACCGGAGGGCGAGACCCGGCTGGTTCCCAACGGCGATCAAATGTGGTCCGACGTCGCAATGGACGCTCAGGGCAATTTCGTCGTCACCTGGACCAGTTTCAACCCGGTCACCACCGCCTCGCAATTCATCCCGCCGGCCGCGATCTACGCACGCCGGTTCCGGTCCGATCCGGTCGCGACCGCGATCACCGGCCAGTTCCTCGTCAGCAACGTTTCCGCGACGACCATGGAGGATTACCACCAGGCCCATTCCAAGATTTCCATGACCCCGAAGGGGGATTTCGTCATCGTTTGGGAAGGCTATGGCAACCCGATGTATTCGGACAGCTACGAAGTGACGTTCGATGTTCTGGCGAAACGGTATATCAACACCACGGACGCGATCGCGTATCTGGCCAACGACATCTACGATATTCCCGGTTACGGCAATATCAACCCGGCGAACGGCGGTGCCCTCGGTTCCGAATTTTTCGTCAACAAAACCATCGTCGGCGACCAATTGGCCCCGAGCGTCGCCGTGAGCAGCACCGGCGACATCGTGGTCGTTTGGCAAGGCTACGGCGAGACCCGAATCACGAAAGAGGACCCCGTCAAGGAAGTCGTCGATGATTCCGGAATTTACTATCGCCGGATCGTCGTCACCAAAGACATTTCCGCTCCCTACGTTGCCGATGCGATCGCCGCCGTCAAAGACGAGGAAACCGGCGACTACAAGCTGACCCAGGTGCTGGACGGAATGACTTTGGCGAAGGGGCCGAACAACATGATCCTCACCTTGAGCGAGGAGGTGTTCGCCGAGAACGCGATCAGCATCCGGAGCATTCTCAATCCGGCCAACTGGTCGTTGTCCAAGGGAGGCACCCAGCAGTTGGGGGCGATCGTCGCGATCGATTTTTACACCCCGGAAAACAAGAGCGTCGTTTACAACGGTCGCGACACGGCCTACGGCGGCTGGGACGAAGACCATCCGGCGGAATGGATCACGAGCTGGAAGTCCGGCAAAATCCAGGTCGTGGTAACGTTCGATTCCCAGTTGAACGAGCCGGGCGATCAAGCGTTGACCCCGGGCGATTATACGCTGACGTTGCGGCAAACGGTGACCGATTTGAGCGGCAACCGTCTGGACGGCATCTACAGCGGACGTTCCGGCGGCGATTACAATATCAAGTTTACGGTTGCCGGAGCCCTGCAGGGCGAAGACGGGGATGATCCCACGATGCCGACCGACACGCAGCCGACCGATGGAACCTACACGGACCCGTACGGCTTCCTGGGGACGAACAACCACGACACTCCGGCCATCGCCGTTCGTGCCGACGGCGCTTTCGTGCTCGTCGGTGTCGAAACGACAGGCTACTATTACAACCGTATCGTCGCCCGACGGTTCGCCGCCGACGGTTCGCCGCTCGGGGCGGAAAGCTACGTCTCCTCGAACACGAATACGAGCAATATCCAAACGAATCCCGACATCGCCATGGACCAATACGGCAACTACGTCGTCGTTTGGGCCGGCCCCGGCGAAAAAATGAGCGTCGGCGGCATCTATGCCCGTGTGTTCGACGCCTACGGCAAGGCGACGACCCTCGATATCCAGGTCCCCGAACTCGTCGGATTCTACCAGGCGAGCCCGAAGGTCGCGATCAATACCGATGGCTCCTTCGTCGTCACCTGGATCGGTGCGAGCAGTAAGGGAAATTCCCTGACAATTTATTCGCGGGCGTTCGGATTCGACGGCAAACCGCTCAGCAAGCAGATCGTCCTGGCGACGACCAACCAGCTGAACGACTTCGGCGTCGACATCGCTTCGGACCGTTACGGGAATTACGCCATCACCTGGAACGCCTATGACGATGCGACGCGGACGCACGATATCTTCGCCAAGACCTTCCACGTCGACATGTACGGAAATTACACGGTCGCCAGGGATACTTTCAAGGTCAACACCATCGTCAATGGAGAACAGATCAATCCGAAGATTACGATGTCCTCCGAAGGGGATTTCGTCGTCGCCTGGGAAGGCCGCTACGAAAAGGCGCCCGATTCGAGCCGTGGCGGCGTCTATGCAAGAGCCTTTACCTTTACCGGGGCTTCGGTCCCGATCCTCGGCACGACCTCCGATGCCCTGATCAATCAGTTTACCTTGAACGAGCAGATGTCGCCCGATGTCGCGATTTCCCAGGACGGCAAACGGCTTTCGGTAACCTGGACTTCATACAATCAGGAACCGGACAATTTCGACGAGGATTCGGGGACGTATCCCCAGGATTACGGTGTCATTACACGATACTTCTCGCGTGAAGGGACGGGGACGACCGGCTTTGGAAAATCGACCACGTACGTCATCAACGAATTCGTCGTCAACAAGGTGACCCCCGGCAATCAAAACGCCCCGGTCATCGGAATGGACCTGAACGGGGATTACACCATCGCCTGGGTCGGTTATCCCGTCTCCGATAGCACCACGCCGCAAGTTTACGTCCGTTCCTACCGTCCGAACGGTTTTACGGCGGGTAACACGAACTCGTCCTATTTCACAAGTTCGACGACGAACTCTTCGTCCTTCGCGAGTACGAGTTCGAAAGGCTCGACGACGACGGCCGCGTCGATCTTTTCCAGCGCCAATTACATGCGGCCTTCGGGCGGCGGCTTCCTCGATTTCGCGGGGGGCGGCGTTTCGAGCACTTATCTCGTGAGTGGGACCGCCGGAGACGATGTTTTCGAGGTGATTCCCGGTGCGACGGCCGGTTCCTGGGTCGTGAAGCTCAACGGTAAGACCGTCGATCTTCCCCAAGGGATCACCTACCTGATTTTCGACGGGATGAGCGGGAAAAACACGGTCAAGATCACCGGAACGGCGGCCGCCGAAACCGCGACTCTGGACGCGGAAAGCCGCATCCTCCGTTTCGAAAGCGCGAACCTCGCGATCAAGGCGAACGATGTGACCGACCTCCTGCTCGACGGAGCCGGCGGCGAAGACACCTTGACGGTGACCACGTCCAAGGGGGACGATATCTTGAATCTGGACGTCGGGTCCATGATTCTCAGCGGCACACTTTTCCGCTACACTGCGAACAATTTCGAGCTGGTCAAGGTCGTTTCCGGCGGAGGTAACGACGCCGCCGTGATGCGCGACTCCAAGGAAGAGGACCACTTGGCGATGTATTCGAACCGCGTCTTGTTGAGCGGAAATGGGTTCTGGCACGAAGTGTCCGGATTTTCCAGCGTCAACGCGATTTCGACCTCCGGAAACGATACGGCCGTTTTTTACGGTTCGAGTCAGGCGGATACGTTGTTCGCCGACGAAAACGGCGTTACCCTGAGCGGGGCGAACTACTGGAATCGGGCCAAAGCGTTCCAGGACATGACCGTCCAAGGGGTCGGCAACGGAAACGCGGCCCAGATCGTCGGTTCCTCGAAGGGGGGCGATTTCTATACGGGAACGAACATGGGTTCGACAATGAATTATGCCGGCGGACAGACGCTTCGCTTCAACGGGTTCCAACGGATCGACGTGCAAGCGGGGCGTGGTACTTCAACGGCCTTGCTGAGCGGAGACAACATGTTCGTCGGTTACGACGATCATTGCCTTTGGACGGGCGGGGGGATCGAGCAGACGCTTTCGGGATTTTCCTCGATGACGGTTCAGGCCGCCCGGGGGACCGGTTCGCAAGCGCTGTTGGACATTTCCGCCCAGGCGAACGCGACGATCCAGGCCTCGGGGAATGGTGTTTCTCTCAATGTCGACGGGGGCGATTTGTATCACCTGATCGCTTTCGACCAGGTTCGAGCCAGGAAAGCGAGCGGCGGGACCGTCGGAAAACTGCAATCCGTGACCGATTACCTCTTCTGCAACGGCGCGTGGGAATAAACCCCCAAGATTCAAACGCCGTTTGCCAAAAAATACCGGGACCGCAAGGTCCCGGTTTTTGTTTCCGCCGGGTTCGTAACGGATCCGATGTCCCCTTGTCGACGTACCGCAATTCGGATCGTACATCGGGGAATGCCGACCGGTATGTTTCGCCGAAAGGCCTCGGTTTTCTCGATTTTCGCGGAATCCCACGAAAAAAAAGCTTCTTCCGGTCCTTGCCCGATGATTTTGGTTTGGGTAATATATCCAGTTGCCTTTCTCTCTCACATCCTTCAATTTCCCATGATCAAGCAAGACGTCGTCATTACCGGCATTGGTGTCCTCAGCCCGATCGGGATCGATACGGAATCTTATTGGACCGCGCTCCTTGAAAATCGCAGCGGCATCGCCCCGGTGCGATCGTTGGACCCTTTCGGCACTCCTCGTCCCTTGGCGGGAGAAGTCCCCGATTTCAAGGCGAAAGATTACGTTAAACCGAAAAAGAACATCAAGGTGATGAGCCGCGACATTCAGCTCGGCTTCGTTGCCGCCGTGCACGCCTGCACCGACGCTGGGTTGATCACCGAAGGGGAAAGTCGAAGCGTCGATCCTGACCGATTCGGCGTCGTCCTGGGAGCCGATTTGATCGGTTTGGAACTGCCGGAATTGTTCGACGCCTTTCGGGCGGGAATCCAAAACGGAACTTACGAGTTTTCAAGGTGGGGCGGCTCGGCAATGGAGCACATTTTCCCCCTCTGGATGTTGAAATACCTCCCGAACATGCCGGCCTGTCATATCGCGATCGCCCATGATGCCCGGGGACCGAACAATTCCCTGACGATGCAGCGAGGTTCTTCTCTCGCGGCGATTTTCGAGGCCGCCCGGATCATTGAACGGGGAGGAGCCGATGTGATGATTTGCGGCGGCTGCGGCAACGGCGTCAATCCGAGCTTTTTCGCCCGAAACAAATTGCACCACCTCGGAAAATCCGGCGAGAATCCTCAGGCGATTCCCCGGCCGTTTGACCGAGACCGCAGTTGGGCGGTCCTCGGAGAAGGAGCAGGTGTTTTTATTTTGGAACGGCGGGATTTCGCGGTTGCTCGTGGGGCGAAAATGTACGCCAAAATCCGTGGGTTTTGCAACACGATCGCCCCGACGCCGCATAATGGTCCGCTGTCGACCTTGGGAATTCGCGGGGCAATTCGCGGAGCCTTGGAAAACGCCGGAATCAGACCGGACGACCTGGGACACCTGAATGCCGACGGCAACGGCACGGTGTTGGAAGATCGGATCGAAGCCGAAGCGATTCGCGCCGAATTGGGAGATGTCCCGGTTACGGCCCTGAAAGGTTATTTCGGCAATCTCGGCAGCGGCGCCGGAGCCGTCGAAACGGCCGCCTCCGTTCTTGCCTTGCAGAAGGGAGTGATTCCGCCGACGAAAAATTGCGACACCACGG
The DNA here is from genome assembly GCA_031556455.1 of Thermoguttaceae bacterium. GTDB lineage: Bacteria > Planctomycetota > Planctomycetia > Pirellulales > Thermoguttaceae > JAVBSX01. The sequence continues at coordinate 17,231 of JAVBSX010000408.1, forward strand.
CGGAGGATTGCCCGATTCAGGTTGTCCGGGAAAAGCCGCTGCAATCGACGCAATCTTTTGCGCTGAAGATCAACCAAACCCTCGACGGTCGCTCTTTCGCTCTCGTCCTCGAAAAAGCGTGAAAAATCAAAAGAGCCGCATGTGTAGCGCAGCGCAACTTGCGGACCGTGTACAGGGATTGAAGTTGCAAGGGGCGAACCGTGTAGAAAGTCCGCAAGTTACGTCGGAGTACCGACTACACATGCGGCTCTTTTTTTTGAAAAAGCTCAATCCCCACTTCCTACGGCAACCGGCAAGTGGTCTGGTAGTGCTCCCGGGGTGCGCCGTTCCGGCTCCCGCACAAGAGAACCTTGATCGTTTTTAAGGCCGGCTTGTTTTGTTGCAACGCTTCGATAATCAGGAGGAGATCGGCTTCGGAGGTCGCCGTCCATTCGTGCATGCCGAAGATGACGTCTCCCTTTTCAATACCGGCTTGAGACAAGGGGCTGCCTGGACGGACCGCCTTGACGAGAATCGCCCCGTCCGGATAGTCTTCCTGGTATTCCGGGTATTGCTGCCTGTACGAATCGAGCGAAACGGGTACGAATTGAATTCCGAAAAAATCCCAGATCGCGGCGTTGCCCGATTTCTCGATCGCCGAACCATACCGCGAAGCCGCATTGGCAACCCGTTTCTCGGGAAGGCCGGCGGGGGCCTGGTTCGAAACCAACGCCTGATTCGGATTATAGCTCCGTTTCGGACCGGTCAGTTGCATCGCCAACTCAAGCGGCTCGCCGCGACGACTCACGGACAGTTGAAGCGTCTCGTTCGATTTGAGATCGAGAAGCGAAAAGTAAAAATCGAGCGTTCTCCGAACGTCCCGGTCGTTGGCTGAAACAACCACGTCTTGCGGTTCGAGACCGGCCTTATCGGCGGGACTTTTCGGCTCGACCGATTCGACCACCACGTTGCCCGAATGTTCGTCCGTCTTCAAACGCAATCCGTGATAGGCCAAGCCCGAGGCCTTTTGCTGAATCAGTCGGGCGGCCACTTCCGTAACCTGATCGATCGGGATCGCAAAGGCGATACCGCTCGCTCCCTGCCGAATCGCGGCGTTCATGCCGATCATTTCGCCGTCGGCATTAAGAAGCGGCCCGCCGGAGTTGCCAGGATTGATATCCGCGCAAATTTGGATCGCGTTCGGGTAAGTCAAGGTGCTGTTGACCGGAACATCCCGTTCGACGCCGCTCACCACCCCTTCGGTTAGGGAAAAAGGATACCCGAACGGATTGCCGATCGCGTAAATTTTTTCTCCCCAAAGAACATCGTTCGAAGACCCCAGTTTCATGGTCGCGAAGGGTTGATCCCCGTTGATTTTAATCATCGCGATATCCGTAACCGGATCGCGGCCGACGAGCGTCGCGGTGTAAACCGTTTTGTCCAAAGTCGTAACCTGAATCTTACGAATCCCGTCAATAACGTGATAATTCGTAACGATATATCCGCGAGAATCGAGAAGAATCCCGGTTCCCATGCCGTTAAACGCTTTGCCGATATCGTTCGGGTCGTTTTCGTTTTGTTGCTCGATCCGGTCTCCTTGAATATTGACGACGGATTTTTTCGCGATTTCAAGAGCCGCCAGTGTTGGAGTCCAACGCGCGGAATGGTTCGAGATCGTCGATTTATGGTCGCTGAACTGCGCAAACAGCGCAGAACAGGGCAAACAGGCAAAAAATATAGCCGTTGCCCAAGAAAACAAGATTTTTGTCCAAAAATTGGTGAGCGTTTTTTTCAACAAACGGGCTGGGTCTATAATACGGTTCATAAATAAACGCCTTGAGTGCAAATTTCCGAAGTCCCCCCCCTTTCGGGCGATTGCGGCACGACCCCAATAAAGTGAGTAATGCTTACCACCCTTTTTCGGCGTTTTTTCGTTACCTCTTAAAAGACAGATTTTGAATCGGAATATCTTTTCTATTTTCTCTGTTTTTCGGTTTTATCTGAATTGTCCCATTCGTGCTCGCGGTGAGATGCCAAATTTTGGGAACTATATACTTGATTCCACAGTTCAATATTTTTTCTCACTAAGGCACAAAGATCACAAAGGAATTGAGAAATTTGAGTTGTTCTTTGTGCTTTGTGCCTTGTGAGAAAAAACAGGGTGTTTGGGTAAAACTGTGGAATTAAATATATAATTCCCCAAATTTTCTTTTCGGGTTAAAAATTTTTTTAGAAACCTTTATTCTCGGTTGCGTTCAATTATAATGAGCGGGTTGTGTTGGTTTTCCGCCCCGAAAAACGGCGCTGATTTGCCGTTTATTCCATATAGCGATACGAAATTCGGCAATTTGAGTCAGATCGATTCTACAACTCAATCCGCCCTTCGTGATCCGGATGTCCGGCTCATGCTTGACGTTCGAGACGGCAGTGCAGCCGCCTTCGAGAGTTTGCTCGTGCGCTATCAAAGCCGGGTCCTTTCAATTCTCAGGCATTTGATTGGGAATCAAGACCTTGCCGAAGATTTGACCCAAGAGGTTTTTTTGCGGGTTTATCGCGCTAGGACGCATTACAAACCGGGCGCAAAATTTTCGACCTGGTTGTTTACCATCGTCAATAATGTCGCTCTCAACTCGATACGCGGAAAGATGCGACGACCGGAAATTCAATTCGGAGGTTCCAAGGGAGCCGCTTCCGAGCGTGAGGATCAGCACTCCTTCACGGAAAACGACGTGCAAGGGACCAGCAGCATGAACCCGATTCGAAGGCTGGAGAAAATGGAACTGCGGGAAGTGGTTAAACATGCGATTGATTCCCTCGGCGAACGCCAAAAAATGGCGCTTTTGCTGCATCGATTCGAAGGAATCAGTTATCTCGAAATCAGCGAGATCATGCAATTGACCCCTCAGGCCGTCAAATCGTTGCTTTGTCGGGCGAGAATCAACCTTCGGGACATGCTCGCCCCATATATTGAACAAGACAAAACAACACCCTAATATACTTTACGAAGACAAAAAATCGACCTTTCACATTCTCCATTTTTTTGAGTCCGAATCGGCAAGTGCTCGGCATGCAATAAGCGAGCAGCCCAACGAGGCTGCGGACCAAATGATGCCGAAAGTTTCCCGCAATACCACGTAAGGTATATCGGAAAGGCCGCCTTAACCGGCGTTTTGAATTCAACGGAGCGGTTACTTATGTCAACGACCCAAACAAATCTCGCCCTTGATTTTCCTCCGACCTCGGTTGATCCCGACGAGGAAATTCTGGCGACCTATTTGGACGGAGAACTCCCGCCCGAAAAAAAACGGGATTTGGAGAACCGCTTGATTCAAGACCAGGAGCTCCGGAAAAAAATGGCGGCGTTTGAAGAAACCTGGGGGGCGCTCCAGCTTTTGGAAACCAGTCAAACCGACCCGAATTTTGTCCGCTCGACCATGGAACTGGTCGTCGTCCGGGCCGAGGACGAAATCGAATCGCTTTCCCATCGTGCTCATTCCGGCAAAAAAGGTTCCGCGATGTTTTTTTTACTCGGGCTGATTTGTACGGCACTGATCGGATACGGCAGCGTCCATTTCCTGTTTGCACGCAACCAGCAGAAAGTTTTGGATAATTTGCCGATCATCGAGCATTTGGACCAGTACTTGCTCCTTGAGGAACAGCGGAATCGTTCGATTGACGAGATCGATTTCCTGCGTAAACTCAATGAGTCGCATATTTTCGATTAAAAAGAGGCAACCTCTAAGAATTCCGCTGACCAACCGGGACCTGTGGTCCCGGCTTCGGAAAACAAGGATATAAACATTCACGATCTTTGGGTTTTCAAATTATTGAGGTGCCCAAGACGACAGGCTATAAATTTCAGTTTGAGATGTTACTTCGTCAACAAATCATCACCGTTTTTCTTTTCGCCGCGGTCGTGGTTCTCGGCTCGATTCTGATCCGTTGGAACCCGGTGCTCGGAGATTATCTGGTGTATTCTTCGAAAAACCTCACCCAGCGTCAGCGGCAGCAGTATCGACTGGAAACGATCATGCGGGACAACACGCAGTATCGCGTCTTTTACAACAAGTACATGCAATACTATTCCCGCATGTCGGAAGCCCAGCGTGATGCTCTTCGAAACCTGAGAAAAAAAATCGAAAACGATCCTCAAGGAACCATGTTGAATCGAACCCTTTCAACCTACTATGCCTGGTTGAAGACGGTGGGAGAGGCGGATCGGGAAAAAATCGAGGAAACCAA
>JAVBSX010000109.1:0-11366 GCA_031556455.1 Thermoguttaceae bacterium
CAACGATAGCGGCGTGCTCGTCGTCGGCGAAAAGGGTTGCTTCTACAGCGGCGATGATTATTGCGGCAAGTACCAATTTCGGCAGCCCGACGGTTCCCCGCTGGAACCGACCAAAGGTCTGGAACCGGAATACGCGGTCTCCAAGGGCAACTACGATCGCAACAACATGTACGAACTCTTCCGCGCGGTCGAAGCGAACGACCCGTCGATCTGCAAATCGAACTTCGTGGTTCGGGGCGGGCCGCTCACCGAAACGATTTTGCTCGGCAACCTCGCCGTTTGGGCCGCGTCCAAGGCGGGCGAAGAAGGCGAAAAGATCGAATGGGACGCCAAGAACCTGAAGGTGACCAACGTCGCCTCGCTCAAGACCCCGGGCGTCGCCGAATTGGTCAAGCCGAAGTACCGCGGCGATTACAAGCTCGACTGAGATCGCTTAGCGATATTTTTTGAGATTTCCTTATGGAAAAAAGCCGGATACGACGTCGGGGCCCCCGATTCGTTTCCGGCTTTTTGTATCTGTTTCAGTCGTATGGTGTTTTTGTCATTTCGACTGAAGCGCAGCGCAAGGAGAAATCTCACCCTCGCGAGTGGGAAAGAACTCTAACTTTTGCGGCGAGAGTGAGATTTCTCGCTTTGCTCGAAATGACGAGGAGAGGTTCGAAATGACAAAAAAGACGTTTTCTTCAAAAAAATCAAACGGTACCGCATTACCAAAAATTTTCCTCGGATCAACCGTCGCAAGGACAAGAACCATGAATCCTCGAATCGCGTTTTTCTTTTCTCTCTGTCTTTTTCCGCTGTCGGCCGGCCTCGCGTTCGCCGCCGAGTTGCCCGAATTCGTTCAACGGGTCGATATCGTGCATACGACGCATACCGATATCGGCTTTACCGATCACCCGGCGGTGACGCGCGAACAGCAGATGCGGTTTCTCGACATCGCGATTGACGCCGTGCTGCAAACGATCGACAAGCCGGACGGCGAAAAGTTCGTCTGGGAAGCCGAAGGGCCGCTCGCCGTCGCTGATTGGTGGGAACGGGCGACGCCGGAGCGCAAAGCCGATCTGATCAAAGCGATCCAATCAGGGCAACTTGAGATCGGTGCCGTCGCGATGAACCAGACGGCGACGCTCGACGCCGCCCAGTGGGAGGTGATGCTGCATTGGTTGCCGCCGGAATTGGACAAGTTCGTCCCGAAAAAAGTCGGCATTCAAAACGACGTCAACGGCTTCCCCCGCGCCGGGGCGATCAAGATGCTGGACAACGGCGTCGAAGACCTTTGGATGGGAATCAACGCGACCAACGGACATGCTCCGTTCCAGGTCCCGGGGCCGTTTTGGTGGAAAATGCCGGACGGGCGGCGGCTGTTCGTTTGGCTCGGGGAGTCGTACCCGATGGGCTTTTTCTTCTTTCACGATTTCGATTGGCGGCGGGGACCGGTTCCGGAATCGACCGATACGCATTTCCGGCCTGCCCGGCCGAACGATTTTTTCCTGACCGATGAGGCCTCGCTCCGCAAGTCGCACGCGATTCTCTGCGCAAAGCTGCGGCATTACGAATCGCAAGGGTACAAGTACTCGACGATGCCGCTGTCGCTGACGAATGTTTGGCGCATGGACAACGACCCGCCGTTCCCGGCGATCGCGAAGTTCGTCGCGGCCTGGAACCGGCTTGAGCTGAAACCGTCGATACATCTTTCGACCGCCTCGGCCGCGATGGGGCGATTGAAAGCGGAAGCGGATCGCGGGGCGAAGTATCCGGCGCCGGAGTATTCCGGTGAGTTTACCGATTGGTGGGTCAATGGCATCGCCTCGGGACCGCGCGAAGTCGCGGCCTCGCGCATCGCGAAGCGGAATTTGAAGGCGGCTCTTTCGCCGGTCTGGGGCGACCTGAACGAACCGCGAACGCAGGCGGCCGCGAACAAAATTTTGCGGAAACTCTGCCTGTTCGACGAACACACCTGGGGCTCAGCCGACAGCATCGGGCAACCGCACGCGATCGACACCATTGCCCAATTCAATGAAAAGGCGCGAACGGCGTACTACGGGTTGGCAATGTCGAAAATGCTGCTCGCCCAGCGGGCGCGGACGAAGATTTACGCCGAAAAGGAAGGCGGGTACTACATCGTCAACACCGCTCCGAAACCGTGGAGCGGTTGGATGTATGTCAAAACCTCGGCGTTGCGGGAAGATGTCCCTTGGTTTGTCAATGAAAAACATTTTCAAACCAAAGTCGAACGTATTTCCGGCTATTCGCAATTCGTTCCGCCGTCAAATGCCGAAGAAATGACGCACGAATCGGATAATGATACCGTTTCGGACAACAAACCGGATCAGTTGGCAAGATTCTGGGTTAATCTTTCCGGGAACGAGATACTACATTTGAAACCGTCTGAAAAACAGGTATGGCCCGACAGACCGCGTTTTAACCGTTTCGAGGCAAGATGTGATGCCAACGGTTGGCCAATCATGATAAAACGCAACAATGATTCGGCACCACTTTTTGCGGAAAGTCCCGGCGATTTCGTTTCGGTGGAAATGACCGATCCGCGAGGACGTTGGCAGGTCAACAGCATCTTACATGATGGTCGTGTGGAAAGAAAAAATACTGCATTAAAATCCGTCCGTGCCGAAGCCGATGGTGAAACGAAAATGGAAGACAATATTCTCTATTCAACCGTTTACACACAGAAGATGAAGCATCCTCGCTTAAAATGGTTGACGCGGCAACTGGAAGTGTTTGATGACGGCCAGCGGGCGACGCTCACGGTCCGGTTTTATCGGCTCTCCTCGGAATTGCCGGAATGGTTTTATATCGGTTGCGCGTTTCCATGCGGGGATGTGACGCCGACGACCAGTTGCGGCGGGGTTCCGTTTACGCTTTTTACGGACCAACTGCCGAACACTTGTATGGACTATTTTGCGGTCGATTCCTGGGCGCATTACGCGAAGGACGATCAGAGTTGGACCTGGATTTCGCGCGATGCCCCGCTGGTCAGTTTCGGCGGGCCGCAGACGCTCAAGTACCTGAAGGCCGCCCCGGAAAACGTCAACAAGGTTTACGCGATGGTGTTCGACAACACTTGGATGACGAATTTCGTTTGTGACGAGCACGGGGTGTTCGAGTTCCAGTTCGAATTGGTGCAAGGGCTGCCGTCCGACCCGAAGGATCTCGCCGAACATGCCGAGACGTATCTCTCGACGCCGCAACTGGTGATACACCCGGAGTTGCCCGAGGACCCGATTTTCATGGAACGGCTGCACCGTCCGTAGGACGGTGAATTAAGAATTCAGAATTAAGAATTTTGCAGCTATTCAGCCGAATGGTAATTTAATTTTGTCATTTCGACTGAAGCGTAGCGCAAGGAGAAATCTCACCCTCGCGCGAGGGCCGGAATTCCGAGTCCTTTGGCGAGGGTGAGATTTCTCGCTCCGCTCGAAATGACGAACAGCGGGGTTTTATTCCAAAAAACTCCAAACGGCTGAAGTATTACGGATTTTCAGGAGATTGACCGTCCGGCTTCGAAACGGTCGTACAGTTCCAACAGGACGAGCCGAATGTTGCCGGAAAAACGGTCGAACAACTCCTTGAGCTCTTCGGAAGGGATCTGCGTTTCGGTCTCGCGAAGCAGGTGCTGGACCGTTTGTTGCAGCACCGCGAAATCGGGGGCGGTCCGATGCAGGATCGGTACGCCCCAGATCGGTCGGTGCGAGGTCAGCAGCAGCCCCAATCGCCGAGTTCGACGCAGCCGCCGCAAAAAAAACCGGGCCGGATACCCTAGCTGCTCGTACCCGTCGAGGACGAGAATCGTTTTTTCCCATTCCGGGCCGATCGCCTCGATTCGCGAGAGGAATTCTTTCGGCAAACGCCGTTGCCGATCATGCAGGGAGGTCGCGATCACGATCCGGCCCTGGGCAACGAGCCGGGACAACAGCGTCCCGAGCAGCGTCGTTTTTCCGGTTCCGTGCGGGCCGATGATCTGGCCGAACCGACCGTTTTTTTCGAACCGTTCTCCCAACGTCTCCGCGATTGTCTCGTCCTCGCCAAAAAACGGGATCGCCCCGCTTTTGATGAACCGACTCGAAAAAGGGTTGGACATGGGAGGAGGGGGAGAATTGAAAATTGAAAATTGAAAATGTGGGGACTTGCGACCTTGAGCCTGGCGGCGGACTGTTGGGGGGATTATATCATCGAGAAAACGATTATACCGCCAAGAGAATGGGAGCGGAATGCTTGACGGAGGGGAACCACGAGGATTGCAAGGTCGATCATTTCAGAAAAAATCTCGAATCGGGCAGCAGCCGGAAGCGTCAGTGCCCGGTTATCCAATGCGGAAATGCGGAACCAACCCGGCGCTCACGCTTCGGGCTGCTGTTTGCCGCGATCGATTTTTTTCGTGAAGACCAATAAATCAGCAAACCAGGATATGACGACTCTGGCCAAAAGTCGCCTTGCCTGAAAAAGCGAAGATGTTACAATCGCGGCATGAGATTTTCTCGACGTAACCTCGCGGCTTGCCTCGTGAGCGAAGCCCCGGCCCGTAACTTTGGGGCCGCGTTTTCAAAATCCCCCTGTTTTTCAGCGTCAACCCTCAAGGGTGACACTAAGTTGGAGCGTTTCACGAAATGATAAACGAAAACCTGAATGTTTCAGATTTTCAGAACTTGAGTTTCGACTGCAAGTCGTCATCGCCCCGCATTTTCAATTTTCAATTCTCAATTTTCAATTTTCAATTTTCAATTTTCAATTTAAAATATCTCTCCCATGACCGTCCGCACCCGTTTTGCTCCCAGTCCGACCGGTTATCTGCATATCGGCGGCGTCCGAACCGCCCTTTTTTGCTGGCTCTTCGCCAAACAGCAAGGCGGGCAATTCATTCTCCGGATCGATGACACCGACCAGCAACGCAACCTCGAAGCCGCCCTCGCCCCGATCCTCGACGGTTTGCATTGGCTCGGAATCGATTGGGACGAAGGTCCGGAAATCGGCGGCCCCTGCGGCCCGTATTACCAATCGCAGCGAACCGGGCTGTACCAGGCCGCCGTCGACCGGCTGATCGCCGAGGGCTTCGCCTACCGGGATTACGCGAAGACGGAAGAGATTCAAGCCGAGCGCGACGCCGCCGTCGCCGAAAAACGGACGTTCGTCTACAGCCGGAAATTCATGGCCGAAACCGAGGCGGACCAAAAGCGCTTCGAAGCCGAAGGCCGGGCCGGAGTCGTCCGACTCAAGATGTTTCGAGAGGGAACTTTGGTGATCGACGACCTGATCCGCGGCCGTGTCGAATTCGAATGGGCCAACGAACAGGATCACGTCATTCAACGGTCCGACGGTTCCTGTCTTTATCATTTGGCGAGCGTCGTCGACGACGAGCTTTTCAAGATTTCCCACGTCATTCGGGCGGAAGAACATCTTTCGAACACGCCGCGACAAATCTTCATTATTAAGGCCCTCGGCTACAACCTGCCGCAATACGCCCATTTGCCGTTCGTCGCCGAGCCTGGCAGCAAAACGAAGCTGAGCAAGCGGAAGTTGGACAAATATCTGAAGAATAAGGAGTTCGCGAAACTGTTCGAACACGGTCTCGCGATCGCGAAAAGGATCGGGCTGGAGACGGCGCTCGACGGCTTCAACCCGGTGATCGTCGATTTTTACCGGCAGGTCGGTTACCTGCCCGAGGCGATCGTCAATGCAATGGCCCTGGTCGGCTGGTCGCTCGATGATAAGACGGAATACTTTTCGCCCGAAGATTTGAAACGGCTCTTCTCACTCGATCGGGTCACCAAAGGGGCCGCCTCGTTCGACCCGCAAAAGCTGTTCGCCTTTCAGGAAATGCATATGCGGGAACGGAGCCTTGAGGAAAAGTACGGGCTTTGCCTGCCGTTCCTGCAAAAGGCAAAGCTGACCGGCGAGGTTCCGGGCGAGCCGATGTCCGAGTCGAAAATCAAAGACTTGATCGCGGCGGCCGGGGATCGGATTCGGGTTGCCGGGGACATTCTCGATTTCGACGATTTTTTCCTGGCCGATGACGCCTTTCCTTACGACGAAAAGGCGTTCGAGAAGCGGATCCGGAACGAAATCGAGGCGACGACGGTTCTCGAAGCCTACCGCGATGCGATCGCGAAGCAGGACGCGTTCGATGCCGCTTCGCTTGAAAAAATGACGCAGGATTTTTTGCAGGCCGGGAATTACCAGATCGGCCAACTGATTCACGCCCTGAGGGTTGCGACAACCGGCAAGGCGGTCGGTTTCGGCATGTTCGAGACCCTCGCGATTCTCGGCCAACCGCGCGTCCTCGCGAGAATCGACCGGACCCTGGGTCAAAAATGACATTTGGATCGCGGCGGTTGCGGAACGCTCCGGACCGGCCTTGCCGCTTTCGCCTCAGTCTTCGTAAAACTGATTGTCGAACAGTTTGACGATTTCCTGGTACGCGGAGGTCGCATCGTCCCCTTCAATCGAGACCGTGATGATTTCTCCGAACTCGGCTCCCAGTCCCAGCATCTCCAAAATGCTGCGGCAATCGGCTTCATACCCCTTTTTGACGAGCTTGGCGGCCGAGCGGAACGGTTTCATGCACTCGCGAATCATTTGTGCGGCCCGAAGATGAATGCCGGCGCGGTTGAGGACCATCAGATTCGAGGACCATTTCGAGATCGTGCTCAGTTCGGGGGAAAGGGGCGATTCTACCATCGGATAACCTCCTTGATGAATGAAGTTGGGTGATAAACATTTTCGTAATACTCAGCCGTTTGGAGTTTTTTTGAAACAAAACCCCTCAGTGCGTCATTTCGAGCGAAGCGAGAAATCTCACCCTCGCCGAATGACACGAAACCCGGACTCACTCGCGAGGGTGAGATTTCTCCTTGCGCACGCTTCAGTCGAAATGACGAATAAACACCAGCCAGCTGAAATGTTACACATTTTCGTATTATCAACGTGAGTCTTATTTCAAATCGTCCGGCATCGGCAAATCGAGCAAGGCAATCATCATTCGCACGGTTTGCCGTACCAAACGCTTACGTAATCGTTCGCAATATTCCTGGCCGAACCTTCGCTCCAAAAGGTCTTTTCCCAAACTTTGAAAAGCGGCCAAGGCGTCGGGAAGATAGCTCCAAATGAAAGCGTCTTCGTCCGACCCTTCGGGGGAAAGCATCTTGAAAAAACGAATGTTTCGGTCCCAGTCCTTCAGGATGTTCTTCTCCAAAAAGGGAGAAGGTGAGCTTTGCCATAATTCGCGGAGCATCACCTTTTTTCGCCAGTCTTTTCGACCGTCGAAACAACGGCGGTAAAAATCCTCGACGATTCGCCGGATCGCCTCCTGTTTCCCCTCGACCGTTTCAAGCAGGTGGGAATTCTCGGCCAGGAGATCATCGATCGTCAAAGCGTTGCCCGAGTCGAGGGCCCGACGCAAAACTTCGAGATAAAGGGCTTCCTTGTTTTTGAAATGGTAATGAATGCCGCCCAGGGCGATTCCGGCTTTCTCGGCGATCATGCGGGTACTGACACCGTCGATGCCGTGCTCCGCGAAAAGCTCGCACGCGGCATCCGAAATAAGCTGCCGGGTCTTTTGCCGCGAATCTTCCGTGAGGATTTCTTTGCTCATGCCCGATCGTCTCGACTGTTTTGCATTTTTTTCCGTTCCGGTGGTACCGGCGTCTGCGCCGCTCGGCTAAACGACCTCATTCACAAAGTTGGTTTTGGTGATGCACTGCGCCTGACAAAACAAGCCCTTTCCGCAAATTATATACAGCCCGTCTTGGTCAATCGATCAAATTTTAGGCAGAAATAATGCTGCGCTCTCCTTTCGCCGCAATTTTCACGATTTGGTCAGACGACCAAAACAAGGCCGTAAAAAAACGCGTCGCCCTGACGCGATATTTTGGTCAATTGTTCAAATCAATGTAGCAGAACGGAAAAAACGAGTCAAGAGCAAAATACGCACTTTTTTGGAGTTTTTTTGACAGCGGCCGCGAGACGATTTTTCAAAAGAAAGATTCGCGGGGTACCGGCTAAATCGCCTAATTCGGTCGCGAGATGCCGTTTTCGGCGATGCCGATTTGCGGGATGTCGAAAAGACGCATCCGTCGCTCGATTTTCGAGAGTTCTTCGCCGGGGATTTCACCGCCGAAGACCAACAAAATGCCGTCGGCCCCCATGTTCGCGACTTCGGTGAGTTTTTCGTCGATCGTGTGATCTTTCAACAATCCGGATTCCCGAAAATTGCCGGAATCGATCAACGCGATTTCATAATGTTGCAGAAGCGGTCCGAAGACCTGAAAAAAAACGTCGGACGGAATTTCTCGACCACGCGTTTCGGCCGCATACGCGGAAAGCGGGAGCAGATCCAAATTCGGAGCGATTCGCAAAACGATGTCCGAAAGATTTCGCGGCTCGCGGGCGAAAAAAAGGCTGTCCCAACCTTCCTGCCCGGGAATCCGGAGCATTCGGGCAAGAGACGGGTTCTCGAAATGCCCGTCGATGATGATCGTTTTCAATCCGCGAACCGCCAGTTCCCGGGCACTGCAGAGGAGCAACGTCGTGCAGCCGCAGTCGGAAGCGTTACCGCAAAACGCGATCACGCGCTGCCCGATACGGACTTTCGACTCCAAGTGATCGGCCAACCCTTCGATCTGGTAAGCCGCCTCTTTCCGCAATTGTTCGCAGCGTCGAGGCCAAACGACCGCGACCTTTCGAAAACGGTCGGTTTCGAGAAGGATTTCTTTCGATTTAACAAACGGCTCCGTCTCCTCTTCGTTCTCTTCGCCGATTTCTTCGACCGCAGAACGTTCCGTATGTTCAAAGTCCCGCATCGGATTCTCCGATGCGATCGGGTCGGAATCCGGCGGCGTCATTTCCGGCATTGACCGCAGGGCAGTCTTTGCGGAAACGTTCGCAACGGTCTCTTCTTGCGGCGGGGCGATGATCCAACGACTGGAGTCGCTTCGTGCCGCAAGTTTCAATCCGGGCAGCGGCAGAAAATTTTCGCGCAGCTCTTCGATCGAGAGTCGGATGTTGTTGCATTCGAGAAGCGCATCCGGTTGCGGCAGGTTCCGGGAATCGATTTCCCGCAGTTTGATTTCGGCGGAGAGTCCCAATTCCCGCGTCGATTCGAGGACGGCGACGATGGGTGGGGGAGCGAGCCGCGGAGCCGGTTTTTCCGCGTTTTCGGGTGTTTCCTGGGTCTTGAGCATAGTCCGACTTTTGCTCGTCGCCGGTCGCGACATCAATTCGATCAGGTAGTCCGTCGGTTCCGCGATTTTGCCGCCCCAGGTTTCCTCCGCGATTTTGTGCCGTTTGTTAATGATTTCGACCGCCGGGATCGACGTCTTCAACGGTTGCCCCGAATGCGAAGCAGGTTCCGCTGTTCGCGGGGAGTCCGTCGGCCGCGACGTTTTCGCCGGTTGCCGGGACACGGACGTCTCTTCGTTCCGATTGGACGGTTCCCGGGCCGGAGGAATCGCGGTCGCCGCCGGTTCGGAATCGAGCCCGCAAAGCGACCGTGTTTCGGCGGCGTAAACCTTGAAAAATGAATCGTCCAAAAGTGACATGAAATCGTGCGAAATTAAGAATTATGAATTAAGAATTATGAATTGAAATTCTGTAATGCTTCAGCCGTTTGGAGTTATTTGAAATAAAACCCCGTTGTTCGTCATTTCGAGCGGAGCGAGAAATCTCACCCTCGCCGAAAGACTCGAAATTCCGGCCCTCGCGCGAGGGTGAGATTTCTCCTTGCGCTACGCTTCAGTCGAAATGACGAAATTACCATTCGATTGAAGTGTTGCAAAAATTCTTAATTCATAATTCTTAATTTATTAGTATCCGCCGTATTGGTATTGCGGTTGGACGGCATTCTGCGGTTGCGATTGTTGCGGCTGTTGGAACCGCGGGTCAATCGCCTGGTTGGCCTGCGAATAACCTCCGTCATACCGTGGGGCGGCGGAAAGGTTGGAGGCCATTCTCGTGCTTTCCTGGGGATAACCTCCCCGATACGTGTCGTAGGTTTGAACGGCGGGGATCTGTTCCCGATAGTTGACGGCATTGTAACCGGCGGGTGCGTAAGTCCGCGATTGTTGAGCGGTCTCGGCCGTTTGTCCGGCATATCGATTGGCATGGGAATTGACGTTCGTGCCCGCGGGAGCATACGATTGCGGGTTGTAACTGGCGCTCCTGTAATTCGTCGCCTGTTGCTGCGGCACGGAGTATTGCGAATAATCGGCCGGAGCGGCGGCTGGGTACGAACCCTCGTTCGACACTTGGGAAGCGTAATTCGGATTTGCGTACGCCGCCTGTTGCGGGGCGGTGTTCTGCGAATTGTATCCCGTCGCCGGTTGGTTGTAATTCTGTTGGCTGTACGGATCGTTGGCGTACCGGTTTTGGCCGTATCCTTGGTCTTGAGAATAGCCTTGGTTTTGCGTGTAGCCTTGGTTTTGATTTTGATACTGGTCGGCCCACGGATTCTGGCCGCTATTGGGTGAGGAATACCCTTGCTCAGCGTATCGGTCCTGACGTTCGAACGACTGTTGCGACCCTCGATCTTCCGGCACGGAATAACTTTGAGGGGTCATTGTCCCGTTTTCCCATTGGCGTTCGGAAATCGCAGGGGAATCCTGTTGGTACTGCCGCGAATCGTTGGGAAGCGACTCTTCCCGCTGCGAGGAGACCATACTGTCGTTCCCCGCCCCCCAAGAGCTATGTTCCGGAACGCTTTCGCCCCGTTCCCAGGCGGACGACGTGGGACGTGGTTGTTCGGGAAGAGCGTAGTGTTTGTCTCCAAGCGGCTGCTCGAACGAATCCGCAGTCAAATCGATCGAAGTGGTCGGCAAAACCAACGAATTCTCGTCGTCCCGAAACTCCGGCGTCGAAACATCGGTTTGCGCAAAACTCGTCGAGGACGTCGCTTCGGAATCAATCGACGATTCGCGGCTCGGATTTTTCTCGATCCGATGGGCGACGGTTTCGGCCGGTTCTTTCGCGACAGGGGCCTCGGCTGTTTCCTTCGTCGAATTTTCGCGAAGGAAAACGACGCCGAGTGTACCAACCAAAACGAAAACAACGCTCCAAAGAATTCGGTTCTGCATCCGTTCGTTCAGTCCTTTGGAAAAAATGCCGTTCCAAAACGACGTTGTTTGAGGACGCGGACAGGACCGAATCGGCCGAGGATCGTCCAGATTCGGCATCCGGGCAATAATTTTCGCCTTGCCGAGGTCTTGGAGATACTCTGCTTCCCAATCGGACCCGTCCTCGAAATCCGTTTCCGGGTATTCAATCTGCGAGCTTACGGCGTGGGCTTCGCGGTGATGTCGTTCAAGTGAGGGAATTCGACCCATAGGAATGCTCCTTTGACGAAAAAGTGCAAACAACAGCGT
>JAVBSX010000168.1:0-7239 GCA_031556455.1 Thermoguttaceae bacterium
TACGGTTATTACATCGAGATCAACAACACGCAGGCCTCGAAAATTCCCGAAGGTTACATCCGCAAGCAGACGGTCCGCAACGCCGAACGGTACATCACCCCGGAATTGAAGGAATACGAAGAACAGGTGCTCTCGGCCGGGGAACGGGGGAGCGAATTGGAATCGGAACTGTTCGACGAGCTGCGCGACTTGATCGCCGGGGCCAAGACCCGACTCCAGAAAACCGCTCACGCCCTCGCCCATCTCGATGTGCTCGCCAACCTCGCCGTTTTGGCCCGGGAACGGGGGTATTGTCGGCCCCGTGTCGTCGAAGAACCGGTCCTGATGATTTTCGACGGTCGGCATCCGGTGTTGGATTTGACCGAGGCGGCGGGCACGTTCGTCCCGAACGACACGAAATCGGACGACCGGCGCGGGACGATCCAATTGATCACCGGCCCGAATATGGCCGGGAAGAGCACGTTTATCCGGCAGGTCGCATTGTTGACGCTGATGTCGCAAATCGGCAGTTTTATCCCGGCGAAGGAAGCCGAAATCGGAATCGTCGACCGGATTTTCGCCCGGGTCGGGGCGAGCGACGAGCTTTCCCGGGGACAGAGCACGTTTATGGTTGAAATGACCGAGACGGCCCGAATCCTGAATATGGCGACCGCCCGAAGTTTGGTCATTCTCGATGAGATCGGTCGCGGGACGAGCACTTACGACGGCATTTCGTTGGCCTGGGCGATCGTCGAATACCTGCACGAGCGGATCAACTGCCGGACGTTTTTCGCGACGCATTACCATGAGCTGACCGATTTGGCGGAATCGTTCGAGCGGATCGCGAACCTGAACGTCGCCGTCCGGGAATGGAACGAGGAGATTGCGTTTTTGCACAAGATCGTTCCGGGAGCGGCCGACAAGAGTTACGGAATACATGTCGCCCGATTGGCCGGGGTTCCGAAAGAGGTGATTTTCCGGGCGAGGGAGATTCTCGCCGATTTGGAAAAGACGCATCTCGATGCGACGTCGCACCATCTCGAACCGGCGACGAACGAGCACCAGCGGGAGACGTTTACGCAAACGACCCCAGGCGGCGGGACGATGCAGTTTTCGCTCTTTGGGCCGGAGGATCACCCCGTGATCGAGGAAATCCGGCAAACGGATATGAACCGGCTGACGCCGATCGATGCGCTCAAGCTCCTTTCGGAATGGAAGCAGCAATTGGAGCAGGACGCCAAAAAATTACGCCGCCGCCGACCGGGTTAGGGCTGCGGTTTTCTGTCAATCTATACAAAACGAGGCGTCATTTCGAGCGGAGCGAGAAATCTCACCCTCGCCCAAAGACTTGGAATTCTTGCTTTTCTTGCGAGGGTGAGATTTCTCCTTGCGCGTTGCTCCAGTCGAAATGACGACCTCTTACAATGTCATTTCAATAAGCTTGCGGCTCTTTTCCATTCTTCCTATCTTGTCAAGAATCGCGGCGACGGCGTCTGCGCCGCTCGGCTAAACGGCGGACGGGCCTCCGCTATTTTCCTCTTGCGTTCGGGTCGGCTTTTTTCCTATACTTCCGCGTTTAGTGCCGAAAATATTGAGCGCGGATTTATGGTATTGGATTCGCCGGACCGGCTTTTTTCAATTGAGGAAAAATCGTGAAATCGCAGTTCTATTGGCTTTTTCTCTTCGCTTCGTTCACAATCATCGGTATCGTCCTTTTGCGGCCGAGCCTGATCGATCAGTGCTGTTCGCTGCTCGGTTGGGAGCGGGGCAAATTCGTTGAAAAGGAGTTTTCGGAACAAAGTTTTTTCGAAGAGGAGTCGTGTGCCCCGAATTTTTCCGAAACCGAGGCCGAAGCCTGTCCGTTCGACGGTTGTCAACGGGAATCGAGCGACTCGACGTACGGCAAATTTGAGGCAAGACCGCGGAAAATGCGACCGGATGAGTTTCGATCGGATGAGGCGAATCACTATCATAACCTCGGGCAAACAGCCAATCCGCCAAAAAACCTGCTAAATGATTATCAATACACCGATCTTTCTGCCCCTGTATCGTCCCCGCTCGAATCCCCCTCGGCCGAAACCGTGCCGGATTTTTCCCAGTTTTCGCAACAATTAACGACGGAAGCCGGGGAATCTGTTCCTTTCGATCATGCAGCGGAGCGACCTTTCCAAGCGATCGCCGCTCAGGAACCGCTCACTGTTTTGCAAGACGAGTTCGCCGATCCGGCCGGCCCGGCAACGGCTGCGGCTCCTGCGGCTTTGCCTCCGCTTCCCATCCCGTCGGATTTCGCTGCCGGAACCGTTTCCCAGGTCGGGTATGTGAATCAATCCGCCCAACCTCTTGTTGAACGGCCCCACTTTGAGTCGCACGAAATCACCCTTTACGAACCGGAAAATATCCCCCAAGCGAATGTTGATGATTTGCCGAATCACACGGAGATGTTCGATCCTTTTCAACAACCTTTGGCGACCCTGCCGCAACCGAATTTTGAACGGCAGTCGGATTTCGCTCAACAATCGGATTTCAACCGGCAACCGGGTTTCGATCAGCGTCCCGGTTTCAGCCAACAGTCGGATTTCGGTCAACCGTCGCCGCCCGCCCAAGCGTTTCGCGAGACGATCATGCCGCCGAATACCGATTTTCGGGACGCCGCGAGTCCGTCCGTATTTCCCCCTTCCCCAGGAAGTTTCGAAACAAGCGAGATTCCCGCGCAGGGCTCTCGGGTCGATTCCCGATTTCAGGTCGATCCCGGCATCGTCGAAGTCCTTCCTTGCCCCGGAGCGGAAACGATCGCCCGGGTCGGAACCGAAGTGATCCTCGGCTGCGATATCCTCCCCGAAGCGAAAAAAATCGCCTATATCAACGTCCGGGATCAGCTCCAAAAAATGCCGCCGGAAGTTCAGGCGAATTATTCCGAAAAAGACATCCAGGCACAAAAAAATGCGATCGTCGCCGAAGTGCTGCCGTTCTTGTTAGAGCAACAGATCAAATCGACGCTCCTGTATTGCGATTTCACGATGGGGAAGAAAAGAGAGGAAATCAAAGAAATGGAGCGAAGGGTCGGGGATTCGTTTGATGATAAAATGTATCCCAATTTGTTGAAACAATTCAACGTCAGAACCCGCAGCGAACTCAACGAGGTTCTGGAAAAAGAAACCGGTTCCTCTCTCGACCGGGAAAAAGCGAGTTTTATTCGCAAATTTATCGCGGAAAGTTGGATGTTCAACTGTATCGGACAGGCCGCGAACGGCGAATGCACTTACGAGGAAATGCTGCGATATTACAATGATCACCTGAGCGATTTCGAGCACAAACCACGAGCTCGTTGGGAGCAATTGACGGTCCGGTTCTCGCCCAAAATGCCGAAAGAGGAAGCCCGCAAAAAAATCGCCTGGATGGGTGATCAGGTTTTGCAAGGCGCCCCGTTTGAAGAAATCGCCAAGCACAACTCGGACGGCCCGACCGCCGCCAAGGGAGGCGACTGGCCTTGGACCGCCGAGGGTTCGCTCGCCTCGTCGGTTTTGGAAAAAGAGGTTTTTTCCGCCCCGGTCGGAAAATTAGGCCCGATTCTGGAAGACCAAACCGGTTTGCACATCATTCGGATTCTTGAACGGGAGGATCGAACTTACACGCCGTTTTTGGAGACGCAGGCTTCGATTCGGGAAAAAATCCGCGAACAACGCCGCAACAAAAAGGAAGCCGATTTCATTTCGGAACTGTATCGCCGCTACCAGCCGGAAAAGTACACCGACGTCGTACAATCTCTGGTCCGTCAAGAGACGAAAGTTGTTTTGCCCCAGGAAAATGGGACATCGCTGCACAAAAGATGACCGGGAGCCGCTCGGAAAGACAGGAACGAAGCCGCAATTCTTTTTCGCGACCGGTTGAAAAGAAAAATGACCCCGACGGGAATCGAACCCGTGCCGCGGCCTTGAAAGGGCCGTGTCCTAACCGCTAGACGACGGGGCCAAATGTCAACAAAGAAGCGACTATTATCCCTTTCGTCCGGATTTCGTCAAGGGGGCCGGAATGGGGTTTATTAGACTTGTTCGGTAACTGAAAGGTAGCCGACCGATCTCCGAGCGGTCGGGTCGGCGGCAGCCGACTTTGGCCCGCCAAACGGCTTCCGGTCGTCGAGTACGACGACGTAACCGCTCGGAGATCGGCTGCCTACCTTCGTATCCAGTTTCGCTAAATCTCCCAAATTGAGGTTGCCGAACAAGTCTATTGGCAAAACAAGGGCGAGGTTTTTCGACTCCTTGTTCAAAACAGGGAAAGCAATCCCGACTCGCGGTATTTCTCCGGGTCGGCTCCGAGATGCCGGAATCCCTTTTCCGTCAGCCGCCGCCCCCGGGGCGTTCGAATCACCAATTCACTCCGGAGCAGGAACGGCTCGACCTCGTCGATCAACGTGTCCGGGGCGAGGTTCATGGTATGGGCGACCGATTCGACGCCGACCGGGCCGCCTTGAAAAACCCGCAGGATCGTCTCAAGGTATTTGCGGTCTTGCGGATCGAGCCCCAACACGTCGATCCCCTGCATCCCGAGGGCGTCCCGGGCGATCGAGAGCGAAATCGTCCCATCCGCCTTCGCGTCGGTGTAATCGCGAACCCAACGCAATCGGTTGTTCGCGAGCCGGGGCGTCCCGCGACTCCGGGCCGCGATCTCAAGGGCCGCCTCTTCGGAAATTTGGACGTTCAGCTTGCCCGCGTTCCGGCGGATGATCTCCGAAAGCTCCTCGACCGTATAAAAATCGAGATGTTCCCGCATCTGAAAACGGTCTCGCAGCGGCGGCGAAATCAACCCGGTCCGCGTCGTCGCCCCGATCAGCGTAAACGGCTTCAGCTGAATGTTGAGCGTCCTCGCGTTGACCCCTTCGCCGAGCGTCAGGTCGATGCGAAAATCTTCCATAGCCGGGTACAAAAACTCCTCGACCGATTTTTGCATCCGGTGTATCTCGTCGATAAAGAGGACCGAACCTTCTTCGGCGTTGGTCAAATAGGGGACGACGTCTTTCGGGGCCTTGAGCGTCGCCCCGTTGCCGATCTGCATTGAAACGCCAAGCTCACGGGGACTACAGGTCGCGAAGGTCGTTTTTCCGAGACCGGGCGGCCCGTCGAAAAGAATATGTCCGAGCGGCTCGCCCCGCTTGCGGGCGGCGGGTACGGCGATTTCGATCCGGGCGTACACCGCACGCTGTCCGACCATGTCGAACCTCCGTTGCGGCCGGAGCAGCTTGTCTTCCTCGGTGAGCAATTCCGGCTTGAGGATGGGAAAATCGCCGGGAGAGGCGAGCGGTTCGGCATCGTCCGCCGGTTTCAGGATCGTTTCTCGGGCCATAACGCGGGACAGGGGTGCGGGCTTGATCGCAAAAGAGTCATTTTAACACAATGAGCCCGCTTCGTGAAGCACGGCGTCCGATCGATCAGTCCGCCGATTCTTTTCGCGGTTGCGGCGGTTTGAGATAACAACGCCAAGCCCAAGAGAGCCGGGCCAGCTTGCGGACGCTGCGTGAGACGACCCGATAGGGAAATTTCGTCAAATGCGTGAAAAGGATCGGGCTTAGAATCGAATCTTTCGGCTGGGCTCCGATCGTGGAATTTTTCGTCGTCGGGTCGTTGAAATGGATCGGAAAAGGACGCACGGAAACTTCCCGAATTCCGATCGGCCAATCATAATAAACGCTCACATCGTGCGGCAATCGCATGGGGAGCAGTTTTTGAATAATTCTTTCCGCGGCATGGCGGTTGACAATTTTTCCGCCGTTTCCGGAAGCCGTTTTCAGGTCGCAACCCAACCGGTAACCGTGCGGCAGTTCCGCGAAATCCCAGCCCCGTGTCGGTTTGTAACCGTTCAGACGCAGCAAATCCCAGGAATCGGAATATTTCAACGCCGCCTCGACGACGTCCATGAGTATCGGCTCCGGGGTCACATCGTCCTCGCAAATCATCGCGTGCTTTTTTCCCGAGTCCAAAAAGGTCCGCAAAGCGCGAACATGGCTGAAAAAACAGGCGACCTTGTTCGGCATCATCTTCCGACCGTAGAGGAAAAAATACCTCCAGGCGGCGAAATCGGGGTGCGGGAATTTCAGGTCTTTTCCTTCGATCGCGGGAACCCGGATCACGTTCAGGCCGAGAGTCCGAAATTTTTCGGACGTGATTTCCCAACGTTCCGCGGAACGGTCCAGATTGATGATGTAACAGTCGAGCATGGTCGGTCAGTCGCGGTCGTAATGCTTATAAACAGGGGCGAAATTTTTGTCGAGATCAATAAACCGGCCCGAGTATACCACAACGAGCCAGTCTCGTGAAGCACGCCGTTCCCGCTCTCTTTTCAATGCAACGCCATTCCGCCGCTCACATCGACAGAGGCACCGGTCATGTAATCGGCCCGGTCGCTGCACAAAAAGACGGCAACCTGGGCAATCTCCTCCGGCTGGGCGATCCGGCCCAAAAGCGAGCGTTTGTTGTATTTTTCCGGATCGGTGTCGATCTGTTTGGCGATAATATCGGTGTACATTAAACCGGGCAAAACCGCGTTGACGTTGATCCCGAACTTGCCGACCTCGATCGCCAACGACCGGGTAAAACCGCACATCCCGGCCTTCGTCATATCGTAAGCGGTCTTGCCGTTGGTCGAGCCCCGGACGGCCGCCTGGGAGGAAATGTTGACGATTTTCCCCTTCGCCCCGCGAGTTTTGAGCCGTTTGACCGTTTCGCGGCAGATCAGGAACATCCCCTGGAGGTTGACGGCGACACATTTTTGGAACTCGGCGAGCGACAGATCGATACATTCCGGGTTGGCGCAGTAGGCGGCGTTGTTGACGGCGGCGTCGATCGGACCGAGGCGGGATTCGATCTCTTCGAACATTTTCAACACATCCTCTTCTTGGGACACATCGGCGTAGACGGCCAATGCCTCGACCCCATACCGCTCCTCCAATTCGAGAGTGAGCGATCGGGCCGGCTCCGGCCGACTGCGATAATTGATTGCAACGCGAGCCCCTTCCCCGGCGAGCAGCGTTGAGATCGCCTTGCCCAAGCCGGTCGAACCGCCGGTTACCAGAACGACCTTGTCTTTCAGATGCAGGTCCATGATTTTTTTTTGATAAGATTTTGCAACACTTCAGCCGAATGGTCATTTTGTCATTTCGACTGAAGCGTAGCGCAAGGAGAAATCTCACCCTCGCGCGAGGGCCGGAATTCCGAGTCTTTCGGCGAGGGTGAGATTTCTCGCTCCGCTCGAAATGACGAACAGCGG
>JAVBSX010000304.1:0-9887 GCA_031556455.1 Thermoguttaceae bacterium
CGCCTACTCGGCACGAAATTATGTGCTCGAGCCGGACGCTTCGGCCGCGAGCTATTTTTTCGCGGCGTCGGCCGTGTGCGGCGGTCGGGTTACGGTCCGGGGCCTCGGCAAAAATTCGTTGCAAGGGGATGTCGGGTTCGTCGAATGTCTGCGGCAAATGGGCTGCGAGATCGAATATGCCCCCGATTCGATCACGCTGCGCCGCGAGCTTGACAAACCGCTGCGGGGGATCACCGTCGATATGAATCCGATCAGCGACACGGTCCAGACGCTGGCCGTCGTCGCGCTCTTCGCCGAGGGACCGACCCGGATCGTCAACGTCAAGCATATCCGGTACAAGGAAACGGACCGGATCGCGGCCCTCGCGAGCGAGCTTCGCAAACTCGGGGCCGTCGTTGAGGAATTCGAGGACGGGCTGTCGATCGTTCCGCCCCGGGAACGGCATTTCGCGGAGATCGACACGTACGACGATCATCGGATGGGGATGAGTTTCGCGATCGCCGGGCTGCGCGAGCCCGGCATCGTGATCCGCGACCCGAAGTGCACGGAAAAGACGTACCCGCGTTTTTTCGAGGATTTGGAACGACTTTAGAAAATTTCAAAAACAGGTGCAACCAATCATGAAACCATTTCTTTTCAAAAGCATTTCCGTTTTCGCGGTGTCCTGCTTCTTGTGTTACTGTTTCTTTGTTGTTTTTATGGGGATTTGGCACCAATACAATCTGTGCCTGGGTTGGAGTATCGTTCTGTCCGTCGCTTATTGTTTGTATTGTTTTTCAACGAATTTCAGATTCCGTTTTTTTGCAATCCCCGCCGGTTGCTGGGCGATCCTGTTTTTAATGGATTTTACTTTCCCGAGCCAAAGAGAGTATTGGCCTCCATTTACGGAAAATCAGGCTATGGTGAGCATCGTCGAATCTTTGTTTGTCTTGGTATTCTTTTTTTGGCCGATCTTTTTAGGCTCCAAGATACATCTGTTGATTCTTCGACAGTTTGATAAGCTTCGCAATCTTTTGGCCGCCTGGTGATTTTCGTCTTGAGGATTTGGGGCGGTTGAAATAAGTCAGAGCCCAAAACGCGCAGAGCCCGAAGCGTAAGCGAGGGACAGACGCAAGCGATGGATTACGTTTGGTCCCTCGCTTACGCTTCGAGCTCTGTGTTGGGCCGCAGGCTGGAAACCCGCGTCCAAATATTCGTGAACGCTTTCACTCCCGAGGGAATTCTTTTTGAAAACTCCGATTTGACATTTTGTCAGAATATCATTCAGGATTCGCTTCTTGCGGAACCGGGGCGGGAACCGATTCCGGAGGCGCGGCCGGTGTCGAGCTCGCTTCCGGTCCCGGAGTCGGGGGTTGTTCCGAAGCTGAACCTTGTCCTTGTCCCGTGGGCGGGCCGAGCGGCAATCCTTTGACGAGTTTCTCAAAAAAAGGAAGGATTTGCGGTTTCGCTTCCCAAGCCAAGGGGGCGGGCTGTCCGCCGAACGTAATAACGGGGACGATCGGTCCGAACAGTTGGGCGAACGCTTCCGGGGTCTGGTCCAACGACAAATTGTCGGGCCGCGTCCATTCCGTCGAGTGGTCCGGCATCACGGCGAGAAGCATGACCGTTCCCTGCGGCCCGGGCAAGTCCGTCATTTTCAATGTTGGATTGGCGAACGGCGTTCCCGGGGAATTGAAAAGCTGGATTGTCGTTCGCGTCGGATCGTAAGTCCCGCGCGGATCGGCGAAAATCATCGGCATCCGGGCGATCAACGGCTTGTTGTTCGGCGAATCCCACGGCTCGTCCAATTTGAATTGGGCGTACAGGTCCTTTTCGTTTTTTCCCATGTAAGGCAAAATCGCGATCCGCCAGCTCAAAAGCGGTTTCCCCTCGGCATCGACGATCGCGGCGGGCGGGAATTGGCCTTTTTCGTTATGGTACAGGAACATGTATTGCCGGACCGCGAGCAATCTTTGAAAAACCTGCTGCAACATCGCCTGCAATTGCTCGTTTTTTTCCGCGGCCGCGAGCATTTCCCGTTGTTCTTGAAAGAATTGGCCGACCAGTGTATCGAACGCGGCAAAGCGTTTCAAATGAACCGTAACCGTCGAATCGTGCGGTTCGATTTCAAGGGCGTCGAGAACGGACGAATCGGCGCTTTGCGGCAATATGCCGAGCAAACCTTCGTTCGGCGGAGAATCCGCGCCGGCGGCCGGAGTTTCCGTTCTGAGGAACGTGATTTGTTCGAGCAGTCGTTTGCCGACCTCCTTCGCCCCTTCCGGGGTTGTTGCCTCGAAATCGATTTTGACCAGGTCTTCGTTTTCGCCCGCTGCGACATTGGCGTTGAGCTGGAGGGCGCGGAAATTGCCGAACAAGGACTTGGCCAGGGACTCGGAAATGTTATAGCCGGCGGCAATCGCACCAACCATCTCCGGGGGTAAAACCGGGCCTCCTTCACCCGTCAGGAAAAAGGCGAGATCGACGGCGTCGAGCTTGGCCCGCGACATCCGTTCCGCAAGCGGCCCCTTCGGGGCCTTGCCGTCGAGCACATCGGCGAGCGTCGCTTCGTCGGCAAGAATATAGAGCATGGTCTTCTCGTTGGGGAATACGACCGCGTGTGTTTCCAACGGAGCTCCGGCGGGCAGGTCGTACACATCCTTGTCCGAAACGGACCGCGTCTTGGGAGGCGGAAAGCCTTGTCCGGGCGGAACGAACCGATCGAGCATCTCTTGCCTGGAAATCGGTTCGGTAAATTTAACGCAGTACGTCAGGTAGGAAAACGGAACCGTTTGCGGTGTCTGCGAACCGCCGGGTTGAGGCGGAATCGTCGCGGTACGCGGAACGGCGTTGACCGCGAAAAATTCGACTCTTTCGAGTTCGACGGGAATTCGCGACAGGTTGAGGAACATCATCGACAAAATGTCTTTCCCGTCGGCGGCAACCTTCGACTCGAGAAGCCGCTTGGGGTTGAGGATCACACCGAACGCGGCGTCGGATTGAAGCCAATCCAGTTCCGGGATTTGATTTTTCGGGCCGAGTTTTTCCAGCTCCTGTTCGCTTGCGGCGGGCAAGAGTGGAGCTTGGGCCGTCGGCTCGGCGGCGGTCGCCTCGGAAGTTTGCGGCTCCTCCTTGACGGCAGGGCAACCGCAAAGCGAGAGAAAAAGAACGATCAGGGGAAATAATTGAAAAAAACGAAACATAATGATTGAAGGATGTAATGTCGATGAGAAAGAAAAAAATGTGACACGCCAGCTGTTTGGAGTTTTTTGGAATAAAACCCCGCTGTTCGTCATTTCGAACGGAGCGAGAAATCTCACCATCGCCGAAAGATTCGGAATTCCGGCCCTCGCGCGAGGGTGAGATTTCTCCTTACGCTACGCTTCAGTCGAAATGACAAAATCATCATTCGACTGAAGTGTTACGAAAAAAATGAGTTGCATATTGAGTTAAGCCTACCGCCTTTTCGGGCTACGGTCGATAATCGACGTCGGGCTGAATTGATTCGACGTAGCGGGCCAACAGGTCGGCGGCATAGTCGATGTCGTTCAGCGAAATGACCTCGACGGGCGTGTGCATGTATCGGTTCGGGATGCTGACCAAAGCGGTCGCGACGCCGCTCCGGTTGATTTGGATCGAACCGGCATCGGTTCCCGTGATCCGACCTTCGGCACACATCTGGACCGGAATTTCGTGGGTTTTCGCGACATCGACGATCGCGTTGACCAGTTTCGTCGTCAAATTCGGTCCCCGGGTGATCGCCGGGCCGCCGCCGAGCTTGATCTCGCCGTTCTGTTTTTTCTCGATCGTCGGACAATCGGTCGCGAAGGTCACATCGACGGCAATCCCGATTTGCGGGTCGATCCCGAAAGCGCTGGTCTTGGCTCCGCGAAGGCCGAGCTCTTCCTGCACCGTCGAAACGGCGTAGACGCCGACATTGAGTTTGGAGGCGTCCGCTCGTCGCAGCGCTTCCATAACCACCCACATTCCGGCCTTATCGTCGGTCGCCGGGGCAGCGATCAGGTTGTTGAGCATCTCCCGGTACTCCAAATCGACGGTGATCGGGTCGCCGATCCGGACGGCCTTTTCCGCTTCTTCCTTGTCTTTCGCCCCGATGTCGACCCAAAGGTCCTGGATTTTCGGAACCTTCTTTTTGTCTTCGTCCGTCATAAGATGAATCGGCTTTTTCCCGATCACCCCCTCGACCGGACCGTTTTGCGTCCAGATTTTGACCCGTTGACCGATCAGGTTTTGTATGTCCCAACCCCCGATCGTCAAGACGTAAACGAATCCTTGCTCGTCGATGTAATTGGCGATCAAGCCGATTTGATCGCAGTGCCCGGCGAGCATCACGCGGATCGGCGCGGACGGATTTTTGACGACGATCACGTTCCCGTGCACATCGGTCGTGATCTCATCGGCGAAGGGTTGCATGTATTCGCGCACCAACCGTTGCACGCCCTCCTCGAATCCGCTCGGGCTGGGCGTTCGCATGATTTTTTGAAAGAATTCCAAGGATTCTGGTGTCATTGTTTTGTCGTCGTCTTTTCGAAGAATGTGAAAAAATTGCAAGGATGCCTTTTCAAGTTGACGGTACATCGGCAACCCGATCGCGCCGGGCTCATTGATTTTCGAGGCCGGGGAAAACGTGATTATACACTGAAGACAGTTGCCTTGGCAATCCTAACGTTTTGTGAAAATTCCGGGACTTGCAATCATTTCGAAGGCGACATAAACTGAGGTACTGAGGCGAGAAAACAACTTTCAAGCCGTCTGGGCTCCAACCCCTCCAACACATGATCGCCGTTCCTTTGAAGAGTCGGGAAAAAGCGGTGCTCGCGTTCGCGATGCTGTTCCCTTTCATGTTGACGCTTTTGTATTTCGTCATTCTCGCCCGATCCGATCCGTTTTTCCAAAAAACGACCTTCGGCCTCGGGAAAACCGTGCAATTCCTGATCCCGATCGTTTGGGTCGGTTTGGTGTTGCGGGAAAAATGGGTGATCCGGCCGTTTCGCATTCGAGGAGTGCTCGAAGGAATCGGCTTCGGAGCGGTCGTGTTTCTCGCGATTCTCGGAGCGTACCACTTTTTTCTCCGGCTGCCCGAGGGGCCGCTTGCTCCGGATTCGCTCGCCGCTCAAGAGATCATTGGCAAAGTCGAATCGTTCGGAGTTCGTTCGACGGCGATGTTCCTGCTGTTCGGCGGATTTTATTCCCTGATACACAGCGGGCTCGAAGAGTATTATTGGCGATGGTTCGTTTTCGGGCGGCTGAAAAACCATTTGGGGCCGACCCGATATGCCGCGGGAAAGGCGATTCTACTTTCGAGCCTCGCGTTCGCCTTGCACCATTATTTGTTGCTGGGAACCTATTTCGGCTACGCGAGTCCGTTGGCGTGGTTCGGAACGCTGGGAGTCGCGATCGGCGGGGCGTACTGGGCCTGGTCGTATGAGCGGTTCGATTCGATCTGGCCCGCCTGGGTCTCGCACGGCGTGATCGACGCCGCGATCTTCCTCGTCGGCTTCTCCGTCAAAGGGTAACGGCAAAGAGGTACATTGACTGACCCAGTCCGAATCGAATCGTTCAATAATCGATGATCGGACCATCAATACAAGAAATCGACAAGCCGTTTGTAACCGATTTGTCGGCAGACCTCGCTCAGCAATGCCGGATCGTATCCTTTTTCGGCGGAGAGAACGACCCTGACCCGGGTTTCGTTTTCGCCCAAAGTGTCGAGCGAGCGGGACAATTCGGCCAATTCGACGGACTTGCCTTCGAGTGTCAACGACCGGTCGACCGCGAGCCGAAGCCGGACGAGGACCGACTTCTCGTTTTCGGCCCGTTTCATGGTCTCGGCGATTCGAATCGACTTGCCGCCCAAGGCGAGGCTTTCTTCGGCCGCTTCCATAAAAGCAAGAATTTCAAGCGTTTCCCTGGGCTCGATCGGCGATTTGTTTTCCGCGAAAAATCGGCAGATCGCCTCGGCGAGCGGCTTGTAACCTTCGTACTTCCCGGCATCGGCCACCCCTTGACCACCGTACACGGTCGCGCCGTATCCTCCCTTGCCGCCGCGGTTCCCCCTAAAAGTTCCGATCCGGCCGTCGCTCCAAATTCCGCTCGCCAAATCATAACCGTCCGAACCGACACATGCGACTTCTTCGCAACCTTGGCCCATGATCGTGAAGAGGATTTCGACCCCGTGTATCCCGTACCAGAAAAAGCCGGGGTTGGTCGGATTGCGAGTGCTCGGTCCCCACGCCGCCGCACCAAGAACGGGAGCGACGCTCGGGTTTGTCCGCATCGATTGAAAGCCGCTCGAAAAACGGAGGGACGAACTCGAAAAAACGGCGACCCCTTTTTCTTCGGCAAGACGAAAAATCTCGATCGCATCGGCGAGGCACGCCGTCATCGGCTTGTCGATAAACAGCGGTTTGCCGGCGGCGATCACCGGTTTCGCCTGCTCCAAATGACAGCGGCCGTCGACGCTTTCGAGCAGGATTCCGTCGACCTGGGGGAGCATCTCTTCGATACTCGGATAAAAGACGATCCCTTTTTCAAGGGCTCCTTTTTTGTATTCTTCGACCCGGTCCCAGCTTGAGGGGTTGTCCGGCATCCCGCCGGCGTAGGCCGCGACGATTTCAAATTGCCGGTATATCCCTTCGCATTCCGGGTGATTGATGATTCCGATAAACGCCGGGACATGCGAGGTGGTCGTTCCGATGATTCCCAGCCGAAACGGCTTCGTCTCTTGGGCCGCTGCATCGGAAAAAAGAAAGAAAATGGAGAGGAGCAAACAGGGGAGCAAGCGAAAACGAGAGGAAGCGATCATGTTAAGTCTCCTTGGAACGGTTTATTACGGTATCAAAGTCATTTTGCCGCTTGTCCGTTTAGCCGAGCGGGGTAGACGCCGAAGCCTAAGCACTTTTGCGTACCCGTCCGGGGATTACGGCGGAATACCGCCTTCATCCCCGGCTCTTTTCGATATGTCGGGACCGCAGTCCCGGCTCGTGAGCGGGATATTTTAGAAGCGCCTTTAATACATAACCCGGTCTTCTTTTTTCGCCCATTCGAGAAACAACTCCCGGCACGGCTCCTTGCCGACGATTTCGGGCTTCAAGAGCGGAGAATCGGCGGTTCCGTCCATGATTTGATAGCAATAATCATCGTCGAACCCGCCGAGAGCGGAATCGTGCCGGTCGGCTCCGAACGTCAGTTTGCGGATCCCGGCCCAATGAATCGCGAACAAGCACATCGGGCAAGGCTCGCAGGTGCTGTAAATCTCGCAATCTTCCAAATGAAACCGGCCGAGTTTCGCCGAGGCTTTACGAATCGCGACGACTTCGGCGTGCGCGGTCGGGTCGTTGGTCCCGAGCACTTCGTTGGAAGCGACGGCGATCACCTCGCCGTTTCGAACGACCACCGCTCCGAAAGGGCCTCCCCGATTCTCCCGGACGCCGTCCCGCGCGGCCGCAATTGCCAATTGCATGTACTCGTTCATACGATTCAGACGTTTTTGGAATTGAAAGGAAACCGCCGCACGACAAGGGAGACGTTCTGCCCACCGAAACCGAAACTGTTGCTCAAGGCGACATCGCATTTGGCCTTTCTCGCGGCGTTCGGAACGTAATCGAGATCGCATTCGGCATCCGGCGTCTTTTGATTGATCGTCGGTGGGAGTATTCCGTCGCGAATCGCCAAAAGACAGTAAATCAATTCGCTCGCCCCCGCCGCCGCGATCAAATGCCCGGTCATGCTTTTCGTGCTCGAAACCGGGATTTTGTAGGCCCGATCCTTGAAGACTTCCTTGATCGCGAGGGTCTCGACCCGATCGTTGACCGAAGTGCTCGTTCCGTGGGCGTTGATGTAATCGACATCTTCCGGCCGGATTGCGGCATCTTCGATCGCCGCGCTCATGCAACCGATCGCTCCCCGCCCTTCGGGGTGCGTATCCGTGATCCGGAACGCATCGGCCGTCGAACCGTAGCCGGCCATTTCTCCGTATATCTTCGCGCCCCGTTTTTGGGCGAATTCCAAATCTTCGAGCACGACCATCGCGGCTCCTTCGCCGAGAACGAACCCGTCCCGCTCCTTGTCGAACGGTCGGGAAGCCCCCTTCGGATCGTCGTTATTCGTGCTCAAGGCGGTCAAAAGATTGAAGCCGGTTACCCCGAACGGGTGTATCATCGAATGGGCCCCGCCGGAAATCATCACATCGGCTTCCCCGCGACGAATGATTTCGGTCGCCTCGCCGATCGCCTGGGAACTGGCGGCACAGGCCGTCAAGCAATTCAAATTCGGCCCATAGGCTTTGAACAGGGCGGCCAAATGGGTCGCGAGCATGCTCGGCTCCTGTTCTTTTTCAAGGACAGGATCGAGAATTTCAATCCCGCGTTCGATAAACTTGCCGTAATCGAACCGTCCGCTACCGTCGAGATTCCCTTCGCGCATTCCGGCCAGAACCATTTGCGTAAAGAGCCCGAAATCCTGTTTCCCTTCCCCCGCCCCGGTATAGACGCCGAATCGAACCGGATCGACGATCCGAAGCACGTTTTTCCCTTGCAAGAGCCCGGCGTCCCGCATTGCCTTGAAACCGGCGCCGATCGCGAACCTTGTATGCCGGTCCTGTAATTCCCAGTCCGCCGGATTCTCGCCGATATCGGAAACGTCCCAATCGCGGACTTCGGCCGCGATTTTCGTCGGGAAATTCGAGGCATCGAAAAGCGAGATATTCCCGACACCCGATTCGCCGTTCAAAAGCCGTTTCCAAACGGTTTCGACATCGCTGCCCAAAGGTGTAACAAGACCGATTCCTGTGATTACGACGCGTCTTTTCATGGGAAAAAGAAAATGGCTTGACGAAAAAATAAGCACCGAAGGAGCCGCAAACTACGGTCGCGAATTCTTCAAAAAACCCACGTCCTGCTCCGCCCTTTGTTCCTCGGGATCGAGCAACTTCGACCCGTCGACAGCGGTTCCGATCTCGTAGGCTCCGAAAATCCGCATCATTCCGACCAGATCTCCGTCCGCGAACAGAGTTGTATTCTTGTGAGCCAAATCGGTCAGATGGGCGAATACGAATTCCCCTTCGGCCATCAACTCGTTGCCCCGGTAAGCGAACACGGACGCAACGGCCCCGTCGTCCCGAAGCGAATCGAGAAACGCCTGATAGGTCAGCAAATCCCCGGGGATGATCTCGGTGTTGCGAAAAAGCATTCGCGGGATTTTCGCGAGAACGACCTTCGCCTTGTAACCGGTCGCCTCACAGGCCAAAAGACCACCGACCTGGGCCAAACCTTCGATGATCAGCGAACCGGGCATGATCGGGTGATACCGGAAATGGTCATGCAAGTGCTCTTCGGCCAGGGAAACGGCCTTGACGGCTTGCGCCCTCTTTTGGCTGACGAAATGGGTAAAACGATCGATCCAATACCAACGCATTTTTTGGGGAAATTAAGAATTATGAATTTAGAATTATGAATGATTCAAACAATGAGTTTTTTCGATTCATAAATTCTTAATTCTTAATTCTTAATTCTTAATTCTCCTGTCAGATGTTGAGTTTAGTTTCGACGATTTGGCACATATCCCGGACGGTCAGGATGCTGGCGAGGTTTTGAACCATCGGATTCTTTTCGAACTCGGCGATATTGGCGCCCGGCATCCGCTTTTTCAACTCTTCCAATCCCACGGCGGTCAATTTTCCGTCGACGACGTATTCGGTGTTCGTCAGCAAATCTTCCGGAATCAGTTCGCCGCGATCGATTTTGATCCCGAACGTTTTTTCCAAACGGTAAACGATGTCAAGAAGGTCGATCGATTCGGCTCCGAGATCGGCGACCAGGGTCGCGTCCATTGACACTTCCTCTTCGTCGACGGCAAGTGCTTCAACCAAGGCTTCCCGGACTCCCGCGAAC
>JAVBSX010000380.1:0-5392 GCA_031556455.1 Thermoguttaceae bacterium
TTTTCAATCCGCAATGCACCCCGGCAAAACGGAAACCTGGAGGGAGGAAATGAGACCTAGGAGTAGAGGACAGAGGACAGAGGACAGAGGACAGAGGACAGAGGACAGAGGACAGAGGACAGAGGACAGAGGACAGAGGAGGAAAGTACCTACCCTCCCCACTATTCTCTTTCCTCTATTCTCTATCTTCTAAATATAATTCATAAGATTCATTTGGAACATCCGGCTGGTTACTTGCAAGGTCGCTTCGTAGGCCAGCATCGCGGAAGAGTATTGCATGATTGCCGCGCTCAGGTCGATTCCGATCGAATCGTTCAACGCCTGCGTCAATTCGACGCTTTCGTTTTCCAGGCGAAATTGGACTGAATCCAACGCGTTTTGCCGGACGCCGATTTCCGCCCGGGCGGCGGCCATCGTTTTGACCGCCTGCTCCATTAAATTGGTCGCCCGTTCGATTTCCCGGACGTCGTCGTTTTGCATCGCCTGTTCCATTCGAATCAGGGCGGTAAAAATCGACTCCGTTTCCAACGGATTCGGGTCCGTGCCGGTCAGCTTGTTGTCGGCTCCTCCGGTCATTTCCGGAGCGGGAACCGTTCCGGCCGTCGGATCGGTCGGATCGACGGGGCGGGGAAACAGGGCGACCAAACCGGTCCCGTCGCTCGTCGTTCCGTCCGCGTTGACGCCGTTTTGAAAATCAAACATTCCCCGGAGCGTCGAACTCGCGTTGTCTTGATACAACCGGATGATATCCTGGGCCGTCGTCGTGCCCGGATCGATCTCGAAGCGAAGCGTTTGCGATTGGGCATCCCAACTGAAACCGGGCTGTCCGGAACCACCCGCCGCGTTCATGTCGACGAACTCAACCTTGACGCCGTTCGCGTAGGCCCCGTTCTGCCCGCCGACCACCAACAGGTCCGAATTGGCGTTGCCGGAATCGATGTTCGCGCTCGCTTTCGAACCGCCCGAATTCGCGTATTGGTACTCTTCGCCTTTGGGAATCAGCCCCAGATCGATCGCCGCCGTCGAGAGCTTCGCCCGCTCGATTTTGGTCGTGTACGCCCCGATCGAATGGTCGGAGAGTTCGATCCCGTTGCCGGATTTCGACAGGCCCGCCGTCAAGAGCCCGTCTTTGTTAAGTGGGTGATTGTTGATCGCCGCGAGCACATCGCCGATCGTTTTGCAGCCGTTGATGTCGATTTCGAGCACGGTCCCGTCGTTTCGCGTGATCATGAAATCGATGCCGCCGTCCGCCCCTCCGGCGGTCGTCGTTTGACCGGTGTAGACGACCCCCGTTCCGGTGTTGGTCCCGAGCGAATCGTCCAGCACC
The DNA here is from genome assembly GCA_031556455.1 of Thermoguttaceae bacterium. Taxonomy (GTDB): domain Bacteria; phylum Planctomycetota; class Planctomycetia; order Pirellulales; family Thermoguttaceae; genus JAVBSX01. The sequence goes on from JAVBSX010000380.1 coordinate 1,328, forward strand.
AGGGTAAACGCCTGGTTCGGCCCCGCCTGTTCGGCGAAAGCGGTTACGACCTCGCACGCCTGGGTTACGCCCGAGTTGACCCCGACCGTGATCGTCTTTTGTTCCTGGTCCCATTGCACGGTTACTTTTCCTTCGGGATCGCTTGTCGGCACGAAAATCAGATCGTAGTCGTTCCAATCAGGCCCTTCCGCGATCGCCGTCAAACGCAGGCCGCTGTTCGCCGTCGTCGATTCGTACAGGGCACTCGCGTTGGTCCCCGGCCCCTCGTAGTCCATAACCCCGCGATTGAAGTCCAATTCACTCAAGTACGTCCCTTCGTTCAACGTCCGAATCCCAAGCTGCGTCGCCGTCGAGCCGCCGTTTTCCCCGATCATGAAATCCGTGCCGCTGACCCGGGAACAGACGTTGATCCCGGTCTTGCTCGCGTTGATGTCCGCATACAAACCGTATTTCGGGTCGTTGAGCACGTTGAGCAGATCATCGACCGTCTTGCAGTCGCTGAAATCGATCGAAAACGTCGAACCGCCGTTGACGAGTTGTATCCCGGTTTTGTCGAACGACTGGCCGTTCCCTCCGGCCGTCGTTCCCAAAACGACCACGGCGCCCGGCAGGAGCGTGATCGGTCCGTTCCCCGCCTTGCTCCCGGGCGGCACCTGGTCGAGCAGGTCGATCGAAGCCGAAAGCGGCGGAATCGTCCCGGCGGCCGCCGCGTTGTTGATCGCGGTCGCGATGTTCGAGGCCGTCGAATTGTCCGGATGTATTTGGACGGTGATCGTCTTACTCGCCGGATCGAAGCTCGCCGTTTCGGAACCGGGCGCGGTTTGAGCATTCGATTGGAATGCGATTTTGACATCGTTGAGCGGCCAAACATTGCCGTCGGAATCGGTGTAGGTCTCGCCGTTGTAATTCGCTTGAATCACGAGGTCGTTGTTGTAACCGGGGAAACGGAGAACCGTCGTCGCCGGCGAACCGAGCAGCGAATCGAGCGAAGTCGTCCGGGTTACCGCCGGGTCGAGATCGGTTCCAAGAAATGATTTCGAGGTCGTGATCGGCGTTTTCGTATAAATCCCGAGATTATGGGCCGTCAACGTGCTGCCGACCTCCGTGATGGTGATCGAACCGCCCGGGTTCTCCGAGGTCAATTCGACCGAAAGAGCGTCGTCCGTGATCCCGAGCTTGACGGTCGTTCCGGCCGGGGCGTTTTTCGCGATCAAACTCCGAACATCATCGACCGTAACCGCTTTGCTCAGATCGACGACCGATTCCCGCGTCCCGTCCGGCCCGGAATAGGTGATCCGGATACTGCCCGGCTGTACGCCCTGCCCGCCATTGAGCGAGGAAAGCAGCGTCGTCCCGCTCATCGCCGGGTTCAAATCGGTCTTCCCTTTGACCGCTTTTGAAACCGCCCCGAACACGTTCGCTCCGTTCGCGTTCGTTTGCGAGAGCAAATCCGTATCGCTCCAGGAAAACAGGTTGTTCGTGCTCCCCTTGTAAACGACCGAATAGGAATCGGTTCCCCATTCGAACGCCTTGGTGTCCGTCGTCGCCCCGGAAAAAAGGTAACGGTCGCGAAATTGATAGTTGGCGAAATTGAAAATCGTTTGCGTCGACTGCAAAAGGCTTTGGGCCAACGCCTGCCGCTGAGTCGTGCTCGTCGTCGTATTGATCCCCTCCAGTCCCATCGCCCGAGCTTCGGTCAATTGACCGTTGATCTGGGCGAGCGTCGAATCGCTCGCCGTCAAATACGATTGCGTTGCGAGGAGGTTTTTGGCATTCTGGGCCTTTCGCTCCATTTGCATTTGGATCGAAAGAGACGTACTCGCATCGGACGGAGCATCGCTGCCGTATTGGTAGCGCTGCTGCGTGATGATCTGTTGTTCGTAATTGGCAATCAGGAGTTGCTGGTTTTGAACGCTCAACATCGAACGATCAAGAAGCAACGCGTTGCTGACGCGGGAAATGCCGATTGGAATAACGCCCATGTGTTACTTTTTCAAATATCGTAAAGATAGAGAAAATGCGCAGACTGAGAACAAGAAGCCTCTTCTCCAAGATCGGCATTTGCGCGTCGGAATAATCAGGACAACCGTCAAGAATTCCGGTTTTTGAGAGGCAACGGCAACTTGTGAGAATCGACATACAAAAAGAGCCGCGTGTTGTGCGCGCTGAGAGCGAAGTCGGGATTTCCGGAATTCCAGAAAAAATATCGAACTGGGCAACAGCCCGAAGCCTACCGCCCCTACCGACTTCGGTATACAATGAGAGCGGTCTGTTTTTTACGCACGTTTTGGAGAACTTTTCATGAAAAATTTTCGTTATTGCAATCCTGTTGAAATCGTTTTCGGCAAAGGCCAAATCGCGACGCTGCCCGAACTGATTCCCGCCGATCTGACCGTGATGATCACCTACGGCGGCGGCTCGATCAAGAAGAACGGCGTTTACGAGCAGGTGGTGAAAGCGCTCGCGGGCCGGAAGGTCGTCGAGTTCGGCGGCATCGAACCGAACCCGCGGTACGAAACGCTGATGAACGCGGTCGCCGAGGTCAAACGCAACAATGTCGGCTTCCTGCTGGCTGTCGGCGGCGGTTCGGTGCTGGACGGCACGAAATTTATTGCCGCAGCCGCCCGATTCGAGGGAGCCGAGCCGTGGGACATTCTCGAAAAAGGGGCCGCCGTCAAGGACGCGGTGCCGTTGGCGACGGTGATCACGCTCCCGGCGACCGGTTCCGAGTCGAATCCCCTGGCCGTGATCTCGCGGGAATCGACGCGGCAGAAATTGGCATTCAGCTCGCCGAAAGTTTTTCCGCGATTCGCGATCATCGACCCGGAGACGAATTTCTCGCTCCCGATGCCCCAGGTCTCCAACGGCATCGTCGACACGTTCGTGCATGTTAGCGAACAGTACATGACCTACCCACAAAGCGCGCCGCTGCAAGACGAAATGGCCGAATCGATCTACCGCATCTTGATCGAAGAAGGGCCGAAGGCGATCAAGGACCCGAACAATTACGATGTGCGCGCCAATCTCTGCTGGGCGGCGACTTGGGGATTGAATCTGTGGATCGCCCAAGGCGTCGTCGAAGATTGGACCTCGCACGGGATCGGGCATGAGATCACGGCTTTGACCGGCACGGACCATGCCAAGACGCTCGCTCTGGTGCTGCCCGCCGTTTGGAAGCATCAGCGTCGCGAAAAGGGGGACAAGCTCGTCCAGTTCGGCAAACGCGTTTTCGGTTTGACGGAAACGGACCGCGAGAAAATGATCGACCAGGTGATCGAACGGACGAAAGCGTTTTTCCGCGAGGTTGGCATCGACGCCTCGAAAAAGGCTTACGGCGTCACCGAGGAGGTCTGCCAAAAGATCGTCGACGTCTTTACCCGGCGTAATGCGAAGCTCGGCGAACACGGCAAGATCGGCCCCCCGGAGATCGCCGAAATCCTGACCCTGTGCGATTGAGGTTCGCTTGCGTTTTAGCCGCGTAGCGCGCCGGATGACACCGGCGTCTTCGCCGCTCGGCTAAACGGGGGAACGTTTTGGCCGAAAGCGTCTCGTCAACGCGATTCCGGCCAAACCGCAACCGAGGATCAGCATCGTGCAAGGCTCCGGCGTGGCCTCGCTAGGCTCTGCCCACTTGGCGAGATAGATAAAATCCTGGTGGTTCCCGGTTCCGTCCGTGTCGGTCACGTTCATGGCAAAGACGCCGTAATTACCGATTTCCAAATAATAGGACAAGGGGTCGTAGTTCCGAAGCCAATAACTTTTATCGGCATTGATCGCATACAGCCGCGAAAGGTAAGGGTTGGTATTGAAATTCGCGTTCACTTGTCCCAACGAGGCATTGAGAGCCGTTCCGAATAGAATGCTATTGACCGACCCGAATTCTCCGGTCGCGAATTGCATGTAAAGGTAGGCCGCCCCCAAGGTCATGGCATAGCCCGAGGAGTTGATCGATGTCGACCCATTGTAGTTCAACTTGCCGGCCGCCGTGTTCGTCGAGGCGGGAACATTCGGGTTGATGCAAAACGTTTGATAAAAAGCCGTCGCACCGCTGCCTCCCGATGTCGT
>JAVBSX010000297.1:0-3901 GCA_031556455.1 Thermoguttaceae bacterium
GATCGTTCGTTATCGAAGCGGTCGTCGGCCTCTTGCCGGCGATTGACACTACGCGGACCGCAGAATTGTTTTTCGGTCGAAACCGATCCTGCCAATTCCAGATGCGAGGTCCTTCAATTGCGGTCGCACATCCTTGCGCGAGCCGTGTTGCAATGATCGGAGCAGGATACCGAATCGGCCTTTTCGCGTCAAGAGCGATTTCAGGTTTTTTCAAAATTATTCGCGAAAGAATTTTTGCCTATCGTTCGTACACGGCTTCAACGTGCATGACGATCATTGCAATACCAATGTTTGAAACGCTTTTGTACATCACCAACATCGATTTGAGAGTGAATCGTTTAGCCGAGCGGCGCAGATGCCGGCGCTCTCGCCTCAGCACACGGTTGCAGAACGGACATTCGGTCAATTGAACCAGCAAAAAAAGAGCCGCAAGGTACGTCGGAATACCGACTTCTCATGCAGCTCTTTTTAAATAACCACACGTCGCAGGCCAATCGACATCACGCCGCTTCGCTCAACCGTCGGCCCGATTGTTCGTTTTCGGCGATCGATCGCAAGATCGCATCGGCCGCGAGTACGGCTTTCAATGCTTGCTCGCCGGGAACCCGAGGGCTCTGCCCGGTTAAGATCGCGATCGCGAAATCGTTCATTTCCAGTGACAAGGCATCAACCGCCTCCTGCTCGATTTGGAGCGTCGAAAATTGGCTTTGCATGAAATTTTTCGCATGCTCGGCCGGGTCTTTCGATCCAAAAACTTTCGGGGAATACATACCGTTGACAACGTCGCCGCTTGCGCGGAGTATCCGCGTTTGTCGGCTTCCGAAATCGATCTCCGCCGAAAGATGAGCGGTTTGAATCCGTTGGACGCGAATCGCCTGCTGATCGACCCGGCTGGCCCGAAGATTGGCGATCGTCCCGTTTTCAAACGCGATTCGCGCATAGGCGATATCTTCCCAACCTTTCTGCTCGCGGCTTCCGATCACCCGAAATCCGCTCGCGTCGATTGAACGAATTGCCGAAGGGACGACGGAAAAAATCAACTCCAAGTCGTGTATCATCAAATCATGCACGACCCCGATATCCGTACTGCGAAACGTGTAACCGCTGCTGCGTTCGGCGTTGATCACCGCACGCTTTCCCTCTCGGACCAGATCGAGAACCGGAGCGGCCGTCGACCAGGCCGGGTTGAATTGTTCGACGTGTCCGACTTGCAAAATCGCCCGCTTCGAACGGGCAAGATCGACCAGTTCTTCGGCCTCGGTTCCGGAAATCGCAAGCGGCTTTTCCATTAAAACGTGAACGCCTTTCGAGAGGAATTGCACGCCGAGAGCATGATGATTCTCTGTCGGAGCGGCAATCACGACCGCATCGACCAAGGGCAAAAGTTCGGAGGGCTGGGCGAAATCGGGAATTTGATGTTTCGCGGCCAGTTCTTTTCGTCGTTTTTCGCTCGGATCCTGAACCCCGACCAATTGAACACTTGCATGGGCGGCCGCTTTATCGGCATGAAACGAGCCGAGACGCCCGGCTCCGACGATTCCAAGTCTGATTTTTTGCATGAGATGAGAGAGGGGCTGGGAAATGAAAACCTCGTTGAATTTTTCGACCGATGTTCAATCTTGGGAAGGTAGCACAAAGTCGTCGAATTGGACTTCGAGAAAAAAATAAAATACCGTGTCATTTCGAGCGAAGCGAGAAATCTCACCCTCGCCCGAAGACTCGGAATTCCCGCCCTTTTCGCGAGGGTGAGATTTCTCCTTACGCGTTGCTCCAGTCGAAATGACGTCGCGTTTTTTGGCGAAGGCAATTCGACTTTGCAGTAGGTCGCCGACCTTGCCCGACAATTCCGCGTAACAAGGCGTTTACGCTTCCCGTTCCGATTGGATTTGCAGCAACCGTTTGTCGTTCGGCTCAAGACTCGTCTCATCAAGCAGAAGCGTTCGTTGCATCAGCCGGTCGACGCAATCGGCGTTGAGGCGATGTCCGCTGAAATGCCCTTTGAAACAACCGAGCCAATCGACCGGGGCGAGCGAAAAGTCGCCGACCATGTCCAAGACCTTGTGTCTTGCACATTCGTTCGCGAAAAGGAGTTCATTTTCGATCGGTCCCCGCTCGTCGAAAACGAGGACGTTCTTCGTCGTAACCCGACGGCAAAGGCCCATTGCGAGCAAGGCATCCGCTTCCTTTTTCGCGAGAAACGTCCGGCAATGAGCAATATCTTTTTCAAACGAGTCCCGGAGCGTATTGAATTCGTGTTCCTGCGTCCCGATCGCGCACCCTCCGCCGTATTCCAAGCGGTAATGAAACGTTGCCGAGGCGTTTTCGGAAGGGCTGACGTCGATGTAGGTTTGGCCGCTGCCGATCCGGAACGGTTCGAGGACGACCCGAAGCGGACGAATCGCCGCCTGAACGCTCGAACCGGCTTTTTTCAAGGCGTCGAAAAACGGTCCCGCCGAACCGTCGAGTCCCGGCATTTCCGCCCTGTCGACCCATATTTCGCAGTTGTCGATCCGCAACGCCGCAAGGGCGGCTAAAAGGTGTTCGATCATATCGACCTGGGCCGAGCCTGAGGCGAGCGAGGTTTGACGCGGCTTGTCGATTCGAAATCGCGTCGCGACCGGAATGCGAGGTTCTCCTTCCAAATCGCTTCGGACGAACACCAATCCGCTGTTCGCCGGGGCGGGGCGAAACTCGACCCGAATGTCTTCGCTCGTCCAGAACCCGAATCCTTCGACGACGACCGCGGCCGTGAGAGTTCGTTGCAAACGAATTGCGTTAAACAAAAGGTCCTTGTATCGGATTTGACCGTTCAAATTCAACGCATTTTTCGAGGAGAGAGCGATATGGGGCGAAGGAACCCGGAATGGGGTCGGGCAGCCTCCGGAAATGACCGAATCAAGTATAGGTTCCGTTGCACGGGAATACGGTTCCCAAGACGTCGCGAGAGGGTCCATAATCGAAAAATGGAATAATAGGGAAGAGGTTCCCGGCCGCTGATCCGGCTCGGCACCACGAAAATTTCGTTCCGAACGGTTTTGCCGGACCCGGATCAACGGCCCCGGGAAAGAAGAGGCCGTGATCGACCGACTTCCAATCCGCTTAACGAGGGGCCGGACCGTTTCCGGGCCGGGCCGTTTGCTGTCCCGGTTGACGTTGCGGTTGGACCTGGGGCGCCTGCCGCGGTTGGGCGAGGGCCGCCGCGTTTTGAGGATTGGTGATTCGCTTCCCTTCGGCATCGATGGTAACGACGACCGGATATTGGTTGCCGAAACGACGGTTGATCGCATTGATCACGTCGTTCGTGATATCGACGTTCGGATGATGCCAAACGACCAGTTGCGACATTTCCAGTTCGGAGGCGCTCGGGTCTTCGGAATTCGGCTCGACGGTACGATAATCGACGATCGTCACATATCCCCTTCCCGGTTGACCGGCGATGTTTTGAATTTCATCTTTAATCGATTGATACGATTCGTATTTGAGTTTCAGGTCCGCGAGCAGGAAGTCCCGCTTGGTTTTGTTGAATCGCATTTCTACAGCGGCGGCCTGTTGCGAAATCGCGTCGTTTTTATCGATGTATTCCTTGCTTCCGATCTTGAAACTTTCGAGAACTTTCGCTTCTTCCTGGATCTGTTTCTGCATGTTCATAAATTCGGCGCTCGCTTGCTGGGCTTCCGCTTGCAACTGCTTGATGTCGTTGTTGTACTTCGGATGGGCCTTGAGGACCTCGACCAAATCGACGACGCCGATCCGGGCCGGTAGCCCTGGGGTTTTGGGGGCGGGAGCCGCACCTTGTCCTTGGGCGAACGTGTGGTTCGCGAGCATCCCTGCCAAAATACATGAAATGAAAAATACGATCCTTCGATTTTTTCTCACGGGAAATTCTCCTTCAACGTTCAAT
>JAVBSX010000006.1:0-4940 GCA_031556455.1 Thermoguttaceae bacterium
CATCGTGTAGTCAAGTCAATAGTAAAAAAACCTTTTTTGAAAATTTTCGCGAATCCGGAGTCTCCGCGTGAGATTTTTGACTTTGCACGCTCACTCCGCCGACCGTGCTCCTACGGCTTCATCGAAATGCAGTTGTACCTCACAAGCAGGTAGGCGGCGACGGCCCCGGCGAGGTTGGAGCAGAGATCGAGCGAGGTGTTTTCGTAACCGCCGACACCGGTTTGCGGCAGGAGCACCGTTAGCAGAAATTCGATGTTTTCGTTCAATGCTCCGAGACCGGCCCCGGCCATGACAACGATCAGCCCGACGGAGAAACGCCGCATGTCCTTCTTCGAGAGCAGGTTCCCGAGCAGGTGATACAAGATGAGCGTTGAGACACCAAAACCAAAGGCGTGAACCACCTGATCGTAGCGGAGGATCGAATACTTCTCCGAAATCGGAATCAAGATGAGGCCGTACAGCACGTCGCAGCGGACACGAATGCCGCCGCCGGCAAGATGCATGAGAGCCCAAACGGCGAGCCCGACAAGGCAGGCGAACGGATAGCGGACCGTTTTGTGCGTCAAGGCGATCAGCATGCCGACGGCGAGAACCACGATGATATAGATCAGGAACTCATGGTTCGCGTTCAAGAGGAACCGCACGGCGAACAACAGCGTTACGGCTCCGACGACCGTCGCGAGGATAAAGTGCTTGCGTTCGAACATGATGCTTTCCGTCAGGGGTTTTTCTCCATCGAGAACGAATTCGCGAAAAATCATGATACCGCGACTGCGGGCGACTTGGAAGCAGGACGATTGCAAAGTCATTTTTCTATACTAGCCCCCCCAAGCGTCAGCGCGGGGGGATTGAACCGTAAAACCCGATGTATCCTGTAGCTGGCAGGGGCGGCAGGCTTCGCCCTCTGTCAATCCGCGGCCTCGTTGGGCCGCTACAGTACGAAAGACCGAAATTTTAACCGGCTTGAGCATATCACCCCCGCGCTAACGCTTGGGGCTAGTTCCGGAATCACGACTGTGCAATCCTAGTCGACCTGGAAGAGAGAGGATTGACTTTCCCGGGTCGCGGGAACGTCTCGACCGGAAGCCGATTTCCGGATAGAATTTGAGACGGCAGCAAAAAGTCGATATGCTTTTCTTGCGAAGGCGCAAAGGACTCGAAGGAAACTGGAAATTTCGTAATACTTCAGCCGTTTGGAGTTTTTCCCCCAACTCGTCATTTCGAGCGAAGCGAGAAATCTCACCCTCGCCAAAAGACCCGAAATTCCGGCCCTCGCGCGAGGGTGAGATTTCTCCTTACGCTACGCTTCAGTCGAAATGACGGAAATCACTATTCGGCGGAAGTGTTGCGAAATTTCCATTTCCCTTTGTGAGTTTCGAGCCTTCGTGAGAAAACAAACTCAGCTCAACGATTAACTTTGTTGCTACACACTTCAAAATCGGCAGCGTTCCCATGCCTCTAGACCATACCGACAATTCCGGAGAAGCGTTTTTTCAAGAACATGCCCCGGCTCGTTTTGAGGCCTATATGCGACGAAAGCGGTTTTTCGGCAACATCCTCGGAGCGACCTTCGCTCTTGGTATCATCCTGCTCTGCCGGCTGCTGCTGTCGATCGGGGGGATCATCCTGCCAAAGTTGCTGGAATGCCTGTTGGTCGTTTTCGTTCTCCTCAGTCTTGGGAACCTCCTGTTTTTTTGTACGACCCGATTCTCCCGGCTTTTCGCGGATTGGCTTTCCGGCATTCGCCGTATGAGATCCGAAGGGGAGTATCTTTGTGCTTTTACCGCGCGGCCGCGTCGCAATACGATACTTGGGGGGATCGACGACATCGGTTGGATTCGGGTCGAAAAACAGGGAATTCAATTTCGCGGAGATCATACCGTGTTCCTAATTCCCAACTCGGAGATTAAACAGCTCGAGAAAAAGAGGTCATTTTTCGCCGGTGAATGGGTTCGTGTCGTTCCCTGTCCGGGCGGCAAGCTGCCGTTCGCGTCTTGCGATTTTCGTGAATTGGAGAATTGGACGGCTTCCTCATCATTCTCCATGTTCGAGTGTTTGAGACGGTAACAAAATGTCGATGTTTTTCTTCTCTCACTAAGACGCAAAGGACACGAAGGGAGATGGGAATCTCGCGTCTTGCCTTGCTTTTTTTGTGTTCTTGTAAGAAAAAATGCAGAACCGGAGAAACAAGCCGTCGTTTCATCGAAGGTAGAAACGGGTGCTTATAGTTTTGTTCGGCGATTTTGACGTTATACTCAAGTCGGTTTAAAATTCCCGTCTTCAGTACGTAAGCGGCCCAACGAGGCCGCGGTTTGACAGTGGGCGAAGCCTACCGCCAATACCGGCTACGGTATATCCCCCGAAAAAACCGGGGGTTTCTTTTTAACCGCCAAACGATAAAATAGACGCTGTTGATCGGTGATTTTTCGTTTTGTTCATTCTCCTTGATTATTGAACGTGTCGGACAATACTCACACTTCCTGGTCGGAACCCGGTTTGCTCGGCGATCGGCTGCGCGATTGGGTCGATCCGCTCCCCGAATGGGAACCCGCCCGAGACTGTCGCGGGCGAGTCGAACGCTTTTTCGCCCGGACATCGGCGATGCAGCGTCGGCTCGGCATGCCGCTCATCGTCGCTTTTCTCGGCGGAACCGGGACCGGCAAAAGTACGCTGATTAACGCCCTGCTCGGAGCCAAAATCGTTCGGGAAGGCAAACAGCGGCCGACGACCGATCAGCCGATTCTCGTGTGTCGGCCCGAAATTGATCCCGAGCGTTGGGGGATCGACATCTCCGACATTCGTGTTGAAAAGCATGATCTGCCGGCGCTCCGGCAAATGGTCTTGATCGATTGTCCCGACCCGGATACGACCGAGAACGATCAAATGCGGGAAACCAACCTCGCCCGGCTCCGGGAAGTGTTGCCGCTTTGCGACATTTTGGTCGTAACCGGCACGCAGCAGAAATACCGCAGCCGCAAGGTCGCCGACGAACTGGCCGATGCCGCGCCCGGAGCCCGGCTTGTGTTCGTCCAAACGCACGCCGATCGGGATGTCGATATCCGCAAGGATTGGGCCGATGTGCTCGCCGAACGATATGAGCCCGGCACGATTTATTACGTCGATTCCCTCGCCGCCCTGTCCGAACAACTCGCCGGGAAAGACTTGACCGGGGATTTCGGCGAGTTGTACCGGCTGCTCACCCGGGAGATGAACGAAGAGGCGGCGTTCGGCGTTCGGGAAGCGAACTATTTCGATTTGGCCGAGGAAACCGCCTCGCTCTGCGACGAGGAGATTGAAGCGGCTTGGCCTCGCATCCGGAAATTGCAGGAGAAAATCGCCGACGAACGGCTCGGCCTCGGGGCGGAACTTTCCGATAAGGTCCGCACGGAATTGGTGCAAGACCGGCAACTTTGGGAGAACCGGCTGATCGGCCAAATCGCCGCCCAATGGGGTTACAGTCCGTTTTCCCTCGTGCTGCGGACCTATCAGCGGCTCGGATCGATCGCGATGGGGATGCTCTTGGCCCGGGCCCGCTCGGTGCCGCAGCTCGTCGCCCTCGGCACGGTCGAAGGGGTCCGGAGCTTTCGGAAATGGTCCAACCGCCGCCGATTGAAAGAAAGCGCGAATCTCGAAGAGTACTGGGAGGACCGGACGCTGCGGGAATCGGCGCTCGTTCTCGCCGGGTTTGCCGAGGACGCCCAGGTCCCGCCGACGACGACCGAAGAGGTGGTTGAAGAATCGGCCCGGGCGGGCGAAGCCTTTACCAACGTCGTCGCCAAGGAATTGGACAACGTCTGCGAGCAACTGACCCGGCGACACAACACGCTTACGATCCGGATCGTTTACGAAACGCTGGTTACCGCGATGCTGATTTTTCTTTTGGCGAGGCCGGCGAAAAATTTCTTTTACGATTCGTTCTTCTATGGGGCGGAGGTTTGGCCGCTTAACAATTACCTGGTCTCGATTTTTTGGCTCATCGCCTGGTGCGGGGTGCTGCTCGGGGTCTTTACGCTTTTCCTGCGACGGGGGCTCGAACGTCAGGTCAACGAAACCGCCGCGAATTGGCGAACGACCGATTCGATGCGGTTCCTTTTCGGTCGTTTGGAAACGACGCTCGAAAAGGTCCGGGATTTTCGCGGTCGGCTGCAATCGCTCCGGGAAAAAATCGACCATTTGAACCGCGAGAGCCGCGAACTCAACCGGCGGCTGGGCCGGCGGAAGTAATACGGAACAGCACCAAGCATCATCGCGGGACGAGCCGACCCGTTTAGCCGAGCGGCGCAGACGCCGATGCTTCGACAGGGGATGACTGAGTTCCAAATTAAATTCCTTGTACCCCAACATTAAATATTGGGATTCCCCGATCGTCATTCCCGCGCAGCCGGGAATCTATAGTGAAACCGTTCCCTATGGATCCCCGCCTTCGCGGGGATGACGGAAAATCACTAAGCCCAAAAATACAACTTGACAACGCACTAGAACAAATATGCACGACAGTAGCGCATCTCTATACTTTTTTTCTATAGTACTCGTTATTTATTCTTGTTATTGCGTCTATTTATTAATATCCAGTCTCCGTGCGCTGCTATGCAATCGCACGGAAAACAAAGCTACACGACTTCATTGGATAAAATTTATACTATGGTGTTTTGTACATCTTATCTGTTTATTTTTCATAATTATTCAAATCGTGAATATCATAAGCCGCGGCGAATTGTTTGCTGTGATATGTTTGGGTTTTCAGCAATAAAAAATACACTCAATAAGGTTACGACAACTCCGGCCAAAAGTCACCTTGTCTGACAACCCGCAGATGCTACAATCGCGACATGAAATTTTGAGAAAACGGCATCGGGATTTCACCCGCAAGAACAATTCCCCTTCGTTTTTACCGGTCGCGTTTTCAAAATCCCCATGTTTTCCAGCGTCAAACCGACAAG
>JAVBSX010000419.1:0-3828 GCA_031556455.1 Thermoguttaceae bacterium
CCGCGTCTGGTCGACCATGCTGCCGATGAAGCCGGCGCCGGGACGGATCGTCTCGCGCCGCAGCATTTCGAAGAGGTGGTGCTGGTTGGCCAGGATGATCCGGTTGCCGGAGTGGATCAGCGGAAAAGGCCCGGCCACGCCCGCGATCGTCAGCTGGGAGTCGGTCAGTTCGTAGATGCCGGCCGCCTCCGCGCCGCACTGTTCGGCCAGGTAGGCCGCCGCGGCGTGCATGGCGCCGGAAATCCCCTTTTCGGTACGCATCTCGCGGAATATCGCACTCAGGAAATGGTCGACGCTGCTGCGCCCTTCCCGCAACTTGGCCAGCTCGGCGGTCAGTTCGGCGAAGTGCTGGCGCTCACGCATCAGCAGCGCCACCGCCGCCGCCGCGATCGCCGCCAGAAAAATAATGATTGTTATATTCATCCGATTCCCGTTTTCCGCCGGGCTTCCTCTCCGGACCGGACGCTCGTTCCATCGATTGTCGCAATCGGAGAAATATAGCCCCGCCAAAGGCGAATGTCAAACCGCGGCGCCGTCAGGAACGGCCCAACCGCTCGCCGGCGTACTTCCCTTCGCGGATCGGCTTCCACCACCATTCGTTCGCCAGATACCACTCGACCGTCCGGCGGATGCCCGAATCGAAATTCTCCCGGGCCCGCCAGCCGAGCTCGTTTTCCAGCCGCGAAGCGTCGATGGCGTAGCGTTTGTCGTGCCCCGGCCGGTCGGCGACGAAGGTGATCAGCCGGTGGTACGTTCCCTGTGGGTCGGGCCGTTTGCGGTCGAGAATGTCGCAAATCTTTCGCACCAGATCAATGTTTTTTCGCTCGTTGCGGGCGCCGAAATTATACGTCTGGCCGATTCGACCGCGGACGGCGGCAAGGCCGATCGCCTTGACATGATCTTCGACATAAAGCCAATCACGGATGTTTTCTCCTCGTCCGTAAACCGGGATCGGTTTCCCTTCCAAGGCGTTGAGGATAACATGAGGAATCAATTTTTCCGAGTGTTGGTACGGCCCGAAATTGTTCGAACTTCGTGTGATGAGGATCGGCAAACCGTAGGTGTGGTACCAGGCTTGAACCAAATGGTCGCTCCCCGCCTTGCTCGCCGAATAGGGATTCCGGGGAGCGTATGACGAGGTTTCCGAAAACACTCCCTCGTGATCGAGTGAGCCGTACACTTCGTCCGTCGAAACGTGGTGCAACCGGAAACACGCCCGTCGTTCCGCGGGAAGCGATTCCCAATACGACCGAGCTGCTGCGAGCAGGGTGTAGGTTCCGAGGAGATTGGTGCGAATAAACTCGGCCGGGCGGTCGATGCCGCGATCGACATGCGATTCGGCCGCCAAATGCACGATCAAATCAGGCTGAAATCCGGCGATCGCGTCCGAAACGAGCGGCCCGTCGCCGATATCCGCTTGCAGGAAATGGTACGAAGGATTTCCGGCGACCGCTTGAACCGAAGAAAGGTCCCCGGCATAGGTCAGTTTGTCGATATTGAGAACGTCCCAGCCGAGTTTTTGAACGGCAAAACGGACGAGGGCGGAGCCGATAAACCCGGCCCCGCCTGTAATGATCGCTCGCATGATTCGTGCGTGAGAAAAAAAGGCATTAGCACGGGGATTAGTCCGTTCCCAACGGGTGTAGTCAATTTCGCTGGAGCGTTTAGGCAAATTGCCCCGACGGGGCAACAACAAGGTAGCCGGGGGTGAGCGTAATCGCGAACCCCCGGTGATCAGGGGGGCGACCGATCGTCCCCAACGGGGACGCACAATGTCCCCTTTTTTTATGGCACCCCGTTGGGGTGCATTTGGCTTGGTGATTTGTTTCCGGGGGGGTTCGCGAGTACGCTTCACCCCCGGCTACCTTGTGAGCCCCCGTTGGGGGCGGAAATTTCCCCTCAAACTTTTACTGCACCCTTCCCAACCGACCGCCGAGGCTGCCGGCGAAAGCAGTAAACAAAAACGGAGCGGGCCGCGTAAGCGAACCTTGAGATTGGCTTACACTTCCCGCTCCATTCATTTCCGGCTCCGTGATTCAACGGTCGGAATTCGACGTCCTTACGCCCAATCGGCGAGGAGTTGGTCGACCAGCCCGTCGACCGAGCGATCGGCCAAAAGGTAATCGCTTTCGTCCGAATCCGTCTTCTCCGAATCTTCCGGGAACAATTCGCCGAACACCAGATCGACGCTCGCCGCGCGGCTGCCGGTCGGAGTAATGTTCGGCAACGAAACCGCGAGACCCAAGGTGCTCAGTTCCGCGAGCGTTCTCGCGTTCTCGCTCGTCGGCAAAATCGACGGCCGCGCCGATTCCCAGGCGATCGAAGTGTTCAATCGGGCAACGTTTTGCGAAACCGCCGCCGCTTCCGAGAGGATCGTGGGCAGAGCCGGTTGCGATTCGGCCGAACGAACCGTCGTCGCCGGAACGGCGGCGACCGAAGCTTCCGAAACGACCGCATTCAGCTGGGCCGGTGTGCTTTCGAACCCGTGCAGCTTGCTGTCGCCCCGGGCCGCTCCGTAAGCCGTTTCGACGATGTTGACGTCCAGCTCGGAAATGAACTTTCGCTCCCCGGTGTTGATGCCGGAGAACATCACGTCGGTCGTGATCGTAACGTGTCCCGTTCCGTCGAGGACGCTGCCGTATTGGCCCTTGACCGCGTTGTAGGCGTTGTAGGACGAATTGATCCCGTACAAGTGTCCCAACTCGTGCAGCAAGGTCGTGTACAGGTCGTACCGCGACGCATCGACCGGATCGGTCAGTTGCGAGTACCAGCCGAGTCCGGCGGCGTTGTCGTCGAGGGTGATGATCCCCTTGCTCGGGAGACCGTTCGCATCGAGCGCGACGATCAGGGCTTCCCCGAGCGTCGTCGTATCACCGTAATCCTTGACGACCAACTGCACGTCGATCGGCTTACTCAGGCCCAAGGCTTGGGCCCAGGCTGCGTTCGCGGCATCGAGCAGGAGCCCGACCGTCGAAAGGTCGTCGACGTCCAGCTTCTTGCCGATATACCTCTGCGAGACGCCCGAACCGAGGGTAATCGAGGTTTTTCCCGAAACCACATCGGCCCGCGACTTGCCGAAGTTGCTCGCGAAGAGCGTGAAGTCGGCGATGCCGATATTGCCGGTCCGGGTAAAATCGAAGCCGTTGATCAGCACCGAGCCGTCCGTTCCCGATTGCCCGAAGACCGAGGCGAAGGCGGTGAAATCGGCGATATTGATCGACCCGTCGTCGTTCGAATCATACGGGTTGGCCCAGACTTCGGTCTTCGAGCCTTTGCCCAATTCGCTGATCCATTCCCCGCGAACGGAGCGGACGCCGCCGTTTTCGAGCTTCAAACCGAGGGAATGCGGGGTCAACGCTTCGGACCACGGAACGTTGTCGGTTCCGAGCGACTCGAATTTGACCCGACCGAGCAGGATGTAGCCGTCCTTCCTCGCGATCATTCCGGCTCCGCCGCCGATTCCGCTCACCAATCCGGCCGCATCGTCGATCACGGCCTTCCCGCCGACCTTGAAGTAGTCGCCGAGTTCGACCTTCGTCGCCGTAAAGTAATCCGAATTGTAAAGCAAATCGGCGTTCGCGGCGGTGTACTTGTCCGCGTCCGAAGCCTTGACCCAAAGCTCGACGTAATGGGATTGCCATTCGTGCAGCATGTTGGCGTCGTTCGGCAAGGCCCCGACCGTTCCGTCGACGCGAATCGCCGTCGGCTCGGCCACCGTCCGCATGTAAATCCCGCCGTCCATCTCTTGTTCCGCCGCCGCCAGGGCCGTCAACGGGCTGGAAGCGTCGACATGCACGATCTTCGGGTTGACGAACTTGATCTGCGAAT
>JAVBSX010000269.1:0-13025 GCA_031556455.1 Thermoguttaceae bacterium
CAGCTGCCGAATTTGAAGGAATTGAAAATCGGGACGACGAACATCACCAACGCGGGCATTGAGGGACTGCTAAAGCTGCCGAAGCTCGAATCGCTCCGGCTTCTCGACAACCCCAATATCGATCCCGAAGCCGCGAAAGCAGTGTTCGCGAGCAAAAAGTTCAAAGTCCTCGACATCGGCAAATCCCGCGGAGAAGTACAGGAATAGATGACAGAGGACAGGGAATTGAAAATTGAAAATTGAGAATTGAAAATTACGAATAAGACTTCGCGACCGTAGGTCGCGGCTCTCTTCCCATTTCCCACTATCCTCACAACCATGCAACGTTCCTTCAAGCAATCGCGCGTTCTCCTGACCGGGGCATCCTCGGGAATCGGGAGGGCGCTTGCGCTGGAGTTGGCGGCGGCGGGAGCCGAGCTGGTCCTGTTGGCCCGGCGCGAGGAGCGGCTCGAAGAGTTGGCGGCGGAAATCCGGGCGAGGTTTTCGGACCTCTCGCCGAAAGTGTTGACCGTTTGCGGGGATGTGACCGATCCGCAAACGCGACAAGTCGCCGTCGAAACGGCTCGCCGGGAACTCGGCGGGATCGATTACCTGATCAACAACGCCGGTGTCGGGGCGACCTGCCGGATCGAAGCGACCTCGGACGAATTGCTGCACCGGCTTATGGACGTCAATTATTTTTCGGCCGTCGGGCTGACCCAGGCAACCCTTCCGTCGTTGCGGGAATCGGCCCAAAGCGAAGAACGACAAAAACTCGGCGTCCGGCCGATGGTCGTTTTTCTCGGCTCGATCGTCGGGCTGCGCGGGGTGCCGCATTACGGAGCCTACGGAGCGGCCAAGTTCGCGGTCGCCGGGATCAGCGAATCGCTGCGGACCGAGCTTTCCTCCGAAGGGATCGACGTTTTGTTGGTTTCGCCCGGAACGACGAAAACCGAGTTTTTCGACGTGCTGCTCGAATCGAGCAGCGCCCCGGACCTGCCGGCCCACAAGAGCGTCTCTTCCGAATCCGTCGCCCGGGAAATTCTCGCGGCGATGCGGCGGGGCAAACATCGGATCATCCCCTATTTTCCGGCCAAAATTCTCTATTACCTGAACCGTTTGTGCCCCGGGCTCGTCGATCGGATCATGCTGCGGTATCGTTGACTTTATTGGAATGTAATGCAGACGATGCCGGCGTCTGCGCCGCTCGGCTAAACGGCAACACCATTTTCGTCGTTCGATTTTATGGACACGCTTCCTTTTAATTTGGTTTTGTTCGCCGTCGATACGACCTTGCTTTGGGGGTTGGCACTCTGGGGCAACCGTCGGCTTTGGGTTCTCGGAATTTTTTTGCAATGGGTCGCGATCATTCTCGTCGGCCGAGTGCTCTTTCGGGCGACCTGGGGGCAGAACCTCGTCGAAGGGGTGTTCGGGCATTTCGGGTTTTACCTTTTTGCTTCCGGAGCGATTCTCTTTTTCAAAAGACGGAAAACAACCGCGATGATCTCCGGTTGCGCCGGGATCGTTCTGCTCGGTTTCGGGGCCGATATGATGCTGATTGAGCCGAATTTCGTTGTCGTCGAACATTATCGAATCACCTCGCCGAAAGTTGAAAAGCCGATTCGCGTCGTCTTTATCGCCGATACGCAAACGGACCGGATCGGCAACTACGAACGCCGTGTTTTCCGAATCATGAAAGAGCAAAACGCCGATCTCGTCATATTGGGGGGCGATTACATTCAGGCGTTCGGCAAAAGGGCGAACGATTTGCATGGTTTGCGCGAGCAGTTTCGCTTTGCCTTGAAAAACGCGGATTTTCGGCCGCCGCTCGGAGCGTTCGCGATCCGAGGGAACAACGACTCCTCGGGTAAGGAGCTGGAAGAGCTGTTTCAGGAAACCGGTTTTCAGGTCGCCGAAAAAACGCAAACTTTCGACCTGGGACCGATCGTGTTGACGGCTCTTTCGATGGGTGATTCCTCCCTGTATTTCAAAGGTCCGAAAGAATACCTGAAAACGGAGGAAGAACGCCGCAAGTTTCATCTCATGGTCGGACACGTTCCGGCGTTCGCGTTGGAAAAAACCGACGGCGATCTTTTGCTCGCCGGGCACACGCACGGCGGACAGGTGCAGTTTCCGTTTTACGGCCAGTTCGTGACCGGAGTCAAGCCGGCGCTGAATTTTCCCCGGCGCTGGGGATCCGGCTGGACCGATCTGCCCAACGGTTCGCACTTGCTGGTAACCCGTGGCACGGGGATGGAGCGGGGCTGGGCACCGCAAATCCGCTTTTATTGCCGACCCGAAATCAGCGTCATCGAAATCGTTCCGGAGTAGGGTGTAGAGAACAGAGGATAGAGAGGGAAGAGAATTGAGAATTCGCACTTCGCGACCGCAGGTCGCGGCTCTCTATCCTCTATCCTCTATCCTCTATCCTCTATCCTCTATCCTCTATCCTCTGTCTCGCCGAATCCGCGATCGTCTGCATCAGTTCCTGGATCTTCGCCCCCTGCCGCAAATCGGGCTGCGTCGGCTTTCCCTCGGCGACCGCCTGTAAAAAATTCGACAGCGAGGCGACGTGGGCGCGAATCCAACCAAGCGAGGATTTCGGCGAAGGAAAATCACTGTCCGGCGGTTCGAAGCGGCCGCCGCAGGCGATCGCCGTCCAGCCGGACATGCCCCCAAGCGGCTTTTGCGGAACGGTCGCGTCGAAAAATTCCAAATAGTGCGGCTGCATGAGGCTGAATCGGGCGGCCCCTTTTTCGCCGTGTATCTCCAATCGCAGTTCGTCTTCCGAGCCGCTCGCCAGTTTCGTCGCCTCAATCACGCCCCGGGCGCCCGAACGCATTCGCACGAGCAGCGAAACGGCGTCCTCAACCGTAACGTCGACCATCGCCGGGTGCGGATTCTCCGGTGTCGAAAGGGCAACCGGTCGCCGGGGGTGGGCAATTTGCGTTTCGGCGAGAAGCGATTCGAAAGGACCGAGCAAATCGTCGATGAGATCGAGCACATGGGAACCGAGATCGCGGATCACCCCGCCCGATTCGGAATGCTTCCATTTGAACGGCACTTCGGGCGAAGCACTGCTCGAATGCAGGAACGCGGCCCGAAATTGCAGGATCCGACCGAGCCGCCCTTCGAGGAGTAGTTGCTTGAGCCGTTGGATCGCGGGGAAAAACCGTAAATGAAACGTCATTTGATTCGTCGCCGAATAGCCGCTTTCTTCAATCGCCCGGAGGATGACCCGGGCTTCGTCCGCGTTCACGCAAAGCGGCTTTTCGCAATAAATGTGCTTGCCGTGGGCGATCGCCGAAAGCAACGGTTCGAGATGCCCTTCGTTGGGCGTGCAGATATGGACGATGTCGACCGCCGGGTTTTCCGTGATCGTCCGAAAATCGGTCGTCGCGTATTCGGCCCGCGTGATTTGCTTCGCTTTTTCGGCCGTCGCCGCATGGGCGGTCGCGACATGCGTGATCCGGAACTCGCCGACCGTCGAGTTCATGTAATAAGGGAGCGTCGTGTAGGCATAGGCGTGCACTTTGCCGGTCATACCGAAGCCGATGAGTCCGACGGAGTCGTGTCGCATTGTCGTTGAAATCTTTCAGGGAAGGAGTGCGGATCGGTCGTGTACTTGAATCGTTGCATGTCGAGCCTTTCAAAATTATCGCTCAAAAATACACTCGCGAAAATCCGTTGGTAAAAAAACTTGAGCGAGCCTCTGATTTTCAAGGTCGCGGATTATTTTTCCGATTTTTGGTTTTTCCTTTTCAGTAGCTTGACTCTGGTAAGAATTATGGCTAAAATCCCGGTCAGCGACAAGGTTGTTACGCAACGACTTTGTATTTTTCCAAACAAATCTTTTTGCTGATTAGAGGTTACTTATGCTGAAAAAACAATTGGGGATTATTGGTGTTCTTCTGGTCGCTCTCGTCTGTGTCGGTTGCAGTGGCAAAGGAAAGGTCACCGGCAAGGTCACCCTGTCGGACGGAACCGCCGCGACGGAAGGAGAGATTACGTTCAACTCGGTAAAAAATATGGGAAAATCCCAGATCGGCCGTGACGGAAGTTTCAGCATGGGCGAATTCCGTGACGGTGACGGCTTGCCGGCAGCGACCTATAAAGTTTCTATCGCCGGTGTTCCCGGAGCTGATAAAAAGTATGCATTGCCGGAAACGTCCGGTTTTACCGTCGAGGTTCCCAAGGGCGGTCTCAAGCACGACTTCAAACTTGACAAGGCGACGGAAGAAGAAGAATAGAAAGTACGACTCCCAACGGCCTTTCTCAGCATCGGTCGTCTTTGATTGACATTCGCCCTCGCGGCAAAAGGCTTTTGCGAAGTCGGTTCATTGTGTTTTCGTGAGAATCATTGACCGACTTTGCAGCAACACTTTTGCCAATAGGGCGGATCATTTGCCCCGACGAATTCCCGGAAGGGCAGGACAATCGAAACTCTTCACGTTCCGGGCGGGGTAACCTGTTTTTTGTAGAGGGTTGGGTTTTAGCTGATTTGAATGTCGGTGCAAAATTCGTGTTTCGCACTCTTCTTCTCCCGTACAGGTCTTCGCAAAGCGAAATTTTCTCCCTTCCCCCGGATTGCATTTTCTGGACGATGCAATTATAATGCCCACTTCAAATTGGAGGAAAGTCGAAAAATTTTGTTTTTTCGCCAATATTTCCTTTGCTTTGGAGACGAGTGATCATTTTTCCAAAAAAAACGCCGTTGAAAAATAGATCACAAAACGCAGGAGGTTTCTCACTGTGAGGTTCGTTTTTTCGATTTCTAGGACAAAAGAATCATTGTTTTAGCGGTCGTGTTCCGTCCGCGACGACGTTGCGAAAAGAGCGAACGCTTCTTCCAAAGATTCCTGCCGAAATTTGCCCACCGGCGTGGTGTGTGCGGCACCTGTGTTGAATTCAACTTTTTTTAGCGTTAGGAAATTTTGTTGTGGTTAATCAAAACCTGATCCGTGGTCTGGATGTCAATGAGCATGAATGGGAAGACGAATTGAACGCGGCAATGGCCGGAACCGTTCCGGAAGAGATCGATTGGGGCGGAGAAGAAGTCGATCAAAATCAAATCATCAAAGCGACCGTCATTCGCATCGAAGGTAACTTCGTGATCGTCGATGTCGGCTACAAAAGCGAAGGGCTCGTCCCGCTGAGCGACTGGGAAGAAGGGGAAGCTGCGCCTCAAACAGGCGATGAGATCAAGGTCCTCGTCGAAGAACTGGAAGACCAAATCGCCGGGGAGGAAATCCGCGGCATGGTCATGCTCAGCAAGAAAAAGGCCGCCAAGATCGAGGCTTGGGACAACATGATGAAGTCGGTCCGGGAAAACGAAGTCGTGACCGGAACCGTGACCCGAAAAATCAAAGGCGGCCTTCTCGTCGATATCGGTGTGCCCGTCTTTCTCCCGGCCTCGCAGGTCGACGTCCGGCGTCCGTCCGACATCGGCGAATACATCGGCAAGGAAATCCAATGCGTCGTCCTCAAGATCGACGAGGCCCGGCGTAATATCGTCGTCAGCCGCCGCGCCCTGATCGAAAACGAACGCGCCCTCAAGAAAACCGCTCTCCTTGGCACCCTGAAAGAAGGGGAAATCCGCAAAGGGACGATCAAGAACATCGCCGATTTCGGCGCCTTTATCGATCTCGGCGGCATCGACGGGCTGTTGCACATTACCGACATGAGCTGGGGACGGATCAACCATCCTTCGGAAATGGTGCAGATCGACCAGGAAATCGAGGTCATCATCCGCTCGATCGATTACGAAAAGGAAAAAATCTCCCTTGGCCTGAAGCAGAAAACGGCCAGCCCTTGGGCGAATATCGAGGAAAAATACCCGGTCGGCTCGCGGGTCCAGGGAACCGTCGTCAACGTGATGAGTTATGGCGTGTTCGTCAAGCTCGAAGAAGGAATCGAAGGGCTCGTCCATATCAGCGAAATGTCCTGGACGAAACGGATCACCCACCCGAACGAAGTGATCTCCGTCGGCGATCCGATCAACGTCGTCGTCCTCGGTATTAACAAGGACAAGCAGGAAATTTCGCTCGGCATGAAGCAGACCCTCGAAAATCCGTGGGAAAAAGTCGACGAAAAGTATCCGGTCGGCTCCGAAATCACGGGAACGGTCCGCAATTTGACCAATTACGGGGCATTTATCGAAATCGAAGAAGGAATCGACGGGCTGTTGCACGTCTCCGACATGTCCTGGGTCCGGAAAATAACCCATCCGAACGAAGTGGTCCAAAAAGGACAGAAAATTCAGTGCAGGGTCCTTTCGGTCGAGAAAAAGAATCGTCGCATCGCCCTCGGCCTGAAGCAGCTGTCCGAAGATCCGTGGACGACCCGGATTCCGGAAAAGTACCAGCCCGGGCAGTTGGTTACGGGAAAAATTACGAAGATTACCAATTTTGGCGTCTTTATTTCCTTGGAAGACGACCTCGAAGGGTTGCTCCACATCTCGGAGTTGGCCAATCACAAGGTTGAAAATCCGGAAGACGTGGTCAAGGTCGGCGAAGAGATCGAGGTCAAGCTCCTTCGAGTCGATCCGGACGAACGGAAGATCGGTCTTTCCCGCAAGCGGGCCGAATGGGCCGAAGAAGGAGAAGACGGCGAACAGAAGCCGGAAGTGGAACAGCCGGTGAGTTCCGGTTCCAGCTCGAACATTGCCCCCGAGCAGCTCAAGGGCGGAATCGGCGATTCCAGCGGCCCGCTCTTCAAATAGCGTTGGTCTGAATGTTTAGCCGAGCGGCGAAGACGCCGGCGTCCATGCCATTTGGCACCGACGCCGGCGTCTTTTTTGTCGAAAGACGATTGGTGGTTTTGACGTGGTGTTAGGTTTTGAATTTTCCCTTGGACCGCAGGCTTCCAGCCTGCTGCCCCGCTGCAGGCTGGAAGCCTGCGGTCCAAGGGATAGACGGAATACCAACCCGGAAGTCTACTGTCCATTTTACCTGACCCTTTTTTGCGGTATTTTCCTCCCAAATATCGAATTTGTGGAAAAATTTTGAAATAAAATCAAAATACCTCTGGAAATCGGGGCGGTTATCGAGGACAATAGGATAAGTAGGTGCGGTCCCGGACGGAACTTTGTTGGTTCCTATTTTTCCGCCGTTGAAGGAAGCGGTTCGCTCGGGGTTCGGGACGATTTTTTGAGGCCTCTCCCTTTTTTTATTTTGAGGCCTTATACTCTCTTTTGAGAGACTGATTTATATCGTATTAACATTTCGATCAATTCATTTTGCATTATTGAAGGAGTTAAGAATCATGAAAACGAAAAAACTCGGTTTTACGCTGATCGAGCTGCTGGTCGTGATCGCGATCATCGGCATGCTCGTCGGCCTGTTGATGCCGGCGATCCAATACGCCCGCGAAGCGGGGCGAAGGGTCACCTGCGTCAACAACCAAAAGAACCTCGCCTTGGCGATTCAAAACTACGAAGGCGCCAAAAAGGAATTCCCCGCCCTCCGGAGAAACGTCACTTACGCGGCGAATTATAAAATCGATACCGTTGCTTTGCCTAGCGGCGTTTGGAACGATGTTTTGAATCAAACCCCTGCCAGCAGGACGTATGGAAACGGCGATTGGGAATTGAGTTGGGTCGCCCAGCTTTTGCCGTTCTTGGAAGAAGGGAACCTCTATCAGAGAATCGTCAATAAAGACATCGGAGCGTTGAGTGAATGGAAAGACGTGACCGTACCGACGGCCACTCCAACGACGGGTCTTTACGAGGATAACAATTTGACGGCGATCGCGGTCGATACCCTTCCCGCGCTGAAGTTTCTGAATTGCCCGAGTAACATCATGCAGCAAGTCGGACCTTGGCCTAATAATAAAACCTCCTATGTCGCCAACGCGGGACCGCAAAACCTGGCCTTGCTCAAACCGGACGACCTCACCACGTTGATCTACGAGGAAAAAGGAAACAGAAAATACGGGATTTTCATCGACAAGGTCGAATGCAACGCCACGCTTCCGAACATGGATTTCGTGACCGGAGCGGACGGGGCGGGCAACACGATCCTGCTTTCCGAAAACCTGTATGCAGGCCGCTGGCTGGACTTCGGTCGGGTTTATCAAGACGATATTGCCAATCATCCTTCCTATGTGAACGCGACTACCGGGATTAACGGGATTAACGATGACGACAAAGCCGACAAATTGGCGGCGGCGAAAAACAAGCTGGTTTTTGGGACGTGTGGGGTGACCAACATTGATCCCAGCTCTTCCGGAATGGAAGTCGGTACGGCACGACGGGATTATGAATACGAAACGGCCTTCACGTTTTCGGCGCAAGTTGCGTACGGAAAAAATCTTGATTACAAATTGGCTCGTACTGAAACGAGTGTGGAGCTCGGAGGGATGGACGATCTGGCTTGGGAGCTCACGGATCCGGGCCGCCGCGATTCCCGGCCCGCGCCACTGTTTATCTTTACGAGATCCGCCGCGGAAACGATCGACGATGACAACAAGACGGTTCCGATCAATAGCTTTATCGATATCGCCGAAAACTTCCGATCACGTCCCATGAAATTGGATACCACCAACTATACCATTGTCCAGACGGCTGCGACGAGCAGCTCGGCGGGTGCGCCCGGTATGCCGGTTCGTTACCGCTTTGCCCGGCCTTCCTCGAACCATCCGGGGCTGATCGTCGTCGCGATGTGCGACGGGAGTGTCCGAACGGTTGATCAGGAAGTGGATCGTTCCATTTTCGTCTTCGCGATGATGCCGAAAGACGGTACCACCCGACAGCTGCCGTAAGGCTGGTGTTCGGTTGGGCCTTGATTTGACTTGAGTTTCGCCCGAGGTTGGTTTCGACCCGCCCCGGGCTTTTTTTTACCCGCTCGCGAAAACGAAAAACGATTACGAGCCGGGACCTGTGGTCCCGACTGACAACCCCGCGAGAAACGACAACAACTCAAAATAGAAACAGTCGGGGGCACAGCCCCCGGCTCGTTCAACGCGAGAAACGATAACAACTCAAAATAGAAGCAGTCGGGGGCGCAGCCCCCGGCTCGTACTATCCGCTATCCGCTGATCGCTATCCGCTACCATGAAATATCTCGACGAACATTTTTTGCTGCAAAGCGTTTCGGCACGGCGTCTGTATCATGATTTCGCGGCCGCGTTGCCGATCATCGATTATCATTCGCACCTCCCGCCGATGCTGATCGCGAGCGACCACCGCTTCGCGAACATGAGCGAAATCTGGCTTGGCGGAGATCATTACAAATGGCGGGCGATGCGGGCGGCCGGCATTCCCGAGCGGCTCATCACGGGTGATGCGAGCGAGTGGGACAAGTTCCAGGCCTGGGCCGAGGTCGTACCGCAAACCTTGCGCAACCCGCTTTACCATTGGACGCATTTGGAACTCCGGCGGCCGCTCGGAATCGACGATCTGCTGTTCGGCCCCGAAACCGCCCCGGAAGTTTGGAAGCGGGGCAACGCGATGCTCAAACGGCCCGACTTTTCGTGCCGGGGCATTTTGCGGCAAATGAACGTTCAAACGGTTTGCACGACCGACGATCCGGCCGATGCGCTCGAATATCACGAACAGATCGCGGCGGACCGGGACTTTGAAATTCGGGTGCTGCCGACCTTTCGGCCGGACCGGGCGATTAACATTCCGCGCATGCTTTCCGACGGCAGCACCGATCGCGGGGAGTGCGTCCGGATTTACCTCAATTACATTGAACTGCTGGAGCAGGCGACCGACATCGCGATCGAGGATTTCGCCGATCTGGTCGAAGTGCTGCGGCTGCGGCATCACCATTTTCATGAACACGGCTGTCGGCTTTCCGATCACGGTTTCGGACGTTTCGAATTCGCCGACGGCTGGACCGAATCGGAGGCCGCCCGCGTTTTCCGGGAGCTGCGATCGGGCAAGCCGATTTCGTTCGAAGAAGAATCGCTGCTGCGATCGGGGCTGATGTTCGAGGTCGGGCGGATGAACGCCGAAAAAGGTTGGACAATGCAGCTGCATCTCGGAGCGCTGCGCAACAATCGAACGCGGCTGTTCCTCGAACTGGGGCCGGATTGCGGCTGCGATTCGATGGGTGACGGCTCTTCGGCGTTCGCGTTGTCACGGTTTTTGGATTCGCTCGATCGGATCGACCGGCTGCCGAAAACGATCCTTTACAATCTCAACCCGGCGGACAACGAGATGCTGGCGACGATGATCGGAAATTTTCAAGACGGCGGCGTTCCGGGGAAGATGCAATACGGCAGCGGCTGGTGGTTCCTCGATCAAAAAGAGGGAATAGAGCGGCAACTCAACACGCTCTCCAACCAGGGCCTTTTGAGCCGTTTCGTCGGGATGCTGACCGACAGCCGCTCGTTCCTT
Organism: Thermoguttaceae bacterium; assembly: GCA_031556455.1. Lineage (GTDB taxonomy): Bacteria > Planctomycetota > Planctomycetia > Pirellulales > Thermoguttaceae > JAVBSX01. Next base: position 10,322 of record JAVBSX010000269.1, read on the forward strand.
TCGTTTACCCGGCACGAATATTTTCGCCGGATTCTTTGCAACCTGCTCGGCACGGAAATGGAGCAGGGCCTTTTGCCGAACGACTTCGAACTGATCGGCTCGCTGGTTCGCGACGTCTGTTACAACAACGCCAAAAATTATTTCGGGTTCGACGGGGAGTAAGGCGGGAATTTCCGAACAATTTTCCTCTTGAACGCTCCGGCGATCCAGTGTAGACTTTGCGATGATCGAGGCTATCCGTCTCTTGCAACAAAAGGGGTGAATCATGCGGCAATCAGGAATGGTTTTGGCGGTGCTGTGCACTGTTTTTCTCGCGGTCGGGACAGTTGCGGCGCATACGGCGGAAAGCGAACCGGCCGAGTTATCGACGAACCATCTGCCGCCCGAAATGCAAGTTCGGTTTTTTCTGGAAGCACTCAAAGTCGAAGCTGCCGGAAAAACAGGGTTTTACCGATGGGAAAACGATAAAGCCTTTTATCATTCCCAGCTCGACATTTCCGAAGCTCAGTCGAGTCTCTTGGAGGAGAGAGTTCTCGAACTGGAAAACCAATTTAATGATCGCTTTGTCGGTCTTGTACATCGGGTTAAAAATTGGAGAGAATTACCGCCGGAAGAACTGCCCGAATTGGAAGAAGAGTTTTTCGGAACCTTGACCATGGGTTGGGACGCTTTCGATGCGGCGCATCGGGAAATTTTGACCCCGGAACAGCTTGAGCGTGCGAAAGAACTCGATTTGGCGCTGCCGTCGCCGATTTTCGGCGATCTTGATCTCGTCGTCAACTTTGCCGCCTACGAGGCTCTCGGGTTGAATGAGGAGCAGAATGAGAAACTCGCGGAAATCCAAAATGAGATGGCGTCGGAGCAGCAGCGGTTTGCAGACGAATTCAAGGATTTTCTAAAAAAGGCGTTCGCCGGTCAGATTACGGATGAAACGGAAATCAACGAAGGGACGGCGAAAATCGTAAACGAGGCACAAGCCCGTACGAAAAAAATCCGGGAGGCGATTCGGGAGATACTGACTCCGGAACAACGGAAACGGCTTGACGAGATCCGGGAGGAAGTACCGAAAAAGTTGCAGGCTTTTCGCGAGGCGTTGAAAAAAAAGCAGGCGGAAAATCCGGAGGATGATTCCTGGAAAAAATCCTGGAAACCGGGCGACCCGATGCCGGAAGGAGCCGTCCCGCCGCGACGGCCATCCCGTTTTCCCCGCGGATTCTAATGGGGGCGACTTCAGATTCGGAAAATCGCTTATAACTTGTCGACTGAAAGCTTGCAGTCCCAAACGAATCGGTTTCGTTCCCTGCTCTTTTTGTTGGGATTATCCGGGATTGTACGGGAAAATTGTGGTTTTTTTTCCCGGAAAACCAAAATTGCCCGAAAACGGTGTCCAATCCCGAGGTATAATTGAGGTGCTTTCCCGCATTTTTTCGTTCCCCCTCCCACCCGGTCCGGTCACATGCCCGAAGCCACTCTCGACGAACTGACACAACGTGCGCTCGGTTTCGACGTTCTCACGCCGGAACAGCTCCAGGAATTGTGGGGCGGTTTCGGGACGCAAAAAGTCGACGTCCAACTGTTCCTCCAGGAGACTTTGCGTCGGGGCTTTTTGACGAACTACCAGATCGAGCGTCTTCTCAGCGGTGAATCGGTCGGATTCTTTTACGGGGATTACAAGGTTTTATATCGGGTCGGGGCGGGAACGTTTGCTCGGGTTTTTCGGGCGACGCATCGCACGACCGGGAAGTTCGCGGCCGTCAAGGTGCTCCGCAACCGTTTTTGCGACAACCCGACGGTGATCGACCATTTCGTGCACGAGGCCGAACTTGGGATCGATCTGCGACACCCGAACATCGTCCCGATTTACGAAGTTTTCTCTTCGGGCAAGGACCATTACATGGTTATGGATTTCGTCGAAGGGCAAACCCTTCGCGAGTTTCTCAAGACCCGAAAAAAGGCGGACCCGAAAGTTTCGACCCGGATTATGATGGATATTTGCAGCGGGCTCGATTATGCCTCGAAACGGGGGTCGCAGCACCGGGATTTGAAACTTTCCAACGTTCTGCTTTCGAGCATGGGCAAGGCGATGCTCGTCGATTTCGGGCTGGCATCGGTTGCCGAAAAAGGGGGTTCGGGCAACACCGAATTCCGGAGCCAGCGTTCGATTGATTACGCCGTTTTGGAACGGATGAGCGGCGTCCGGAGAGACGATCTGAGGAGCGACATTTTTTTTCTCGGCTGCATTTACTACCATCTCTTGTGTGGGGAGGCCCCGCTTTTGGAAACGAAAGACCGGATCAAACGCGCCGATAAGAGCCGCTTTTACAATATCAAGCCGATTCAGCAGGTCGATCCGTCCGTACCGTTCGCGCTCCAGACGATCGTCAACCGGGCGATGTCCCTCGATCCGGAAAAGCGTTACCAAACGATGGGCGCCGTCCTTGAGGATCTCGAAGTTTGTGCGCGACGTTTGGCCGAAGGAACCGCGAACGACGGAGCGTATTCCGATCCGATGGGGACCGGTTTTCTCCGGCCTGCCCCTTCCGCTTCCAAAGACAAGCAGAAGTGCCTGATGATCGTCGAATCGAACGCCGAGCTTCAGAATATTTTCCGCGAGACGTTGAAGAAGGCGGGATACCGAACGCTTCTCGCGGCTTCGGCCGAACGGGCGGTCGACCGGTTGTTCGACGACAACACGGTCGCGGAC
>JAVBSX010000321.1:0-11960 GCA_031556455.1 Thermoguttaceae bacterium
GATCTTTACAAAAAATTCCGGATAGGGGCAGCAGCCGGAAGCGTCAGCGCCCGGATTTCCAATACGGAAACGCGAGGCCAACCCGGCGCTGACGCTTCGGGCTGCTGCGTGAGGATCAGTAAAATCATCGGATAGAACAGATGATACGCAAATTGACCGAACAGGACCGTCAAACGGTTCTCGACTATCTCGCCGCCGAACCGGCCCATGTAACGTTTTTTGTCGCCGATATTCGTGATTACGGATTCGACGATCCGCGTTTTCAGTTGTGGGGGGCACCCGCGGCGGAAGGTCGGGAACCGTTCGAATACGTGTTCTGCCTGTTTTACGGCTGCGTTCACGTCTATTCGAAATCCGACTCGCTCGACGCAGCCGCGATCCGCCGGTTTCTCGATGAGAACAGCATCGATTTCAAGATGATCGCGGGCAAGGAAACACTCGTCGAACCTTTTACGAAAAGCATCGCGTTTCAAATCGAACATCGCTGTTACCTTGCGGAATTGAGGCGGGAGAATTTCGTGCCGCACACCAGCGAACCTGTTTCGGTCGAATGGGCGACCGCAAAAGACGCTGAAGACATCCTGCGTCTTCGGTCGAATATGCCCGAATTCCGCGACCTGATGATGCCGCTCGAACAACTTGTCGATCTGCTCGCGACCGGCAAGGGGCGGGTACTGAACGTTCGTGACAACGGCCGGATCGTCAGTTCGGCGACGGAAAGCTGTTTTGGCCGTATCGGTTATGTTTGCACCGATCCGGCGTTTCGAGGGCAGGGGTACGCTTCCGTACTGGTGTCAAAATTATCCGAGGTTCTCCTGAACGAAGGAATCATGCCGAGCCTCAGCTATGAAAATCCGGCGGCGGGAAGCATTTATCGACGTCTCGGTTTCCGGGAAATCGGTAGAACCGCCGTCTTGTCAAAGTAATCATAGGATCTGTAACAAAATAACTTTTACTATTGCACATTTTTTAACTACGGACTACGCGGAATAACGGAATAGACGGAAATGTAAAAAATCGTATTACTTCAGCCGTTTGAATTTTTGAGGGAAGCAAACCTCATTTTTCGTCATTTCGAGCGGAGCGAGAAATCTCACTCTCGCCGAAATGACGAAAATCACCATTCGGCTGAAGTGTTACAAAAGAAAATGTTCGATTTTTTGTGCCATTGTAAAGGTTATTTTGATACGGCTACTAAGGATATGCTTCCGGCTTGGAATATGGGAGAGCACTATGGGTGTCGACATTCTCGACATTGTTTACCGCCTCGAAAAGAAATTTTCGATTCGCATCGACCGGGATAACATCGTCGACCAGGAAGAATGGAAGCGAGTCGTTCGCTCCAAGCAAAAGACTCAAAAGGAATTGCACGATGAATTCGTCGACCGGTTCACGGTCAAGTTTCTCTGCGATCTCGTCGAACAAAAAATCCGAGAGAAAAACGAAGGGATCGATGATCTTCCGTACGGCCGGGCGGAAATCGAACACTTCGTCGCCGAAGCCCTGATCGAAGCCTTGGCCGTCAAGCCGGAAGAAATCAAGCCGGACGCCCGAATTATCAAAGACCTTGGAGCGGCATAAGTTGTGAGGTATACTGAAAGCGAGCGAGGGACTGTGCTCAAAACACTCGCTTACGCTTCGTGCTCTGTTGTGTCGCCGATTCATTTTCGACGGCAAGCCTTATGCCTGGACGGCAGGTCCCCTTTACCTAAAATGACGATGAACACAGCCACACTCACTGCTCTCGAGGCGAAAGCCGCCGCTTTGAAAGCCCTCGAATCGATTCCCTTCCTTTCTTTCGGCACGATCGGCCTCGACGGCTGGCCGAATCTCCGGATGCTGGCCGTCGCCGCTAAGGACGACATCGATGTGCTCTGGTTCGCGACCGCGACCACGGAGAAGAAGGTCGCCGAACTGAAGGCGAATCCCAAGACCGTCGTGTACGGTTACGATCCGCAGTCGATGAAAGAGTTCCGCCTGTTCGGCAACGTCGAGCTCTTGGCCGATGCGGCCTCGCGTCGCAAGGTCTGGTGCGACGATTTCCTCCAGTACTTTCCGGAAGGGGTTGATTCGCCGACGATGATCGTTTTGAAGTTCGTAACCGATCACGGCCAATACGCCTCCTACGGCGAAGGCGCCGGGACGTTTTGACATCTCAAAGTGCATAGAACAGGAAAGGAAGGCACGGAGAAGCACGGAGTAAAGAAACCCAAAAAATGGGAATTATATATTTTATTCCACAGCCTTACCCAAACGCCCTGTTTTTTCTCACAAAGGCACGAAGGGCACGAAGAACAACTCAAATCTCTCAATTCCTTTGTGATCTTTGTGCCTTAGTGAGAAAAAATATTGAACCGTGGAAACAAGTATATCGTTCACTAAAAAATGACCGGTTGGACTTGAGACTTCTTTTGGAATTTCCGCGTCATTCCGTGTTTTCCGTGGCAAAACGAGCGTTCGTTAACGGTTTGAGAAATCCAATGCGGATTGAAGATGGTTGCAACCAGGACGCAAAACAATCACGGATCCAATGAAAATCGAACCTGCAACGCCGTCCGACTTTCCGGAGATCGTCGAGGTTTGGGAGGCGTCTGTCCGGGCGACACACGATTTCCTGAGCGAAGCGGACATTCAAGGCCTCAAGCCGCTTATTCTGAACGAATACCTGCAAGCGGTCGAACTGTTCTGCGTGCGGGAAAATGGAAATGTTCTCGGCTTCCTCGGCCTCTCACCGGAGATGATCGAAATGCTTTTCATTCACCCCGCTGCTCGCGGCAAGGGGATCGGCAAAAGGCTCGTCCAATTTGCGATTCAAGAGAAGGCAATCCGCAAGGTCGACGTGAACGAACAGAATCCGCAAGCGGTCGGCTTTTACGAACACTTGGGCTTCGAGGTCGTGAGCCGTTCGCCGCTCGACCCTCAAGGCAAACCGTTCCCGATCCTGTCGATGGAACTCAAAAAATGAACGAAACCATTTCAGTGCCCGATCTTTTCAAAATCTCCGCCGACCTTGAAGACCGTGCCCGACGAATCATCGACGCAACGGGCATCCTCGGCATTTGGAAGTCCGCCGGGGCGACGATCAACCTGGTCGGGTCCGTCAAGATGGGGCTCATGATGAAGCATCGCGACATCGATTTTCACATCTACAGTGCTCCGCTCGAATTGCCGGAAAGTTTTGCCGCAGTGGCCCGGCTGGCGGCGAATCCGTCGATCCAACGGATCGAGTACCTCAACCTGATGAATACCGAGGAAAGCTGTATCGAATGGCACGCCGAATATCTCGATGCGGAAAACGATCTTTGGCAAATCGACATGATTCACATTTTGAAGGGTTCCCGTTACGACGACTACATGGAACGGGTGTCCGAGCGGATCATGCAAGTCCTGACGCCGGAACGGAAGCACGCCATCCTCCGACTCAAGTACGACACGCCGGACACGGAAAAGATTCCCGGCATCGATTATTATCGGGCCGTCATTGAAGGTGGTGTTCGAACTTACGAGGAATTCGTGAGGTGGCGGAACGAAAACCCGATTTCCGGTGTCGTCCATTGGATGCCGTAGCTTCGAAAAAAATCTTTCTCGCTTTGAACGTAACCGCGACCACAGGTCGCGGCTCGTTTTTTCGCGATGTTTTTCGTCAGGCTAAGCCCCGATATTCCTCAGCATTCGGGTGGCGAGGAAGGTGTAAGAAACGCCGGAATAGACGGTGATCAAAACCGTTCCCCAGACGGAAACGATCATGATGTAACGAATTGCCGCGATTTCCGGGTATTGCAAAAAGAGGAAGCAGGCGGGAACGGCGAGGCATTGAAGGGCCATTTTCCATTTTCCGACCCATTTGGCCGAGAAGTCGCCGCCGCTTTTTTCGACGACGGCCCGCAAGGAGGTGATGAGCAGTTCCCGGGCGATGATCACGATCCCCATCCAAACCTGCAAGCCGTAGGAAACGGCGGTCAATTCGGGAATCGCGACCAAATAAATGAAGCAGCCGCAGATGAGCAACTTGTCCGCGAAAGGGTCCATGATCCGGCCAAAAACCGAGACCAAATTATATTTTCTCGCCCAGTAGCCGTCGAGAAAATCGCTCAGCGCCGCCAACAAAAAGAGGACGACACAGGCGATGTAATGTTGAAACGGCAGCAGCACGAAAATCCCGATCGAGAAAACGACGCGGGACATGGTCAAAATATTCGGTATGTTCATTTTATTTGTACTGTCTCAGTAGTGCATCACCAAAGTCAATTTTGCGAATTGAACCGCTCTAGCCGAGCGGCGCAGACGCCGGTGCCCTAACGGGAAATCCGCAAATTTTAGTGTTGGTTGAGTACTACCAGGGTTCTTGCATCATGTCGACGATCTGGTCGGCCATTTTTTCGATCGCCTTTTGTTGAGCCAGTGCCGTCGAGTCGCCCATCTCCGGAACCATGTCCCAGGAAGTCGTGATGCCCGCGGAATTGATCCCCCAGGGGATCGGTTCGAGATTCCGGAGTTCGTTCCCCCGGCGGTCGACCCAAACGACCTGGACCGATTGCCGCACGGTCTTTTGCCGGACATCGTCGTATTTGTCGACGGTTCGAACCGATTGGGTGTCGGCAACGATCTTGCCGGTCAGAACGCTGTCCGCCGTCGGTCGACCGATCACCTTGAAATGCGTTCGCTCTTCGATCCGCTTGCAGACCGCTTCCGTCAATCTTTCCGCGAAATTGCGACGAAAACTGTCCGACTCGAACATCGGGACATAGACCGTCCGGATATTTTCGCTGTACAGCGAGGCCGACCCGATCCGGTATCCGGCGCAGCCTACCGGAAGCAGGAACAGGAGAGCGGCGATCATGTAACGGAATGCGGAATTGCTCATGTCGATAAATTAGGAAAACGCCTCACAATAACGAGCCGGGGGCTGTGCCCCCGACCGCTTCAATTCGTGTTAATACGTTTCTCGCGGGTAACGGGTCAGGACCACAGGTCCCGGCTCGGTGTCGTTGGGTTGAAAATGTCTGTCAATTTCAAAAGGCTTTAATATTTTTTATCCTCGGATTTTTTTCGCGAAAACAAACCGCCCCAAAAACTTTCAACGGTCCCTTCTTTTTCTTCCGCGGCCTTTTCGTGGGATGTTCGCGTCGAGTGCGCCATTTGCTGGTCAGCCGTTAAAGTCGGGTTTTCCTTGTCATTCTCAGGTCGTCCCGAACGGTCGAATCGTTTCTTCAACCAGGCGAGGTGATCATCTTGGTCTTCGAGGTTTTGGATCAACGCATACCGCTCTTCCGCCTGGGTTACAAGACCGGACGCTCCGTACTCCTTGATCAGCTTCTCATAATTGAATCGGGCCGAAGAGTACATCTTTTTCTTTTCGTAATATTGGGCCATTTGCCAAAGCCGCTCCGCCTGCTGATTGTAAAGCGACTCCTTGAGGTCGATGATATTGCCCTTTTCCTGCCCGAGTTCCTCGCCGAATTGCCGCAAGGTCTGATCGGCGAGGGTCGAGGCCTCGTCCAACGATTTTCCGTCGTATTGGGCACCGACGTACGACATGCTCCGTGCCATCAATTCGAGCTTCCGGGCCTGCACCAAATAATCGCTCCTCGGATTGATGTCCGGAAGCGAGGCATACAGCATCGCCGCTTCGGCGAATTGCGAGTCCCCCTGGTTTTGGCCTTTGTTCATAAACGCTCCGGCCAGGGCCATAAGAGCCTTGTCGCCCATCGGTCCGGTCGGGTCGTTCGTGTAAATCGCCTCATACGCTTTTTTCATGTACCCAAACGTGTCGAAATGCGGCCGGGTTTTGTCCTGAAAATTGACGTAAGACGCCCCTTTCTCGTAACGGGCTTCCCAATAACGCCCGATCCGGAACAGCCGCAACACCGTCGAGTCCATGTATTTGGTCCCACGATGTTTGGAAATGAGTTTCTCGTAATTCTTCGCCGCCTGCGGATATTTTTCGGAAAAGAAATAACATTCTCCGGCGAGGAACAGGGCGTCCTCTTCCAATACGGAATCAGGCCAACGAGCGGCCGCTTTCTCGAATTCCTTGGCCGCTTGGAGGTTCTTCTCGATGTTCTTGAAATCCTGATTTTCCCGGATCAGGTTGTAGCCGCTTTCCATAAACACGGCCGCCTTTCTTTCGTCCGGCCCCATTCCCATCCAATCGCGAACCTTCGTCGCGAAATTGGCCGGATCGAACATGCTCCAATCGAATTTCGGTTTATCTTCCTTCTCCCAATCGTACAATTCCGGCGAGACCGGCTTGTCCTGGGAATTTTTCGTGAGCGGCTCGAACGGAATCGGATCCTCCGCCGGGAGCTCCCCGCCGAACCCCCGCGTCGCCGATTCGGTCCGATACGCGAACGGACCGAAGGGATGAGGCAGCGGCTTGAGCCAGGGTTTGTTCGGATCATAGGACGCCGTGTTCGAAGTTTTCGCGACTGGTTGATTCTGCGGCTCGGGGGGTGTTTCGAGAAGGGATTGTCCCTGGTCCGGCGAAACCCCGGCGCCGAGCGGATTGTCCCAATGCTCCCTGTTCGCCGGCACGAGCGCCCCGTTCGGGGAGGGGGGTGTCAACGGCTGTGAAAACAGGTCCGCCCCGTTCGGCAAATCGCTGAGCGGAACACCGCTCGAATTGTTCGGCGTCGTAAAATCATCGTGATACGGAGCGGAAAATTCGTCTCGCACCTGCCCCCGCATTTGCAATTTGTCGACGACCGAAGGGGTGTATTCCGGAATCTCCGAGTCCTGGTTTTGGTGCACCAGGCTCGGAATCTTGACGCCGACCTTTCCCAAAGTCGCGTTGATGCAACCGCCGCCGCATACAAGGAACCCGCACAACAAAACGAACAAAACGGCCAATCGGGATCTGTCGTTCAGATAAAAAAAGAATCCCCGACAAAACCGCGGCTTCGTTGGTTCGCTGTCGTTTTTACGCGGAAAATTTGAACCGGTTTGAATAGAATCGGACATCCGTGTCTTCGTGGGAGAAAATCATTCTTCTGGAAAGAGCGGTCTCGAAAACGGAGCCGCCCGCTTTTTCGCCGGAAGAATACGAAAACCGGACCGCCCGGTCAATATCGAGTTTTCGGAACCTGACCAGATCGCGATCACCCCGGGCCACGACCCACTTGAAGATGAAATGCTCAACCGACCGCAACGCGATCCGCCCATTTCTCCCAATCGCCGCATTGCCCCAGGTCTTTCCGAAAAATTTCTCTTTCAAAAAAACGCGGCCCTTGTCCTGTGAGCAAACGGTTTAGAAAACCTAATTCGCTAAGCAGTTAAACCGTTGATTTCCGCCTGCGATACAGCATCAGCGAAACGAACCCGACGCCGAACAGGCCCAGCGTCGCAGGCTCCGGGGTCGTGCTCGAATCCCGCTCGACCAGGACGATGTGGTCCTGAAAGCCGCGGCCGTCTTCATAAAACATGTTGACCGCGAGCACCGAGAAATCTCCCAGGAAGTCGCTCGTCGGATCGTATTCGGCGAACCACCAATTTTCGCCGTACAGATCGACGTAATTCGCGTAGAAGGCGCCGAAATAGTCCATCAAATGGGTGTAAATCGGCATGTAATCGTTGCTCGATGCCGCCATCGCATCATAGCTCATGGTTTGCAAGGCCCAGATCCCTTCCTGGATGTCGTAAATTCCGAACACGGAAAACCGGTCCTCGATGTATTTGGCCGTGTAACGATCCTCTTCGCCGTAAACGATCCGCTGCCAGCCCTGGTCCGTTGTTTCGGCGTGGAACCAGCTGGCGTTCGGGTCGCTGCACCAGGCTTCCATGACCATGTTGTTGCCCATCACCATGTCGTAATACAGCAAGGCCGCTCCCATCGTCAATGCCGTCGAGTTCACACCGGCGGAACCGCTCACGTCGATCATCGTTTTGTAGCCGCCGTTGCCGTTTTCGGTTAGGTTCAGCTGCCCGATGACGTTGATGTTGTCCCCGCCGCTGGTCGTGCCGGACCGCTCGACGCAAAACGAATTGAAAAACGTGAGGCCGGAATACTCGCCGCTCTCCGGCTGCCGCAGGTTGCCGATCGTTTTGTAGTAGTCCGGTCGGGTTCCGTAGGCGGCGCCGTAATAACCTTGAACGTCTTGTCCGTAAGCGGACAAATACTGTCCGGCGTTCGCCTGGCTCATTCCGAGGGAGTGAAATTCCGTGTAGCCCAGGGCGCCGCTCGCTGAAGACCCGCGGTCGAACACCATCGCCGTTCCGCCGTTGGCGTTAAAGTTATCGACGATGGCGGAAATCGAATCGGCCAACGCGACGGTTTCAAAAGCCGCAAATGAAGCGAGGAAAACAAGGACGGCGACAAAAGATTTTTTCATGACAAAAAACGTAGTGATTGGGCTGGGAACGTGCCGGACAGGAAGTTACCAAATTTATCCAAATGCGGCTCGGATTGCCACTATTTGTAACATATCAGAAAAGCAAAAGTCGTGCCAGAAGAATATTGTCAAAAAAATCTAAAAATCAAGATGACAAGCGGTAAAGCAAGCCGCACCGTTGTGAACCGATACCGGACGATTGTCCGCCTTGGTGCCGATATTCCGTGTTTTTCAAACTCAAACCGCAACAATCGATTTTCGTGCTGCTTTTGCATAAAATGTACGATTTTGAAACAGTGCAGCAAAATCATGCGACAAATCGAAATGGCGAGACCCGGAAAAATTTTTCACGGTTTTGACAATTTGCTCACTCCGCAACCGGCTCATCGGTTTTTTGGCGGTTGCGAATGGGCCGGGGAATTGTTGAAAAACAGCCCTGCGATTTTTCCGTCGGCATCGAACACCAAGAGAAAGACCATCGCACCGTTCCGCTCGAACCGAATCGGGATGAACACCCGGCGGTATCCGTCGGCCGTATCGGTTCTGACCGGCGGCTCCGCCGATTGGAATGGCCCGCCCAAGGCGAGGCATTGCAACCAGCCGACCCGGATTTCCCACGGCGGCAGCCCTTTTTTCATGGTCTCGTTGAACTCGTCCGGAATCGAGTCGAACTCGCCTCGGACGATCCGTTTCAAAACGCTCTTGGCGAGCTCGACCCGCTGCGACTCATCCGAGGTTGGCGGCTCCAGCCGGTCGATCGAGGCAATCGCGGTCTCGGAGACCGGCGTGCCCACGGCCGAGAGGGCGACGATTCCCGAGGAAAGAACGATGGCGACGATTTCCGAAACGACGAGAACGGCGGGGAAGAGCCATTTGTTTCTCAAATTGGCCGAAACGGCGAAGGCGTTGTAGCTCCAAATCACGACCCAAATGTCGACCAGCAAAAATACGACGGTCACTGCAATCATCGAAACGAACATCGCCGTTGGCAACTGCTCCGGCTGTTCAAACATTTGCGGCTCAAGCTTTCCCAAACCCGGCAGCAGGCCCATCGGAGCGGCGAGCAAAAATGGCGCCCGGGCCAAGGCCAGTGTTCCGAAAATATCGACAGCCCGAACTTTCGAGGGGGAAAGCAGGAGCCCGGCGACATAGAAGAAAACGGAAGCGTTCAGCCAGCCGAAAACGAGAAGCGCCAGGATGATCCCGAACGGTGTCGCCCGGGCGACATGAATATTGAGCGAGCCGATGAAATTGACCCCGCTCGGAGCGGCGATCGCGGCGGTGAGCAGCATGATGAGACAGCCGAGCAGCAAGGCCGGCCAGCCGGCGATTCGCGTGAAAGGGTTCAGTAGTGTTCGAAACGACATGAGGGGTTCCTAATTTAGAAGTTAACCACGTCAAAAAAAGTGTGCGTCATTTCGACCGGAGCAACGCGAGGGAGAAATCTCACCCTCGCGCGAGGGTCGGAATCCCGGCATTTTTGGCGAGGATGAGATTTCTCGCTTCGCTCGAAATGACGTAAAAATTTGTTTACTGTTTCTTGGCGGTGTTTTTTTGGATCGACCGGATTTTCGCGATGATCTCATCAAGCATGTTGCGGATGCTCGGGTAACTCAATTTTCGGATATGGGCCATTTCCTTGAGGCTGCCGCTACTCTGGACGAATTCGAGGACGAACTGCTGCTCTTCCGCCGTGAGGCAGGCGAGTAGCGGCAGATCGAAATGGCCGCTCACTTCGGTCCCGCAGCGGTCGCAGGCGAGGTTCTTGACGCTGAGCGTCCCCTCGCACGCCGGACAATTTTGCGGCAATTTTTTGTTAGTCGTTTTCAATCGCACCGCTCTGAGAGTTTTTTATTATTCAATGATTATATAATATCATTGAATAATAGTCAATATTATTTATTATTTTATCAATAAAATTTACTTTGTATTGAATTTTATGGGAATTACATATTTAACTCCACAACCTTTACCCAAATGCTCTGTTTTTTCTCACAAAGGCGCGAAGGGCGCAAAGAACAACTCAAATTTCTCAATTCCTTTGTGATCTTTGTGCCTTGGTGAGAGAAATATTGAACTGTGGAATCAAGTCGAGAGTTCCCAGTTTTATATTTCGATTCCGTTGTCAGACCGACAATCCGCGAAGATGGCTTGTCGCGCCGCGACGTTCGCGGAATAATAGACGCAAAGGTCATCCCTATCGAGCCGGTCGCGTCAGCTGCCGGCTCAATGAGAAAAAACCACCAAGAGTACGCTCCCATGAACGACCGTCTCGAACATTCCAAAACGTTGCACCTGTACTGGTTTTCCGGCTCGGGCAACACCCTTTGCGCCGCCGAAGCGTTCGCGATGCGGCTGCGCGAACTCGGCTGGACCGTCGAGCTCAAGCCGCTCGAACGCTCCGATCCGGCGCGAATCAACCCGACGGTTACGTTCGCGATTGCGTTTCCGACCCATTGCTTTTCGATCCCGGAGATCATTCGCAACTTCGTTCGCGGGCTGCCGAACGTCGAAGGGACACCGGCGATGCTGCTCGGCACGCACGGGGCGTTCTCGGGCGGCATCCTCGGCCCGCTCAAGCGGCTGCTCTCGCGAAAGGGGTTTCGCTGCGTCGGCGGCCGCATTTTGCGGATGCCGGACAGTTTTTTCCCGTTCGGCAGCACGGAATCGCATCGTCGGCTTTTCGAAAAAGCCCTTGAGCGGGCTCGCCGTTACGCCGCGGAGTTCGACGCCGGAACCGTTCGTTGGTCGCGTTGGCCGATCCTGTCCGATCTGTGGGACGCGGCGTTCGCGGCCTTTTTCGCCTCACGAAAGTGGTTCGGCTCCTGGGGCACGACGGTGCACACGCGAGCCGCGCAATGCACCCGCTGCGGGACTTGCGTTCGCGCGTGCCCGGTCGCGGCATTGGAGCAGTCATCGCCCGAGGAACCGCCGCGACCGAATCGGCGGTGCACGAACTGCCTGCGCTGCGTCGCGGTCTGCCCCGCCGACGCGATGCGGCACATGATCGGCTTCCGCCCCTACCGCTGCGAACCGCCGCGGCAGCTGCGCGAGCGTTTCGAGAAAGAAGGTGTGTAGCGTGTGGGCCGCCTCATCTCCCCCTTGCCACGAGGATTGCAAAGTCTTTTTTAAAGCGAGCGGAGACGCGGAAGCCGCTGAGAAGTGTTATGTCAATTTGAAAATAGGTAATACTTCAGCCGTTTGAAGTTTTTTGGAATAAAACCCCGCTGCTCGTCATTTCGAGCGGAGCGAGAAATCTCACCCTCGCCGAAAGACTCGGAATTCCGGCCCTCGCGCGAGGGTGAGATTTCTCCTTACGCTACGCTTCAGTCGAAATGACAAAATTTACCATTCGGCTGAAGTGTTACGAAAAAAGATGAAATAGACAAGAATATGGCGAGAAGTTTTTATTGAAAAACTCCGCGCTCTCCGCGTCCCTGCGCGAAATACCGGACTACGCAATCCCCGCGTCCCCCTTGCCCGGACAGGCGGAAATGGTACACTAGCGGTCGATACGCCGTATCCGGGGAGGGTACGCGAATGGTTAGCAGGCTGACTCGAAATCAGTTGCCGGGTAACCGGTTGAGGGTTCGACTCCCTTGCCCTCCGCTCCGAAAAAAGTCGAAATCGCCC
>JAVBSX010000038.1:0-8683 GCA_031556455.1 Thermoguttaceae bacterium
TTTTTTTGCAAAAGTGACGGTTAGGGGAGACTGTTCGAGGTTTCTTTCCAGTTTTTCCGCCAAATTCGGGAATTTTTTCTGAAGAGCGGCGAGCCATTCTTCTTCCTCGATCCGGCGACCGGCCAGCCCGAACGAAGCGGCATTGGTCGGCATCGATTGGTGCAATTGAACCTGGAGATCGGCGTCCTCCGGAATTTCCGGCGGTCGGGTTGCCGCGCTCGGTTGGGACGAATCCGCGATCAGGAACGTCCCCGAAAGCCGATTGTCCGTCGTTCGCATATCGAAGATTCGGGGAAAGAAACCGGCCTGCAGCAACGGCTCGCGAAAGGCGTCCTGGTACCGCCCGTTCAGCTCGTCGATCCTCGCGTCGAGAGTCTCGTTAAAACGGGAACCGAGTCGCTGGGCGGCCCGACGCCGGGCTTCGGCCTCGGACGCCGGTTTCTTCTGTTGGACGATTTTCGGAGCGATACACTGAACCAGCGGCCCGCCGTTGATTTGCAACCGTTTTGTTTTCGAAATAAGGTTGGCCCAGGAACGTGCCCCCGCAGTATAAAACCTTTCCGAATCGAAAAAGACGGATTTTTCGGAAGAGACCGGACCGAAGTTGTCGTTGAAAATACGAACCGGCCCGTTATAACCAACGGTCTCGGTTCGCATTTCTCCGTTGAGCAGGGTTCGAATTTCCGCTCGCTTATCGTTGGATCGCAAAACGGCGGAGGTTTGGCCGGAAAGATGACCTGTTCCGAAAACCGCCGTCCCGAGAATATCTTCCTTGACCTCGAGGTCTTCCTCAAGGTTTCGTTCGAACCCGACGCCCAAAAACCGGCTGCTCGCGGAAAAGTAAAAATTCGGATGTCCCAGCATTCTCCCGAGCGAGTCGGCGATTCTTTTTCCGGCGGGAACGCAAACGCCGAGATCGGACAACCAAAGGGTCGCCTCGGCAAGCGGCGGGCCGTACTCCGGATTGATCCCTTCGAGATAAAACGAGACGAAATTCGGGAGTGCCGTACAAAGATCCGCGAACTGGGACGAAAAATCTTCGTTATTGACGGCGATTTCCAATGTTAAGTATTGCCGTAATTGATTCCGCAACGGGCCGAAAATCTCCTGGTCCCATTCGAAGCGGTACTGTTCCAAAACCTGAAACGCTTCTGAGATCGGCTCGGAAGCGGAAAGTTGTCGGGAACGAAGCAAATTCGAAAGGACGGACAATTGCAGCTTTTCTCCGCACATTTCGGCCTGTTGGCGGTTGGCCGGACGGCTCAATGTGAGCCGCAGCGAATCAACGGCTGCCCGCAATTTTGTGCGGCAAACGAGCAAATCCGTTTCTTTCGGTTTTGTGACGGAGCTTTTGGCCTCTTCGCAAACGGTTCGTAGTTTTTCAAGCAACTCTTCCCGAGCGAGGGGCGCTTCGTCAAAATGTTGCCGCGGCTCGGGATGGTGCGTTTTTTGAACCGCCGCGAGACGGGGACGACCGAACGAGAGACACGGAATCTGGGCTTTGGCCTGAAAAAACGGCGCAAGGGAAATAACGCAAAACAGCAACAACGAAACAATTCGATTGGTATGGGACATTGGCAAAACTCCAAGGTCGATGGGGAGCGGCAAATTTTTTTGGCGGGGGGTACTGATTACTCGAAAAAATTTCAAATCGGGCAGCAGCCGGAAGCGTGAGCGCCCGAGTATCCAATGTGGGAAATGTTCTCAAAGATTATCGATTATACGTATTAAATAAATTAAGTAAACAAAAGGGCCTCAATAAAACAATCGTACAGAAATAAAATTCCTTAATCGTTGCATTTTTCTAAAGGCTTGTTTGAGACAAGACTTGTTCGGAAACTGCAAAGGTAGCCGACCGATCTCCGAGCGGTCGGGTCGGCGGCAGTCGACTGCAAGACGTTCTTACGGCTTCTGGTCGTCGAGTACGACGACGCAGCCGCCCGGGGGTCGGTTGCCCACCTTCTCCAAAAAACAAATTGGCAGGCACTGGTCTCGGGTCAATTCCGTCCCAAAAACAATTTGGGAGAATTATAACGATTATACGGAAAATCCTGATTTTCCGGAGAAATGAAACTGTTTTTCGGATAGTAGCGGTTGTGAGGCTCGTGTTTTTGGCCTAACTCGCAAAACAGGAAGGTTCAATTCAAGCCGTTTCACAAGTCTTGTCGAAAAGTATTCCGTGTGGTACTGTGATCAATCACGCTCAATTCCGCAACAAAAACAGAAAACACGCAATTGAAAGTAAAATTTGAAACAGTCGCGGAAAGTAAAACGAAAGGTGATTCCTTTGCGATTCGCGGTTCGATCAAAAAAAGTCTATAAAAATAATAGCCTTTAAACTTGGTAAAAGAGAGATTGAAATCCCAGGTTTCAGCTTTTTTTGCAAACCCCATGCTTTTGGCATAATGACCAACGGAAGTAAAAAACTAACGGTTTTTAAAATACTCTAAAAACCCCAAAATCACGAGCGAATTTATAATGAAAAGGATTTCGTTAATTTGCATTTGTACAACATTCATTGTTTTACAGGGAATCGATCGAATTCAAAACGCCAAGGCATCGGATACTTCTTCTCCGATTCTTATCCCCGTTTCAAATCCGGCGGAAGGCGAAACGGCGCCGAAAAATCATTCACGTAAAGGTGTCCGGCCGCTGCCGCCTGCGGAAGCCGGAGAAAAATCCGGTACTTCTCTCAAATGGAAATCCTCGCTCAACGTCGCGGCCGATAAAAATATCGCTTCCCGGGAGATTATTACGACCGATCTGTATGCTGCGGATCCGACCGAGGAAAACAACGTTTCTGGCGGCGAAAAAGAGCCGGCCGGAGCGAAATTCGCCCGAAAAATGCCAATCGACGATCCGGACGCGAAAGCGGAAAAGTCTTCGGAAGCTCCTCCGCTTTTGGAAACGGACTCGGACGGCGACGACGATCAAGAAACGGCTGATTCCGAGGAATCTTCGGAAGACTCGGACGCTGAAAAAGCGACGGAAGAAGACGAGGAGGACGCCGGGGAAAAAGCCGAAGAATCCGACGATCAACCGGCTTCTGAAACACAACCTTCGGACGAGACATTCGTTCCCGAGGTTGCTCAAAAGGTAACGCTTGACCCGAACAGTGTCGGGAATCCTCATTCTGCGGCTCTCGTCCGGATGATGTACGATGAAATCATGAACGGGCTGTCCCAACGCGGAATTTCCGGGCGGTACGACATGTTCCGGAGTTATGCCCGTTCGACACTCGATCGGTTTGCCGCGAACAGCACGGGCAACGAGGTCGACGGTCGCTGCCGTCTTTCCTGGTACGACCGGCTGTATCGCGATCCGGTCCGTGCCGTGTTCGAAGTCGAGCAGTTTTCGCGGACCTTGCATGCCGGGTTGAAAGGGGATCATCGGCATTTGGGCGAAACGCTCAAACTGATTCGCAACAAACTTGACATTCCGGCGCGAAACGACGAAATCCGTTACGCCCAGGCCCGGACCCCGCAACAGGCCGTCGCCGAAGTCAAACGTTGCCTGGAAAACGCCCAGTCGGCCTATGCCCGGGCGCTGTCGACCTTGACGCTCGCCGAACAAAAGGAATTGGGGTCGAACCTGTATCCGGTGTTCTGTGCCAATACGATCAACGGACACACGATTCCCTCGCGGAGTTCCGGCCGTCGGCTGGTCGGCATCATCGAAAAAATGGACCGGACGGGAATACACGAAGCGTTGGAAGCCTTGATTCCGCTCACCGACGAAAAATTCCTGCGACTTTTGGCGACGCTCCCGGAAGATGCGTTCCCGACGGTACTGCTCGGCTCGCAACGGGTTCAACGGATTCCGACCGCGGCCGGCGACATTTTGATCGGTGGACGCGAAAACAACGTCTACGATCTCGATGCCCCCGGAATGCAGGATGTCGCCTGCGTGATCGATCTCGGCGGGAACGACATATATCGGGACGGAACCTGCAACATCAACCGACCGGTGTTCGTGGTGATCGACCTCGCCGGCAACGATCAATACATCGCGACGAAACCCGGCGTGCAAGGCGGTTCGGTCCTCGGCGTTTCGATGCTGCTTGATTTGGAAGGGGACGACGTTTACAAAGCCCAGGACGTCGCCCAGGGATCGACGCTCGGCGGGGCCGGGCTGTTGATCGATTACTCGGGGGACGACACTTACTTGGCGCTCCGACGGGCTCAAGGCTGTGCTCTCGGCGGGGTCGGCGTTTTGATCGACCGCAAGGGGAACGACAAATACCGGGCTGCCCTGCTCGCCCAAGGGCTGGGACATCCCGGCGGGTTCGGCGTTCTCGAAGACTCCCAAGGGGACGACTGGTATTATCTCGGCGGGCTTTACCTCGATTCGTACCCGGAACATCCCGGATACGACGGTTGGGGACAAGGGCTCGGGGCCGGGATCCGGCAGGTCGCCAACGGCGGGATCGGGTCGTTACTCGACGGGGGCGGGACGACACCTACGAATTCGATTACTTCGGACACGGCGGCGGCTATTGGCTCGGCGTCGGCTTCTGCCGCGATTTCGGCGGAAACGACAAGCACATCGGGGCGACGCTGCTCGATTATTACGGCAAACCGCGAAGCGAAGCCCGTTGGCAGCGGTTCAGCAACGGTTTCGGTTGTCATTATTCCCTCGGATTCTGCTTCGACGACGAAGGGAACGACGTGTACGACGGAAAAATCATGGGCCTCGGAATGGCCTGGGACATGTCGATCGGTTTCCTTTGCGATTTCGGCGGGAACGACCAATACGCGGCGACCGGCGGAATGACCCAAGGGGTCGGAGCCGAGGCCGGGTTCGGTATCCTGTTCGATTACGGCGGTGATGATACATACGCCGGTCGAAGTCACGGTTTCGCGAATTCGGGTATCACGTACCATTCTCCCTCGGACTGCGGCAGTAACTTCAGCTTCCTGATTGATTACGGCGGGAAAGACGAATACGGTTCGAAATCGCCGAACAACTCCTACCTCCAACGGGGGAGCAGCGGCGGGTTCCTGATCGACCGACCGTTCGACTTTGAAGCCGAAGCGGACAAAGCGGCCGCCGAAAAAGCCGCGGCCGAAAAAACGGTCGCCGATGAGACGGACCAAAAGCCGACTCAATCGAACCGCCGGCCGCAGCCGAACCGCCAACGCCAACAGCAGGAAACGAAGCGTCCCACGGTCTCGCCCGTCCCGACCGTCGGAGGAAAGAAATAAGCCGCGACAACGAGCCGGGACCTGCGGTCCCGGTTACGTTCAAAGCGAGAAACGTCCCGATTGAAAATAGACGCAAACCGGGAGCACAGCTCCCGGCTCGTTAAAAAATAAAAACCTTGATTCTTAATTCCCAATTCTTAATTCAAACGTTGCTCCCATGAGATTGACAGGATATTTGTTGTTCGGTCTTACAATTGTTGTGTTCGGCCTCGTTCCGAGTCTGTCCGCGCAAGGCTACGATCCCGATTTTGTAACGCTCGACGGCACTTTGCCGCCGGAAGAGATTCCGACCGCGGAGTATTTCCGGCAGGCAGCCGTCGATCCGGAGCAACCTTACGCCCGGGATAACGAGGTCTTATCCCCGGACGCCCCGATCATGATCTCGCCGAAAACGCGGCTCGAAATCGCGGCCGGAGCGTCCCGCTACCTCCAAGGCAGCGTCAAAACCGCCCCACAACCCTGGTTGCCCGAACAGCAGCTCGCGGCACAGCGGCTTGCCCCGCCGCTTCCGATCCAAACGAAATTCCTCACCGCCAAGGACGTGATGCTTGTCCGGTACGAGCCGTCGGCGAAAATCCTCGCGAAAACCTTCGCAGAACCGATATCGGACACCTCCGATCTGCTTCGGGAAAAACATTCGACCGGCGGTTCCGCGAAAACCGCCGAGGACGCGGTCAAGGTCGCCCTGCAAGATAAAAAGGCGGAACCGAAAACGGACGCCGCTGAAAAACCGGCCGAAAAATCGGACGAAAAGAAAACCGAAAGGGCCCCCGAATTGACCGGGGAAACGGCTCCCGCGCTTTCCCCGCAAATGCAGCAGTTGCGGGACCAGATTCGGGCGACGCTCGCGGCCAACGCGAAACGGCCGCTCACGTTGCAATCGAACACCCCGGCCGATCTGATTTCGTTCGCGTTCGCTTACGGGGCCGACGCGTTCGTTTACCAAACGCCGCCGCCGGGACCGCGCGACCGTCGCCGGGAAGCGCCCCAACCGATTTACACGATCGGCAGCCTTTGTTGGAACTACCCGAGTGCCGGCAAAACCCTGTTCCGGACCGACGGTCGGCAGGTGATCCCGCGAATCGGCTCCGGCTTGCAACGCAAACCGGCGAACTTCCTCGCGATGCTCGCGATGTCGAGTATCGCCGAAAATTACGAAATCAAGATCGAGAACAACACCTTTTCCGTCGCCGATCTGGTCCGGTTCGAGAAGCAAAGCTGTTCCCGGAATTCCGACCTCTCGCTCGCGATGGTCGGGCTCTCGTTCTATTGCGATTGCGAAGAGGAATGGGAAAACGAATTCGGCGAAACCTGGTCGATCGCCCGGATCGTCCGCGAAGAACTTTCCCGCCCGGTCGATCAGGGAAGCTGCGACATCACCGACCAATTGCTCGGGCTCTCTTCGGTCGTGCAGAGATTCGAAGCGGACGGCCTCGAAGTGAAAGGGGAAATTCTCGATGCGAAGAAGTATCTCGAATCGTACCAGCAGTTCGCGGTTTCCGCCCAGAACGAACAGGGGCTTTGGCACCCGCAATTTTTCCTGTACCGGGGAGTCGGCAAGGACCCGCGAGACGTGCTGTACTCAAGCGCCCACATTTTCCGGTTCCTCGCCTACCAATTGCCGCCCGAAAAGTTGAACGACCCTTCGGTCATCAAAAGTGCGACCGCTCTGCTCGGTGTCGTCAACAAAATGGCCGCGAGCCCGACGATCACCGAACGCCAATGCGAAGCCCTCGGCACCGCCTTGCAAGGCCTCGCGATTTACGACGGCAAATTGAAATAAACCGACGCAACGAGCCGAGACACCTTTACGAGCCGGGACCTGCGGTCCCGACTGTGGTGCATTTTCAAATCGCTCTCTTGACTCGCTATGAACGGGTCGGGACCACAGGTCCCGGCTCGTTACGCTCACGGCGGGAAACGCATCAACTCGACTGCAAAATCAGATCCAACAGCATTTTGGGAAGATCTCGTGCGATTTTCAGAACGGCGAAGCCGGATTGCATCAAGAGTTGATACCGCGCCAGGTTCGAAGCTTCTTCCGCATAATCGGCGTCGGAAAGCAAGGCATCCAATTCGGAATTGTAGAAAATCGAATCCGTCAACAGGGCGTTGTCGACATCGAGCGATTTCTGCCGAATGCCGTTGACCGTTCGCGCGAACGAAAAGGCGCTCATCAGCGAATCAATCAGCTCGCCCGCCGCTTCGGGATCGGAACGGAGGTCCGCCGCCCCGCCCGTGTTCAATGCGTCGATTGATCGCGGCCCTCTTTTTTCCGGCTCGCCTTCGAGCGGCGGTCCTTCTTCGGTTTCCTCGCCGCAGCAGGGCGTCTCGCCCGATTCGTCCGCGATCGCGGCTGCGGTCGCAAGGCGAAGGTCGTCGTCCGAAACCGCTTTCGTTTCCGCGAAGGAATTCGCTCCCGCCGTCAATCCGTTTTTCAACAGGAACATCGTTTCGTCGGCATTTGCGACGTTTCGTGTTCCGGAAACGGAAGAAAGAAAAGATTGGTGCGAAGGGGAAGCCAGTAAAGACTGAACCTCTTCGAGCGTCCGGTCCCGCAACGATTTTTCTTCAATCACATCCTGCACCAACGTGATTTCCGCGATATCCTTGTTGCGAAGAAAATAGTCGCGGTTCGATTCCTCCTCGTATTGACGGAGTTTTGCCTCCCACGTCTTTTTTGGGGCGGCCTGCTCTTTGCGTGCCGCTTCCTGATCGGCCGTTTGCGACGTTGCGGCCTCTTCCGCCTCCTGCTCGAAAACCGGATCGGATTCGATCGGTTTGGTCGCGAGAGCGGCTTCGGTCGGATCGACGTCGATTTGTTCGGACTCGACGGCAACCGGATCGGCTTCCGCGACCCGTTCGAGAACCCGGGAATCGACAGCATCTTCGAGATCGACGGACACATTCGCCGATGCCGCCGGAGTTTGAACATTCGCCAAAACTTGAGAATCCAACGATGGGACGGAATCACCTGCGGCCGCGTTTTTCCGGATTGTCGCGACGGTTTCAAGCGATTGGACCAATTCCTCGGCAAAATCGCCGATGGTCGTTTGGCCCGATTGATTGCAGGGGATCGAAGTCCCCCTCGTTGTGGTCGCGGTTTCGATCCGTTTGCCGTTCAAACCGAATTTCGGCGTTCCGAGGAGCACTTTGCTCTGTTCCTCGCTCAAGGTTCCGTTGAGCAAACCTTCCAAGCCGGAAAGAACCCTCTCGCCTTGAAAGGTCGTCATGTTCGTGATGCGGCGAATCGAGGCGATCGTTCCGTCCAGTTGCATTTGGTAGGCGTCGATTTGATCCTGACTCAACGCTCCGGTGTTGGCTGCGGCAACGACAAGCCCTTTCGCCTGATTGAGAAGGGAACCGATCTGGGCTAAGCCGGATTCGACGACGGAAAGCTTGCTCCCTTCCTTTTGATTCGCCTTCAAGGTCGCCTGGGCCGCCGTGATGTCGCTACGGATTAGCGTACAGGCAATAAA
>JAVBSX010000115.1:0-3678 GCA_031556455.1 Thermoguttaceae bacterium
CACGGCGATGCGTTCTTGAAGCTGTCTGACCAACTCCTTCAAGATCGCATTGTCGTTTTGCAATTGGGCGATGATTTTGTCTTTGGCGTCCATTCGCCATGTTGTACCCCTTTTTCCTCATTTTACCAACACCAATTTCACCGATTCGCAACTCAAACTCCGTGAACGGATACTTATTTTTTAACTAAACTTTTGCAAAACCATGTTTGACGCCGGAAAATCAGGCATCGGAGTCACATGGAATTGATCGCGAAATATTTGTCGGCACGAAATCGGACCGAGACCGAGACGGCACAACGCCGCTTCGAGTCGTTTCGTCACGTTGCCGCCACGCTCCAACTGCTCCATGATCCAGCCAATCAGATTCCGAATCGATTCCTTCAAAAGCGCACGGCAACTTTCGCCGATCGTCGACAACTTGACACCAGCCCAACCACTCAGACTCGTTTGATCCAGTTCAGTATTCGATTGACGGTCGCTTTGGACGGGATGTTCGGACAACCGTACGATTTCATTTCCCGGAGGATGGCGTCGGCCCCATGTTCGCCGAGCACTCTTTCCTCTTTGAGTCGTTTTTGAAAACATGCTATTTTACGCACGTCTCCCAGCTTTCTTGCGATGTCGTTATTTCACGCAAAAAACAGGAGTCAAAACAAACATCTGCGTTAATCTGGATTATCTGTTGATAAAATAGAGAAAAATATTTGTGTAGAACGACAAGGGCAGAGCTGGGGGCTTACCCGGGGTAGTTAGAATTGCGCTCGTACCGTGAAATATCCTCTGGCGTGACGCAAACTGGATCGGTAAGCCTCTTGATGACTTTCGTCGGTAAAGAGCGGTTGGCCCACTCCAACCGTTGCCGACAGATATTTACCGAGGCTCAGCATTCCTCCGACACCGATCGAAAACAAGAAGTCCGAAGGATGCAATTCAAGCGGGTAGTCTTGATAAAACACGCCGCCGTGGTCGAAAAATCCGAAAGCTTCCACTCGGGTCATTTTATACGCCGGCGCGTCGTTGTTCCAAACAAGTCGGCGGGCTTCCAAACTCATGAGATACCCGGATTCACCGCTCATCAACGCTTCCTCGGTTCCCCGGACCGTCGCCATACCTCCAATCTGAAAAACCTGGCTTGACGGTAAATTCGTGAACGCCGCCTGGCCGTTGCCTCGGGCGATCAGCGTCCATTTTGGGTTGGGATTCCTGACGTACATCAAGCCGGCCCTCAACAGGCAGAAATCATTATTGACGAATTCACCGGTATATCCCGCCGTATCGACGTTGCCGGTTGTAATCGCAAGCGAGCCGAACAGCGTCGAACGCGTGTAACGACGGGTGAATTCGTTCCCGATCGTAATTGACGTCAGCTTTTCTTCGTAGTTGACGAAATTCTGGAACCACGATGTCGAACGATACGAATCGACATGCAGGAACGCATCCCATCGGATTTTTTTGCTATTGTGCAATATTTGTCGAAAACCGGGCCGATACCGTTCCGAAACGCCGTGAATTCCCAAATCGGCGAAGGGGCCATATAAAGTTTCCGGCGTTCCGTAATCATAAAACATCTCGAGGAAGGTTCCCCACCTCGTGATGGGTAAACTTCCCGACATCATGAACATCGACGTTCCTTCCGTTTCGTCATAATAGATGAAAAAGGATTCGTTCAACCCGAGAACGTCCTGAAAATCGGTGAACACTCCCGAACGAATCTTTCCGGAACTCTCCCGACCGGAGTTGTCTACGAAAAACGCGGCGGAAACCGGTTGAGGCTTGATCAGCGTCAATTTTAGGCGACTTGTTCCCTGGGAGTGACCGGGTTCGATTTCGGCAAGGACTTGGCTGCTGAACGTTCGATTATATCGCAACAATTCGTCTTCGAGTTTCCGCGTATTCAAAACTCCCCGCGTGGGATAACGAAATTGCTTTTTGAAAAAGCTCTTATCGAAGATATCGCAGGCAGGAACCAAATCCGGGAGGTGTTTTTCCAACAGCGGATATTTTTGACGCTTCAGATCGATTACCATCGAATCGACGGTCGATTCAATGATTTGAACATGCAGAACTCCGTCTTCCACATCCTGAATGGGCAAGACTGCTCTGCCGACGACGTTTCGGGCATCGAAAAGATGATCGATTTCGACAAGCATCCTATAAATATCGGCAAGGCTTACTCTCTCCATTGCCGTGTAACGCGAAGCGACGGCCTGAAGTTCCGCATGCGAAATCGATTTCGGCATTGGCTCGAAAACGACGTCGTTGAGTTTGAAAATCGCTTGAGTCGACTTATCGCTCGGATCGGCAACCGGAGGTTGGGGCGACGTAATAATCGAATGAAGCGGAGATGCCAGACTTTGCTGAATCTGCTGCTCGATGCGGTAGCGTTCCCAGAGTTGTTCGCTGTGAACACTTTCGGTGTCGGCGATGTCTCTGGGAGGCTGTGCGTAAAGAGTCGCACCTTTCGCGCCAAAAGCCAGACATATCGTCAGCAAAAAGCAGAATTTCCATGTTGAATAATTGGTATTCGGCATTGCTGCGAAACCTTTTTTGTTCAAGAAAAGGTGATTATTGACAAACAGATCAAATTTTACATTGTTGCCAACTCTCAAACTTCGTGGAGCCGCAGTTTTTGAACCGCGATCCGTACAAAAGACGTTTCTTATTGTGCTCCGCACAAAAATTGAGCCAAGGGGCTTCCTGAGTGAAGCGACGAAAACCCCGAAACCGCGAGGGTCTGGCTCGAAGCACCGGTTCAATTTTTTCGCGGAGAGCAATAAATTTTTTACCAGAAGCACGATAAAGACCAATAGCACATTTTGGGTTGTCGGTCCGTCGTTTTGCAAAAATTCATCTTTAACGGAAAAAAAGAGTCGTTTTTCATTGGATCCGCCAAAAACCGCCCCTACAATCCATAAATCTTCTTTATATGCCGAGCCGGTTGAAAATTCCGATTGCTCGAAAGGTATGAATATGGTCAATTGTTCGAATATTCGCCAAGGAAGGGATTTCGACGATGGAAGACTTTCAATTGACCGCCGGGCAAATTGTCTTGCTCAAAGCGTTGCATAAAAATCATCATGACCACAAGAAAGCGTATCGTGTCAAAGCCGTCATCCGTCTTGGCACCGGCCGGGCCGTCGCTGAAGCCGTATGGACTTTTCGAAGACGATCGACGGCGAGTCGTCGTTGAGATTGTTCGAAAAAATCGAAACGAAACATCCGGGGACGCAAGCGATTCATGTCTTCGTCGGCAACGCAGGTTATTACGTTTCGAAATGGCTGAAGAAAAAGCTGAAGGACACGAAGATCACGTTGCATTCTTTGCCGGGTCGTTCACCGAACTTGAACTTGATCGAACGACCGTGGAAGTTTTTCAAAAAGAAGATTCCGTACAATCAGTATTACGAAAAGTTCGAGGACTTCTCGGCGGCTTGCAAAGGCTTCTTCCGGTGTCAAACATCGATTATATTTTCTGGATCATCGGGGAAGTGAGTACCTTGAAATACAATCATTTGAGTAAAGTACCGTATTTTCCGAAGAAAAGGCGATTTTCGACTCAAAATCCCTTTTAACAAACCCAAGTGAATGAGTTATCAAAGTCGAGCCTCAGCTCGAACTCCCAACGAAAGGGATTTGCCCCTTGTTTTCGTCGCTCATCCTCACCTCGACCCTCAGCGG
>JAVBSX010000012.1:0-5833 GCA_031556455.1 Thermoguttaceae bacterium
CGGGGTCCCTCTCATTCCGACCCGGCACGACCATTTCGCGATTCCTTTCGAGATCAAAGCCGACGGCAGCGACGAAGTTCCCAAAGAGATCGAATTGATTTATTCGACCGATCACGGAATGAGCTGGTTCCCGTATGGGCGAATTTCTCCCGAAAAGCGGCAGTTTTATTTCCAAGCGCCGACGGATGGGGAGTACTGGTTCCTTTTTAAGACCTACGGCCGGGACGGAATCGCCAATCCCAACAGCCGCCGCAACCCGATGCTGCGGGTTTTGGTCGATTCGATTCCGCCGAAACTCACCGTCGAAGCCGAGCAACGCAGCACCGGCGAGGTCCAGTTGCGTTGGAGTATCGAAGATGCCAACCTCCAGAAAAAATACCCCGGCATCTCGATTTCGTACTATCGGCCCAACAAATCGGATCCAAGCGATTGGAAAACGGTCGCGATCGATCCGTTGACCGTTCAAACCGAAGGGCGGAAGTACAGCGGCGAGCAGATTTTCTGGCCCGAGCGGGATGCCCATTCCGTCGAAATTCGCGTCGAGGTCGTCGACATCGCCGGCAACCGGGAATTGCAAAGCCGGACCGTTCCCCTTTCGGCCGTCGGCGGAACCGCCGATTCCTCGTTGCTGACGGAAGAAATGCAACAAAAAACGGTAGGTTTGCAAAGTCAATTCAAACAGCCGACCTTTCGTTCGCCGGAATCGTACCGGAATCCCGCTCCCAAACCCGCCTCGTCGGCTCCCGGAGTGCCGCTTACCCCGCCGAAACCGTTGATTCTTTCGGAAAGCAAGGGAACTCCCTCCAACCTTCGCGAACACGGCAAATCGTCCGACAATCCAAAAGCCGTCGTCAGTGCTCCGGCTCCTCGCCCCTTGAACGAGACGGGCAGGCCCCCGGTCCTCGGCTTGACGGAAACCAACCGTTTGGCCAAAGCCGATTCTTCGGTCCAACCTAACGAAAATAGATATTCGGATTCGGACCTCCTCTCAGGAATTTCGGGCTCGTCGGTTTTGCCCAAGTTCGCCAATCCTTCGTACCTGGACGCTGCTGCGAACGTACGTTCGGCGGAAGATCGGCCCTCGGAACCTTCCGTCGCCCGCTCCGAAGTTTCTCTGCCGGAAGAAAAAACCGATTTGATGGAAAATTCAAATCGCGGCGCCGCCGAAGAATCGTTCGAGCCGGTTCCGCAATTTGTCGAAACCAATCCTCGGTACGGCAGCCCGAAAACGGAGACGACACCCGGAGAAACCGCCGCAGCCCCGGCTATCCAATCAGCGGTTACCCAACCGGCGGCAACCCAATCGGCCTCTCAATCGACCGCCCAACAAACGTCGATCGTTCCCGCTCGTTCGACGAGTATGCCGCAAGCGGCGGCGACGAAAAGCACCCAGCCCGGGAAAATCGTCAAGGTTTCTTTAACGACCGAAACCCAGCCGCCGCGAATCGTCGTCAAATGGGAGATCGGCGACCGGACTTGGGCGGCGTCCAAGGTTCACCTCTATCGCGGAACGGGATTGCACGGTCCTTGGGAACCGATCGCGGTCGATCAAAGCAACACCGGCGTTTACGGCAGGTCGATAACACCGAACGACCGCGACCCCGTCTTTATTCTCGTGAAGTGCCAACGTTAACCGGAAGAGATTCTTTCGGACACGACCGCCCAGCCGATCTTGCTGCCCGGCAAATTATTCGATTGAGCATCTTGAAAACCTCGGGAAAAAACGGTATACCGGTTGCGGTGTCTTTGCGCTGACTCACTTCAGGCTTCAGGTCGATATTCCGCACAACGAGGTCTTGTTATGTTTCGATTTTCAATAGCGATTCGGTTGGTTTTGCTTCTCGCGTTGGTTGGGGTTCCCGCGACGGGGTTTTCGCAACAGCGGTTGCAGCGGCAAGGCTTTCGGTTTTTCGCCAAGGACAAGACCTCGATCACGCTCAGCGACGGCGGCAAGGCGGTTTGGACCTACAATTTCGCCCCGATCACGGACGAAAACGTCCCGGAAAACGATCACCGCCGAACGCGGGGTTGTTACATCCATCCGCTTTACGGGATCAACGGGGAGATTTTGACGGACGATTTTCCCAAGGATCATTACCATCATCACGGCGTTTTTTGGACTTGGCCGCATGTCGGCATCCCGCAAGACGACGGCACCGTTTCGGATTACAGCCTTTGGGAAGATAAAGGGATCAAGCAAAAGTTCGTCCGTTGGCTCGACCGAAGCGCCGATGCCCGTTCGGCAACCCTCGCCGTCGAAAACGGTTGGTATGTCGGCGAAAAAAAGGTGATGATTGAAAAAGTAACGATCCGGACCTCCCACCAAAAGAACGATCCGACGATCAAGGGCACTCGGGTTGTCGATTTGGAATTCGTTTGGATTCCAACCGATCGACCGATCACCTTGCGGGGGGCGGAAGGAAAATCGTACGGCGGGCTGACCGTCCGGTTCCGACCGCCGCCGGCTGCTGAAAAGGAGCCGGACACCGCGATCACGAGCATCACGATCCCGGAGGGGATCGCGAAAACCGACCTGCCGGAAAAACCGCTGCCGTGGGCCGATTACACGTCCCGTTTCGGCTACGGCGAGCAACGGAGCGGGGCCGCGATTTTCATTCCCCCGTCGCATCCGGACTTCCCGCCGACCTGGTTGACCCGGTATTACGGGGCGATGTGCGTCGGTTGGCCCGGCGTCGAAGGAAAAACATTTCAACCGGGCGAAAAAATCCGGCTCAACTACCGGATTTGGATACACGAAACCCCGGTCGACGTCCCGCAAATCGAAAAAGCGTATCAAGAATATATTGCAACACAGCCCGGAGGATCAGCGAAATAAAAAGCAGCGGTTTTCAATTTACCTTCTCGGCCGAGGCGTTGTTTTACTGGTCCGCTCGTAAAATTTGACCGGAAAATAACAGCCCGAAACGAAGCGCAGTGCAGTGAGGGATCGGACGTTTTAACCCTCACTGCGCGATGCTTCGTTTCGGGCTGCTATTCGAATGGTTCAAAATTTATCATCAGATCAGTAAGCCTAACCTCGTCATTTCGAGCGGAGCGAGAAATCTCACCCTTGCCGAAAGAGTAGGAAATCATCCTACTCGCGAGGGTGAGATTTCTCCCTACGCGTTGCTTCGGTCGAAATGACCTCCGTTTTGCCGAACGCCAACGAAACCCTTACAGAATGTCAATTATGAAATCGAGTACGATGAATATTCAAACACTTGCGGATGCCAAAGCCCTGGGACAAACGGCAGCCGGGATCGCTTCGCAGACGATCCGGGATGCGATCGCGAACCAGGGGGAGGCGGCGATCATTCTCGCGACGGGAGCGAGCCAATTCGAGTTTCTCTCGGCTTTGGTCGCGGAGACGTCGATCGATTGGTCGAAGGTTGCCGTCTTTCATTTGGACGAATACATCGGCCTCGGCGCCGAGCACCCGGCGAGTTTCCGGCGGTATCTTAAGGAGCGGTTTCTCGATCGGATTCCGGCCCCGAAAGCGTTCAACGCCGTTCGCGGGGACGCCCCCGATCCGGCCGCCGAATGTGAGCGGCTCGATACGCTGATCGGCGGTGCCGCGATCGACCTCGCCTGTGTCGGCATCGGCGAGAACGGGCACCTCGCCTTCAACGATCCCCCGGCCGATTTCGAGACGGAGAAACCGTACCTGATCGTCCAGCTCGACGAGGCGTGTCGCCAACAGCAATGGGGAGAAGGCTGGTTCCGGAAGTTCGAGGACGTTCCGACGACCGCGATTTCGATGAGCTGCCGTCAAATCATGAAATCGCGAAAAATCGTCTGCTCCGTCCCCGATGCACGAAAGGCCGAAGCCGTTTACAACACGGTCCGCGGCTCTGTCAGCAACCTCGTCCCGGCGTCGATCCTGCAGCAGCATGCGGACTGCACGCTCTTGTTGGACCGTTTTTCGGCAGGGCTTCTCGAACAAGTTTGAGCCGGCCTGTCGAAAAAACCGCGGTTACTTCGTCTCCAACAACTCCCCGCCGCTCTCAAGATTGTCTTTGGTAAAGAGCCGGCTCGGGAGGGTGATCTTTTTCGGGACGCTCTCGCCGCCGAGAATTTTCAGCGCCGTTTCAATCGCCTCCTTCCCACAGGTCGGGTACTGGAACGTCGCGTCCAAAATTCCCTGCCGAACATAGGCGATCCCTTCGGAGGGAATCGCGTCGATTCCGACGAAAAGCATCTCTTTTTCGCGGTTGGCCGCTTTCGCCGCGAGATAGGCTCCGTGGGCTCCCGGATCGTTATGGGCGTAAACCAGGTCGATTTTCTCGAACTGGGCCAACGCGGAATCCATTTCCTTGCGGGCTTCCGGTTCGAGCCATTTCATATCGGCCTCGAACACGATCTTGATCTCGCTCCCGCGAATCCCTTCCCGAAAGCCGCTGTCGCGATCCTGGCCCGGCGTCGAGGTCATCAGCCCTTTGAGCTCGACGATGTTCCCTTTGCCCCCCAATTTTTGCTTGATCCATTCCCCGGCGTTTCGCCCGATGATCTTGTTATCCGCCCCGATAAAGCAGGTGTATCGATCCCCGAGAAGCTCCCGGTCGATCACGATCACCGGAATGCCGCTTTCAAAAGCTTTCGCGACCGGTTCGGTCAACGGAGCCGCTTCTTTCGGGGAAACGAGAATCAGATCGACCTTCGAGTTGACGAACTCTTCGATGTGACTCCGCTGTTTCAGGGAATCGTTTTGGGCGTCTTGAAAAATCACCTTGATTTCCGGATGTTTTTCCGCCTCCGCCTTGATGTCGGCGTTCATCTGCACGCGCCAAGGCTCGCCGAGATTGCATTGGCTCATGCCGATCGTGTACGTTTTCGAGCCTAGTGCGGCCGGCTCCCCGGCCGGTTCGGTACAACCGCAAACCAACAGCAACGGGAGAACAAAGAGCGAAAAATAAATATTCTTAATCATGGGAAATGCTAATTCGTGAGGAAAAGAGGTTCGAGGTTGGTGTCGAAACGAATGCCGATCACGCTCCAGGCGGGATAGTTCGAACTGATGCTCGAAGAAGGAGCCCCGCCGGCGGCCGCCGAACGCTGGAAACGGTAAAACGTAAAATACCAGACCACCGGAAAATTGTCGCATTTACAAAGGTACCGGAAAATGATCACATCCTTGCCGATGAGTTTTCGGTCGATCCGCTCGGCGGCATGAAAGGTCCCGATCCCGGAATCCTTGAGTTCCTGGTATTTCGCGGCCATACTATCGACCATTTCGGCGGAATTGCGGGAAAGCGGCCCGTCGCGAAAAAGCTCTTCGAGCGCGGATTTGGCCGAGCCGCCCGGGGTTGTCAAATCGTTGAAAAACGTCGATATTTTTTGTTCAAATTGCTGTTCGTTGATCGCCTCCTGAAACCCCGGCTGGGCCGCGGCGTCGCCTTGAAGCAGGAAATCGGAAAACAACAGGGAGCAGCCGACCAGCAGTGCGGTGAGCAAGCCGAGTTTCAATTTGTGTTGCATGATTCTTCCAAAAGTGGGATTCTCAAAGAAAGTTTGGATATTCTCGAAAAAAGTATAACCGATCTCGAAAAATTTTCAATCATTGGCGTTGTGACGTCAAGACGATTGCAAAGTCGAATACGGCAAACAGCAGCCCGAAGCGTCAGCGCCGGGTTAGCCCCGAATTTCCGCATTGGATAACCGGGCGCTAACGCTTCCGGCTGCTGCCCGATTCGATATTTTTTCTGAGATTCCGACTTTGCAATCCTCGTGGTCCCGGCGTTGGCAGAAACAGAAATGTTCGATTTCAATTCGGATCAGGCATCAATAGACCCAGGCGATTCGCAGAAATGCAAGGCCGAGCACGCAAAGAAAAAAC
>JAVBSX010000072.1:0-16485 GCA_031556455.1 Thermoguttaceae bacterium
CACCCTCGGCCGCTTGGCCGATGTCGAGCAATTCGGCAACATCGTCCTCCGGACCGGTTCCGACATGCAGGTTCTTAAACTCAAGGACGTCGCGGTCGTCGAACTCGGTTCCCTCTCCTACGCCTCCGGTTCGAGAATGGACGGCGTTAGCGCCTGTGCCTTGGCCGTCGCCCAGCGGCCCGGGGCGAATTCGCTGACGGTCGCCCACGACGTTCTCCAGGAAATGCGTAACATGCGCAAGGAAATGCAGCGCAACGGACTCGATTTTTTCGTCGTCTTCAATGCGACGAAATTCGTCGAGGTCTCGATTCTTGAAGTCGTCGAAACGTTGATTCTCGCCGTTATTTTCGTCGTTGCGACCGTTTACGTCTTCCTTCAAGACTGGCGGGCCGCGCTCATTCCGACGTTGACGATCCCCGTTTCGTTGATCGGGGCGTTCTTCTTTATGATGCTGTTCGGCTTCACGATCAATACGCTGACGCTCTTCGGATTGATTCTCGTAATCGGGATCGTGGTCGACGACTCGATCGTCGTGGTCGAAAACACCCAACGGATCATCGACGAGGAACGCTGCGACCCGAAAACGGCCGCCCACAAGTCGATGGACCAGGTCGCCGGCCCGGTCGTCGCGACAGCCCTAGTGTTGATGAGCGTGTTTATCCCGACGGCGATGATCGGCGGGATCGTCGGCCAGATTTATAAACAATTCGCGCTCACGATCGCCTCGGCGGTCGGTATTTCCGGACTCTGCGCAATGACCCTTTCCCCGGCCTTGTGCGCGATTTTCCTCCGGCATTCGATCGATCCGCACAAGAAATTTTTCGGGTTCCGCATTTTCAACTTCTGCTTCGACACGCTTGCGGCGGCCTATCTTTTCGTCGTGAAGAAGATGATTTTCGGCTCGATCATCATGTTACTTCTCTGGTTCGGATTGATTTTCGTTTTGTACCAGGCGATGACATCACTGCCGTCCGGTTTTCTCCCGAACGAGGACCAGGGTGGGATTTTCGTCGACATCAAACTTCCGGACGGTGCTTCCTTGGAGAGAACGGAAAACGTCATTCGCCGGGTTCAGGACATCGTCGACCGGGTTTCGGCGGAAACCTCGGATTCGGTCGCCCATAAAATGATGATCGCCGGTTATTCGTTCGTCGACAGCGCCGCGGCCTCGAACTCCGCGGCCGGGATCCTCTCGCTCAGTCCTTGGGATGAACGGCAAACCGCGGATACCAGTGCCGATGCGATCGCGGCCAAATTGAACGCGGCCTTGGGGGAAATTGCCGAGGCGAAAGTTCAGGTTTTCGTCCCGCCCCCGATCATGGGCTTGGGAATGGCCAACGGCCTCGCCCTGCAGTTGCTCGACAAACGGCCTTTCGGGAACGACATTTTGGCGACGACCGCTCAGGACGTGATCGCCCAGGCGACCGCCGATGTCATGGACCCGGTGACCGGGACGATCATGTTCGGGATGTGCAATTTCAGTACGAACTATCCCCGCTATTACCTCGACATCGACCGGGAAAAACTCAAGAAAATGGGAATATCCCTGAACGAGACCTTTGCCTCCCTGCAGGCGAATTTCGGTTCCGTTTACGTCAACGACTTCAACGTCTTCAACCGGGTTTTCCGTGTGATGATGTTCGCCAAAGGGGAATTCCGCAAAGATGGGGAACAAATTCTCGATTACCGGGTTAAAAACGCGGAAGGGAAAATGGTGCCGTTCCGCTCCTTCGCGACGCTTCGCGACGAGGTCGGGCCGCTGATGCTCACGCGCTATAACCTCTACCCTTCGGCGGCGGTCACGCTCATGGTCCGACCGGACAAAAGCACCGGTCAGGGAATCGAGCGGATCGAAGAGATTTGCAACGCTTTGCCGGACGGTTTCGGTTACGACTGGACCGGGATGACCTACCAGGAAAAGAACGTCGGAAGTTCGACGCAAATCATTTTCGCGTTGTCCATCATTTTCTCGTTTTTGGTGCTCTGTGCCCAATACGAGAGCTGGTCGACGCCAATCATCATTATGATGGCCGTGCCGCTCGGGGTCGCCGGCTCGCTGGTCGGGGTCGTTTGCCGGGCTCTGATCGACGGCAGCATCCCGGAGATCAATATTTATACCCAAATCGGCTTGGTGCTTATGGTCGGGCTTTCGGCGAAGAACGCGATTTTGATCACGGAATTCGCACGAGACCGGCGACGGGAAGGTTCCGGGATCGTCCAGGCGGCCTACGAAGCGGGCCGGTTGCGATTGCGACCGATTATGATGACCTCGTACGCGTTTATTCTCGGGGTTTTGCCGCTGGTGTTCGCGAAAGGGGCCGGGGCCGCCGGTCGGCAGGCGATCGGAACGGCGGTGTTCGGCGGAATGTTGACCGAGACAATGGTCGGCATTTTCGTGACGCCCGTGTTGTTCGTGCTGTTGCAAACCGTTTCCGAATGGACGGAATCGCTGGTCAACTCGGCCCTGGGCAACCGAAAGGTCACAACGGAAGAAACCGCCGTCGGTCATCATTAGGACGAGGTCGTCGAATTGGGGTTCGTGAAAAAACACAAAACCGTGTCATTTCGAGCGAAGCGAGAAATCTCACCCTCGCCCCAAAGGCAGAAATTTCAGCCCTCGTGCGAGGGTGAGATTTCTCCTTGCGCGTTGCTCCAGTCGAAATGACGTCGCGTTTTTTGGCGAAAGCCATTTATACGACGTGTAGTAGGGCGGCTGGCTTCGCCCTCGACAACCCCGTGATTTCGTTGAATCGCCCGCGATTTTTGTGGAAAATTTGAACCGGCTTGAGTATAATTGAGAACCGCCGTACTCAACAACATCCCGGTGCGTGAGCCGTTCTCGCGACCCGGGTTTTCTCATGTTCTGACATTGCCGGAGCGCCCATGATTGACGCCTTGATTCGCTGGTTTCGCCTTTTCGATTCCGCTTTGGTCGCGTTTTCCGGCGGCGTCGACAGCACGGTCGTCGCGAAGGCGGCCCAAATCGCCCTCGGCGGGAAGACCAAGGCGGTGACCGCCTGGGGGCCGAGCAGTTGCGCCCGGGAGCCGGAAGAGGCGGCGGAAATCGCGAAGTCGATCGGCATATCGCACCTCCTTTTCGAAAGCCGGGAATTCGCCGACCCGGAATATCTCCGAAACGACGAGAACCGCTGTTATTATTGCAAGAAAATCCGTTTCCTCGAAATGATCCTCATCGCGAAAGAGCAGGGGTACCAGGTCGTGCTCGACGGCTCCAACGCGGAAGATTTTTTCGACTACCGGCCCGGCAAACGAGCGGCCGAGGAACTTGGGGTTCGCAGTCCGTTGGCCGAACTCGGTTTCACGAAACAGGCGGTTCGCGACATCGCCAAACAATGGGGGCTCCCGAATTGGGACAAACCGCCGTACCCTTGTTTGAGCACGCGGGTCGCTTACGGCAAGGAGCTTTCCGAAGAACTGTTGCGACGGGTCGAAAATGCGGAAACGCTTTTGAAGACGTTCGGCTTTTCCTCGTTGCGGGTTCGCGTTCCGGTCAAGGCGACGGCCCGAATCGAGGTCCCGATTGAACAGGTTGCGCGGCTTTGGGAGCCGGATGTCCGTGATACGATCGTCAAACAGTTCAGGGAACTCGGTTTCCAACACATCTCGGTCGATTTGCAGGGATATCGGAGCGGGAGTATGAATGTGAAGATAGAGGGCAGAGGGCAGAGGGCAGAGGACAAAGAGCCGCGACCTACGGTCGCGAATGGGTAAGCGGGCAAAAGAATCGAGAAGGTCAAAAGAATCGAACTCTTCCGCCAAGTGGTATTTTCGTCATTTCGACTGAAGCGTAGCGCAAGGAGAAATCTCACCCTCGCGAGTGGGAAAGAACTCCGGTTTTTTCGGCAAGGGTGATATTTCTCGCTTCGCTCGAAATGACGCATGAAGAAGCTGATCTCAAAAACTTCAAACGACTGAAATATTATAAAAAATTTTTCTTCGAGGGGTAACATGCAGTATCGAACGGTTGGCAACACGGGAATGAATGCGAGCATCATCGGTCTCGGGACCGAGCACCTCGACAACAAACCGTACGAGGTCGCGGACGAGGTCGTCGGTGCCGCCTTGGAGCAGGGGATCAACATCTTCGATCTTTTTATGCCCGGAACGCCGGTTCGCGAAAACATCGGCAAAGCGCTCAAAGGCCGGCGGAAGGACGTTCTAATTCAAGGGCATATCGGTTCCGTCGATCTCAAACAGCAGTACGACATCAGCCGGGACATCGCGGTCTGCAAGAAGTATTTCGAGGAACTCCTCCGTTGTCTTGATACCGATTACATCGATTTCGGGATGATGTTCTTTATCGATTCGATCAAGGATTTTCAAGATGTATTCAAAACCGGTTACATCGATTACGTGCTGCAACTGAAAAAAGAGGGCAAAATCCGCGCGATCGGGGCGAGTTCGCACAATCCGACGACCGCGATCAAGGTCGTCGAAACCGGCCTGGTCGAGCACCTGATGTTCAGTATCAACCTCGCCTACGACATGCTCCCGGCGGATGTCTACATTATCGATGCGCTCATGTCCGGCGAGAAAATCGACCAGAAAACATTTCGCGGCATCGACCCGATCCGGGCACGACTGTACGAGCTTTGCGAGAGCAAGGGCGTTTCGATCACGGTCATGAAAACGCTCGGTGCCGGGAAATTGATCGCCCCGGAGCACACCCCGTTCGCGCAGCCGATGTCGGTCGGGCAGTGCATACACTACGCCCTTTCGCGGCCCGCGGTTGTCAGCACGATGATCGGCTGCAAAAGCCGCGAAGAAGTGCTCGAAGCGGTCCGGTACTTGGAGATGAGTGAGGCCGAACGGGATTACGGCGA
The DNA here is from genome assembly GCA_031556455.1 of Thermoguttaceae bacterium. Classification (GTDB taxonomy): domain Bacteria; phylum Planctomycetota; class Planctomycetia; order Pirellulales; family Thermoguttaceae; genus JAVBSX01. The sequence goes on from JAVBSX010000072.1 coordinate 4,845, forward strand.
CGTCGCGGCGACGTTGCGGAGCACGTTCCAGGGGAAATGCGTTTATTGCAATCACTGTCAACCTTGCCCTTCGGAGATTGACATTGCTTCGGTTACAAAGTATCTTGAGATCGCGGCGCTCGATCCGGAGCGGATCCCGCCCGGTGTCCGACAGCATTACTCGGCTCTTGATCACAAGGCCTCGGAATGTATCGAATGCGGCTCTTGCGAAGAGCGTTGCCCGTTCAACGTCTCGGTGATCGAAAACATGCGTCGCGCCGCCAAAACGTTCGGGCAATAAATGAAGAGCGCGGAGTACCGGCTAAATGAACGCGCGACGATCTTTGATCGGATATAAAAAAAGACTTCCTCCTCTAGTATTAAGGAACATCACATGCAAAAATTTTCGACCTGTTCGTTGTCGGTTCTTACTTTCGTCCTGCTCTCCGGAATCGCGGCCGTCGGGCAGGAATCGAAAACGCCGCAACCGATCGACCTCTTCGCGAGTCGAAACCTCGCCGACTGGGATTCCCATTTCGCCGAGCCGAATATCAAGGCCGCCGACATTTATTCGTTTTCCGCGGACGGAATTTTAAGCTGCAAGGGCCTGCCGTTCGGCTACATCGCGACGAAGGAATCGTATAAAAACTTCAAAATCTCGGTTCAATGGCGTTGGCCCGAGGGGACGAAGCCGACGAACAGCGGCGTCTTTTTGCGGGCGAACGCCCAGCCGAAAGAGTCGTTCCTGCCGCGCGGTTTCGAGGCCCAGCTCGCCCACGGCAGCGCCGGGGACCTTTGGGGCTTTCACGGAATGAAAATCGCCGGCCCGAAAGACCGGCTGGTCGAAAAAGACACGGATTTCGGCGGAGCGATGAGCGGTGCCAAGCGAATCGAGGAAGCGGAGTTCGCTCCGGGAGAATGGAACACGATCGAAGTGCTCTGCAACGAAGGGCTGGTCGTGATTTGCGTCAACGGCAAGATCGTGAACTGGACGCAGGAAGCCGAAGCGACTCCGGGCAAGATCGGATTGCAGTCGGAAGGTGGCCTGATCGAAATGCGGAACTGCTTTTTAACGGTCCTGCCGTAAGTCAATCTAAAGAACAGAGATGGTTTCTCAACTTTTTCTTTCAAAAAGGGGCTCGGGACGAGAATAACGAATGTACGGTTCTCCTGTTTTCTCGAAATTCTTTCCGATAAAATAACGATCGACTTTTCGTTCGCCCGTCTCCTTTTTTCGTTTTCCGCGGCATGAAACAACGTCCGATCCGGCTCAAATTCCTTTTCTGCCTCGCCTTGCTCCTGATTTTGGTTGTAACATTGGCCGGAACCGGGCTTGTTTCGCTTTCGCTTTACAGCAATGTCGTCAGTAACCTCGGTTGGCGGGCCGAGATTCTGCCGGTCGCGGCCGACCTTTCGACGGAGGTCGACGAACTCCGAATCGCCTTCAACGAAATTCAACGACTCAATCAATATATTGCGAAATTTAAACCTTTCGTAGTGCAGGTGTTGGGACGTGATCTCACGGAGATGCAATCCCTGTTCGAGGCGAAGCTCAACGGTTTCGGCGTTACCTTGGAACAATACCTGCGACTCCTTCGTGAACGGGGCGAGACGGAAACGGAAAAAGGGCAACTGGCCCAGGAATTTTCGACACTCAACGAAATTCAGGCCAAAATGCAACTGATCCAATCGAGCACGGCCGATCCCCAATGGGGCTCCAACTCGATCTTGATTGATGAAACGGAACAGCATTTGGCCGAACTCCGGAAAAGTGCCGGCCAGCTCCCGAAATTTCAGCTCGCCGAATTGGCCCAATATTCGAGCAGTGTCAAAAGCCGGTACAGGGCGCTATTTTCGCTTTTTATCGTCCTGGGAATCGGCTCCGGAATTTTGCTCGCCGTTTTGATCCGGCTCGGCTACCTTTGGGTCTTCCAACCATTGTCGGTGCTAATCGCCGGTTCCCGCGAGATCGCTTCCGGCCGGTTTCAGCACCGAATTAAACTGCAAACCCGGGACGAAATGTCGGAGTTGGCGAACGCCCTCAACGAAATGACCGAGCGGTTCGAGACGGTCCGGACCGATCTCGATGAAAAAGTCCGGCTCCGTTCGCAGGAAGCCGTCCGCAACGAACGGCTCGCGAGCGTCGGCTTTCTCGCGGCGGGAGTCGCTCACGAAATCAACAACCCGCTCGCTTCGATCGCGATGTGCGCCGAATCGCTCGACCGCCGCCTGCAGCCGATCCTCCGGGATCGGGAAGCGGAATCGACCCGATCCGGACCGGCTCCCGCCGACGGGGAATCCGATGTCGAGGTCGTTCGTCGATATTTGAACATGATCCAAAGCGAAGCGTTTCGCTGCAAAGGGATCACCGAAAAACTCCTCGATTTTTCCCGGACGGAAAAAAGCGACCGCCGGAAAACCGATCTCAAGGCCTTGATTTTCGACATGGTCGAAATGATCGCCCATCATGGGGATTACCGGGAAAAAGAGGTCCGATTGAACATGCCGGAGCCGGTGTTCGCGACGGTCAATTCGCAGGAAATGAAGCAGGTCGTCCTCAATTTGCTTACCAACGCGCTCGATTCGATTTCCCCGGGCGGGACGGTCCGGGTCCGGCTTTCGGAGAGCGACGGTTTTGCCCGAATCACCGTCGAAGACGACGGTTGCGGCATGTCGCCCGACGTGTTGAACAACGTTTTCGAGCCGTTTTTTACCCGACGAAAACAGGGGCAGGGAACGGGGTTGGGGCTGTCGATCACACACCGGATCATCACCGATCACGAAGGTCGAATCGAAGCCCAAAGCCCCGGCGTCGGCCGCGGCTCGACCTTCCGCGTCGAAGTCCCGATCGGTTGTTAACTTACCCGCATCATAAAAACAACGCGCAACGAGCCGGGACCTGCGGTCCCGACTGCATCGCTCATGAAAAAAGACATCATTATCCAAGAAATCGCGGCAGTCGGGGGCACAGCCCCCGGCTCGTTGTTCGCTCGATCTCCTCAAACGGTCGAGGGCAACTCTTCGAGCAGGATGTTTTCGTTCGTATAAATATCGATTTCCGAGGCGATTTTGAGAGAGGAACGAACGATTTCCCCCGCCGAAAGATCACTGTGCCGGAGCAGGGCTTTGGCCGCCGACATCGCGTAATTCCCGCCGCTGCCGATCGCGCAGATCCCATCGGTCGGTTGAATCACATCGCCGTTGCCGGAAAGCAGGAGCGTATGGGCCGAATCGACAACGATCATCATCGCCTCAAGCCGCCGCAACGCCCGATCGGTGCGCCATTCCTTGGCCAATTCCGTCGCCGCGCGCGGGACGTTGGACGGAAAGTCCTTGAGCTTGGCTTCAAAACGCTCAAGCAACGCGAACGCATCGGCCGTCGAACCGGCGAAACCGGTGATCACCTTGCCGTCGAGAATCTTGCGGATTTTGTTGGCGTCCGATTTCATGATCGTGTCGCCGAGCGTAACCTGCCCGTCGCCGCCGATCGCGACCGAACCGTTACGTCGAACCGTCAATATCGTCGTGCTGCGCGATTTCATAGTGTGATAAAACAAGAGGTTTGAGGCATTTGCAGAACGGAAAATCGAGTATAACACGATTTCGCCCGTTCGCCAGTAGGTCAGAACTCGGTGCAAAATGTCTCGCACTGCAAAACAACCTCAAAAATAACGAGCCGGGAGCTGTGCTCCCGACTGCCTCAATTTGAGTCATTAACTTTTCTCGTAAGCAATACAGTCGGGACCGCAGATCCCGCCTTGTTATTTTTTAACGCGAGGGAGGACGGAATCGCAACATCGCGATCGTTTTCAAGGCGATCCAAGCCTCTTTTTTATTGATTTTCGAACAGCCGAACCGTCTTTCGGTAAACGTAATCGGAATCTCACGGAACCGGGCTCCGGATCGGCGGAGCCAAAAAAGAATTTCCTCGAAAAAAGAATACCCTCGGGAACGGACGGCCTCGAAATCCAACTTTTTCAACGCTTCAACCTTGTAACAACGGAACGAACCGCTGTTGTCGAGCGTTCGAAGTCCGAGCATCCAACGGGCGTAAAAGTTGATGCAACGACTCATCATTTTGCGATAAAGCGGCCAGCCTTCGATTTTTCCGCCTCGAACGTAACGGGAACCGATCGCGACATCGCAATCGGGGGCAATCGCCTGGACCAGCTTGGGAATGCTTTCGGGAGAATGACTCCAATCGGCGTCCATATTGAGGAACAATTCGTAATCGTGATCGACCGCGTACCGCATTGCCGCGAGCACGGCCGTTCCGAGCCCGTCTTTGCCCGTTCGGCGGAGAAGTTTCAAACGGTTTTCGTTTTGCATTCGCTCCCCGACCCAATCGCCGGTCCCGTCCGGGGAAGCGTCGTCGACGACGAGCAGCTCGCACTGCGGCATCGCCTCGAATACGGCCTCGACCAACGACGGCAAATTCTCCCGTTCGTTGTAGGTCGCGAGGGCAATTAGCGTCCGGGGAGCCTTTTTTTCCGGGATTTCGACAGAAAACATTGGGGAAAATCGCAATAACTCGGGAAATTGATGTTGAACCGAAATCCAAAATTAAGGAAAATACGGTTCGTCCTATTGGGCCGGCCGCTCAAAAACCCGCCCGAAGTGTGCGCATTATACCTCGATTTTGCCGGGCTGAAAACTCGATTTCGAGACCGATTCCCCCTCACCCACCTGTCCTATGCTTACTCGTTGGTTTGCCGGAATCTATATTTCAACCGATTGCCGCCGCATTGAAGCGGCGATGGTCGGCATACACGGCCGCGGAAACGGAGCGCCGATCGAATCCCGGAAAAGCATGTCGTTCGATTTGCCGAACGAAATTTCGGACTGTTATCAAAATCTGCACGCCCCCTCGGGCAGCCTGGTTGAAAAGGCGGCATTATTCGCCCGACTGAGTCGGGAACTGGCAGGCGTCGAGGAAGAAGCGATCGAAGAGCTGATCGTCGAATCGCGGATCCCGGCCCGGGAAGTCTTGGCGATCGGCGTTTTCGATCCCGGTTTTCGGGGGAAAAGCGAGCTTGGCCCGATTTTTCAGTCGCTTTCCTGCCCCGATCTTCTTGCCGAACAGACCGGGCTGAACGTGATCGACGCGTTTCCCTCGCGAGATATCGCCTGCGGAGGGCTCGGCGGCCCGTTGCTGCCGTTCCCGGCTTGGATCGTCCTTTGCTCGGAAGAAAAAGACCGGCTGCTCGTCGATCTCGGCAAGACGGCTCGAATCACCTTTCTGCCGAAACCGCTTCAGCCGACGGCCTATGAGCGGATCGATTATGCCGAGATCGTTCCCTGCGGCGGGCTGCTCGACGAATTGACGTTGCAACTGACGCACGGGAAAACGGAAATCGACAGCGGAGGACATTTGACCGTTCAGGGAAAACACATTCCCGAACTTTTGGGATGTTGGCGGGAACTGCTCAAGACGCAACCGCCGCCGCGCTGGTCGCTCCAGGGGATTTCCCCGACGCCGTTTTTGCAATTGGCGTTGGAAAACGCGGCTGCGAAAAACTGGGCGATCCGGGACGTGCTTTGTACGGCGGCCCATTTCGTCGCCGAATCGATCGCGACGACCGTCGATCAGCATTATCATTTCGAAGAAATCGAAATTCTTTTGACCGGCGGCGGCTGCCGGCACGGGCTGTTGCTGAACCAGCTGGGCAAACGGCTCGACGGTTGGAAACTGACCCCGATTCGCGAATGCGGCATCCCGGTCGAATCGTTCGATGCCGTTTGCGTCGCGATTTTGACGCTCTTGTTCGCGGATCACATTCCCTCGGGCATCCAAACGCTGACGGGGGCGGAAACGGCCCGACCGCTCGGGCGGTTGACCCCGGGCGCCCCGCAAAACTGGTCGCGGCTGCTCGAAGAAATCTCCCAGGCGAAGCCCGTGCTGCGCAACCTTCGCAGCGCCGTCAACTTTTGACGCCGCGAAATCACCGAATTCTTTTTGAAAGCATCGCACAAAGTCAGACGTCGGTTTTCGCTCCTCGGCCTGTAAGGCCGATGCGTAACAGCCCAGGGCAGAGCCGAAGGCGCCGCCCTGGGTGATGAGCCCCCACAACAATCAGCCGCCCTGTCAGGGCAAGGGAACAACAGGTTTGCACGGCCCTTACAGGGCGAAATCGATATATATGGTTCCTTACCCCAGGGCGACGCTTCGCTCTGCCCTGGGCTGGTACGCGCCGCCCTTTCAGGGCGAATTCGGAAAACGCAACCACATGCATAAATGTCATTTTTATCTGGAACTCAGTATTTCAAACCGGTTTCAGCATATATTCCAAAATCGCTTTGGTGTCTTCGAGGTTCGTTTCGTGTCCGCCGTTTTCGCGATTGATGAGAAAAACATCTTTTTTCAACCGCTTCAGGATCGCGGCCAGCCGCAGGACGCTTTGCGGCGGCACGACGGTGTCGTTCCCTGAAACGGTGAGACCGACGGGAAAAGAGAATTTTTCCGGCCAATATTCGGCGGACCGATTCTTGTATTCGAGCGGAATTTCTTCTTTCGTCCCGCCGTAAGAAGCGGCGATCGCGTCCTGAAAGTTGTCAAACTCCAACAGATTGGCGGTCGCGTTCATTGCCGCGACGCCGTCGATTCGCTCCGGGTACCGGACGGCAAAAATCAGGGCGGCTGTCCCTCCCATTGAGCCGCCGCAGAGGAAAACGCGGCTGATCTTATAGTGCTCTTTCAGAAAATCGAGAATTTGCAGCAGATCGGCTTCCGCGGCCGGGCCCATCCAAGAGGTTGGCGCCCGGTAATCCGGCGAAACGAGAATCATGTTATATTTCGCGGCGAACTCGCGAACCCCGGCACATTCGGGCCGCGGGTTTTCGATAAACTGCCGCCGGTCCGAGCCGTGCCCATGCAGGGCGATCAAAAGATCATGCGACTCGGAAGCATCGAACCGCTCCGGCAAGAGCAGCATGTACCTTTGCGAGGTTTGATCATAATCCGCGAGAAAGCCGATGTCCTGTATCACTTGGGAATACAAAGACGCCGGAAAGAGAATCGCGGAGAGTAGCAAAAGGAAAAATCGAATAGGCATTGGTTATTTGTTGGGTTTGCATAAACGAAAGCGTCATTTCGAGCGAAGCGAGAAATCTCACCCTCGCCAAAAGGGACAAATACATGCCCGCTCGCGAGGGTGAGATTTCTCCTTGCGCTGCGCTTCAGTCGAAATGACGAAATGTATCATTTTACTGCCGCTAAAGCTTCTTGTAAAAAATCAACTTGCTTTCGCGCGGGCCTTTCGTCTTGACCGAAAAGCCGTCGCGACGGACCGCTTCGCCCGAAAGTGTCGTTTTCTCGCCGGTGTCGACATCCTCGAAAAGATACTTCGCGTCCGGCCGAACGGTCAACAGGTCGAAACTCATTGCGGCGGCGGCCGCTTTCGGGCGGCGGAAGGCGACGATCATCCCCTCCGCTTTTTCCGGCAGGTAAAAATGGTAGCCGAGCCAGGCCGTTTCGTCGTAGTTGCCCGAGGTCAGCGGATAAAAATCGCCGTAATAATACGGCATCGCCCGCTTCGCCTCGATCAGCCGGTCCCGCAACCAGGTCCAATCCTCTTCGTTCGTCGGTATCGACCGCTGCCCGACCTCTTCGATGCTGTAAATCACGCCGGAAGAAAGACCGGAACGGCATTGGTAGGTGTCCGATCCCGAAAGGAATGGACTGATCGAATTGGCCGGAAGCCAATGGGAAATTCCGAACGTGTGCGCTTGCGTCGCTTCCGTCAGGAGATACGGGAAGCAGTTGTAATCGGTCCGCCAAAGCGGGACGCTCCGTCGCATCGTCTCCAGTTCGATCCGGCGGCCGCCGCTTGAACAGTTGTCGATCAGCAGCCCCGGATGCCGGGCGCGAAGATCGTCCCAGGCGGCGTACACCCCTTCGACGAACCGCATCTCCCGCATGCCGATCCGGTCCGGAGCCTCTTCGAAACACCAGAACGGGAACGGGTCGATGTTGAAATCCTCGCGATAACAATCGACGCCGTTTTCCGTAATCAACCCGGAAATCGTGTCCGTGATATACTTTCGGGCCTCCGGGTTGCCGAGATCGAGCAGCACGTTCTCCCCTTTGTTCGGGGCGGCGGAACTCGTCCGCAAAAACCACTCCGGACGGCGCAGCGTCGTTTCCGTTCCGTAAGTGGTACGAATCGGCTCGAACCAGAGCAAAAATTTCATATTCGCTTTCTTGACCGCATCACTGATCGGCTTGAGCGTCTCGGGATGCCGATGCCGGTTGACGATCCAATCGCCGACGGTCCCCCAATCCCCTTGAAAAACGTTCGGGCAGTCGGTCTCGCTTTTGCCGTACCAGCCGGCGTCGATCCAGTAATAATCATACGGCAGCTTCTTCTCGACGATCCGCTCAATCATCTCCAAATGCTGCTTCGTCGCCGTTCCGCCCCAGGTCGAGCAGCAGGCCGGCAAATCGACGGCCCGACCGTTTTTCTGCGGCGTAAAGTGCTTCAATACGAATTGCCGGAACATATTTTGTCCGTGCAAATGCTCCCCGCTCCAATAAAAAACGAGCATCATTGGCGAACGAATCGATTCCCCGGGATGCAGGATCGTGTTGAGCCGCTCCATTCCCGCGGAAAGCGAGCACAGGCCGTTGCCGTCGTGCCCGATTTCGGCGAACCATTGGCCGTTCCAGCCGATGCCGACGATCAGCCCGTCCGGGCCGGTCTTGAGATTGAAGAACGGCAACCAGGTCGCCGAAGGCCGGGAATCGGAATCGAACAGCGAATAATTCGAAGCCCGACGAAAGAGCGAATTCGTGTGGGTGTCCATTCGCACGGTTCGCGATTGGGACCACATCGATTTGCGCATTTCCTCGCCGATGTAAACGAAATCGTCGGTTCGACCGTCGGAACCTTGTGAACGGTACAGGATCGGCATCGAACCGTCCTTGCGTTTCCAAGAGGTGTCCAACGCCTTGAAATCATGAACGGCCGGGGTATTGTTCTTGCCGTCGTTTTTCAGAAAAATCGTCCAGTGCATCGCGGGATAATCGCGGTACTCGACCAACTGCATTTCGCAGCTCAGCCCGCTCGGCTCGTCGTGCCAACGCAACGTGTGCTGCCGCGTGTCGTTCGTCCAATCACCCGATTCGACGGCGGCGTTATCTTCGCGGACCCATTCGGTGCTCGAACGCTCCCCACAAACGAAGCTGAACGGGATTTTCGGAGCATAACGCGAATCGTCCGCCGCGGCCCCGTCGCGGACCAGGAAGCCGACCCAGCGGCTCATCAGGGCGAGCTCGTCCGGCTGCGGTGCCGAGGTGTACGGCTCGACCGGGCAGCCGGTTTGCGCGGCCGCGAGTCCGGAGGAAAGAAAAAGGAAAAACAACGGCAAAAGCAGGCGAAATTTCAAAATCATGAGTTATTCAAAGGCTGGGCGGTGAAATACGATTTTCAAGAACGTTCGATTGTAGCCGGTCGCTCAAAGAGATTCAATTGTTGTTTTTTGACACGCCCCGTGATCACTTTTACACTCAAGCCGGTTTAAAATTTCCGTCTTCAACACGGCAGCGGCCCAACAAGGCCGCGATTTGACAGAAGGCGAAGCCTACTGTCCTTACCGGCTACGGTCTATCTCTTTTCGTCCGATCTTGTTGGAAATCTTTTTTGCGTTAAAATGATACGACTTCGCGGAAACCGAAGATTGTTTTCCTTACACGCGACTCCATTCTTTCCTTTCTTTTTGCATTCCCATGTCTCTTGAAATCCTTTGTGCGGAAAAACCGGCGTCTTTTCGGGCCGCCGTTCTCGATTTTGACGGAACAATCAGCCTTGTTCGCGAAGGCTGGCAGCAGATCATGATTCCGTATTTTATCGAAATGCTTCTCGAAACGCCCCAGGGAAAGAAATCCGACCAGAAGGAAATCGAAAAAACCGTCCGGGATTTCGTCGACATTCTGACCGGAAAACAAACGATCTACCAATGCATTCGCCTCGGCGAGGAGATCACCGCGTTCGGCGGGAAAGCGGAAGATCCGCTCGTTTACAAGCAGGAGTATCACCGTCGGCTGTTGGAACGGATCGATAACCGGCTCAAGGAGCTGGAAGAGGGAGCCGATCCGCGGGAGCATGTCGTTCCTGGTTCTTTCGAGCTTTTGGAGCTTTTGCGGAAACACGGCCTCACCGTTTATTTGGCGAGCGGAACCGACGAGGTTTACGTCAAGAACGAAGCCGATCTGTTAAAAGTAACACCTTATTTTAACGGCGGCGTTTTCGGGGCGCAGGACGATTACAAGACCTTTTCCAAGGCGATGGTCATTCAGCGGATCATCCGCGAACACAACCTGAGCGGCCCGGAGCTTCTCGGCTTGGGAGACGGTTATGTCGAAATCGAGAACGTGAAGCAGGCCGGCGGGTTCGCGATCGGCGTCGCCTCGAACGAAGCGACGCGGGAAGGGGTCGACACTTGGAAACGGGAGCGGCTGATTCGGGCCGGGGCCGATGCCATTATCCCGGATTACCGCGATATTCCCCGGATTGAGGCCTACCTGTTCGGGTAGGAAGGCAACAACGAGCCGGGACCTGCGGTCCCGACTGCACCGCTTCGCGAGAAAAGACGGCAACTCAAATCGAGGCAGTCGGGGGCACAGCCCCCGGCTCGTAAAAAAGAAAGGCCGATCGCTCAAATGTCGACCCCGGGGATCGGGAAGCGGGAGCAGAGTTCGGCGATCTCGGCCCGGATTTTCGGGGCCTCTTCTTCGATTCGGCCCAGATTCTTGCAAACGCGGTCGATCCAAGCGGCAACCTGCCGCATTTCCGGCTCTTTCATTCCCATGCTCGTGAGGGCCGCCGTCCCGAGCCGAACCCCGCTGGTTACGAACGGGCTGCGATGATCGCCGGGCACCATGTTGAAGTTGGCGATGATTCCCGCTTTCGCGAGGGCGGCGGACGCCTCCTTGCCTGTAAACTCCGCTGTCCGAAAATCGATGATTAACAGATGCGTGTCGGTCCCGCCGCCGGCGAGGGCGTATCCCCGTTCGAGCAATCCCTGGGCGAGGGCTTTCGCGTTCTTGACGATCTGGGCCCCGTACTCGCGGAAGGCCGGGCTTAACGCCTCTTGGAAGGCAACGGCCATTCCCGCGATAATGTGCATGTGCGGCCCGCCCTGCAAGCCTGGGAAAACAGCTCGGTCGACCCGCTTCGCGAGGTTGAGCTTGCTTTCCGGGAAGTATTTCGACTGGTACCGGTCTTCCTCTTTCGAAAGCAGGAATCCGGCCCGGGGGCCGCGCAACATTTTGTGCGAGGTGCTGCTCACGATATCGCAATGCGGAACCGGGTCCGGATGCACTCCGGCGATAATGAGCGCGTTGATGTGGGCGATGTCGGCGACAAGGTAGGCGTCGATCTCTTTCGCGATTTCGGCGAAATCCTTGTATTCGATTTTGTGCGGATAGGCGGTCGCGCCGACCCAAATCATTTTCGGCCGTTCCCGCAGGGCGGTTTCGCGGATCAGGTCCATATCGAAGCGTCCCGTCTCGGGGCTCGGGCCGTAGGGAATTTGGACATAGTCCGTCCCCGAAAAATTGACCTTCCAACCGTGCGTCAAATGCCCGCCGCTGGGGACCGGCATTCCCATGATCTTATCGCCGGTTTTGAGGATCGCCCGATACACCGCCTGGTTCGCGGGCGAG
>JAVBSX010000187.1:0-13205 GCA_031556455.1 Thermoguttaceae bacterium
AAAATTCGAGGAAACCCGTTGGTATCGAAAAACCGGCAACGGTTTTCCGCCGGCGCATTATCCGTTGTTCAAACTGCTTTGGTTCAAGGAAAACGAACCGGAGATGTTCGCGAAAATCGACAAGGTGCTCGGGACGAAGGATTATATCAATTATCTCTTGACCGGCCGGATCGCGACGGACTACAGTTACGCTTCCGGTTTCGGCGTTTACAATCTCGCGGATTGGAAATACGACGACGAAATTTTGGCGGCTTCGGGGCTTGATCCGTCGATCTTTCCGACGATCGTTCCCTCGACGGAAATTCTCGGTCCCTTGAGGAAAGAGGCGGCCGAAGCGTTGGGTCTCCCGGAATCGATTCTCGTCGCCGCCGGGGGGGTCGACAATTCGTGTATGGCCGCGGGCGCGAGAAACACGACCCCGGGCCGGCTTTACGCTTCGCTCGGTTCTTCGTCCTGGATCGCGGTTTCCGATACGAAGCCGCTTTTGGACGAGACGATCCGCCCTTACGTTTTCGCCCATGTCGTGCCGGGGATGTACACTTCGGCGATCGGCATGTTTTCGTCCGGGACGACCTTGCGTTGGGTGCGGGACAATTTCTGCAAGAACATCGTCGATGCCGCCGCCGCGCAAGGGGTCGCCGCTTACGATGTGATGCTGTACGAAGCGTCGCAGTCGCCGATCGGAGCGAACCGTCTGATGTTGAACCCGAGTTTTGCCGGCGGATCCTCGCTCGATCCGAGCCCGAATCTCCGGGGAGCGCTCCTGGGACTCGACCTCTCCCATACGCAAGCGGATGTGATCCGGGCGGCTTTGGAGGGGATTGCGCTCAACATGCGAGTGATCCTCGATTCCCTGCGCGGTTTGTCCGAACTGCAAGATCGGATGAACGTCGTCGGCGGGGGGAGCCTGAGCCCGACCTGGCGCCAGATTTATGCGGACGCCCTCCGGATCACGATCGAGAAGACGAATATCGGCCAAAATGCCGCGAGCCTCGGGGCGGCGGCCGTCGCCGCGATCGGAGCCGGGTTGGTTACCGGATTCGACAGGATCGATACGGTGCATCACATCGAAAGTGTCGAGGAACCGATTCCGGAGAATGCCGAACGGTACGACCGCTTGCTTTCGATCTTCAAAAAAGCGAGCGGTTTTCTTTCGGAACTCGGGGATTCCTGGGCCGATTTCGACAACGACGCTTACCAAGCCTCCCAGGTTGCATTCGATTGAGGGCTCGACTCGAGCGCACCGTCGTCCTAACGGGAATTCGGGGGAAGGATTCGCGGCGGTCCGGACCATTGGCCGAGGAGAATTTCGAGCGAATTTTGCAGTTTTTCGCGGGGAATCCAACCGAAGCCGCGAAATTCCATTTCCAACAAAATCCGTTCGATGTCGGTCGGCTCCAATGCCGGCGGCCGGCCCGCCGTTTCGTCTTCACAAAAATTCGACAAAAGCGATTGCAGGACCGGCTCCGCGTTTTTGTCCCACATTTCCCCGCTCGGGAGCGAAAAATCCCAAAACAGATCCCAGGTCCGGAGCGAGCCGTCGTCCGAACCGCTCAGCATTTTCATACCGGAGAAATCGACGACAACGCTGTTGACGGCCCCCGAATGTCCGGGGATCGTCTTTTGCAGGAGGCCGTTTTCCGTGTTCCAGATTTTGAGGCTTTGATCTTTCGAGGCCGTGATCAAAAACCGTCCGTCAGGCGTCATTTCCAAATCGAATACATCCGCGAGATGGTCCCCGAAAACGCGGGCGTTCCTTTCATTTTCCAACTCGCGGACTTCAATCGTTCCGTCTTTGAGTACGGACACCACCGACCGGTCTCCCAGGGCAAAGCGAGCGGATGCGACCGGGGCCTTGCCTCGGGAAAACGAATGAATCAACCGACACGAGGACGACTCCCAAATTTTGACGGTCGCGTCTTCGCCGGCGGTTACGAAATAATGTCCGTCCCGAGTATAGGCGATCGACCGGATTTCCCCCTGGTGCGCCGTCCAGCTTCCCAGGTTCCGGTTGGCGACGACATCCCAACAAAGAAGCGCTCCGGTCGCCGTCCCGATCAGGGCGGTTTTGGCCTGGGGGTGAAACATCACTTTGCTGATCGATCGAACCTTATCATCAAGGACGCGAACGCATTTTCCGGAACCGGTACTCCAAATCCGAACGGAAGTATCCCAGCTGCCCGACAAGAGATATCGCGCGTCCGCGGTCATTGAAATCCCGCGAATCCAATCCTGATGCCCTTTGATCACCCGGACGCAATTGCCGGACGGAAGGCTCCAAATCCGGAGGCTTTGATCCCGGCTCGCGGAAACGGCCAGTTTTCCGTCCAGCGAAAGAAGAACCGAGGACACTCCGTCCTCGTGCCCGAGAAGTGTTCGGGTACAAACGGCGTCCGAAAGTTTTTCCCGGACGCAATGCCGGAGAATCTCTTCCCAGGGAATTTCCTTGCGAACGGTATTCCAGGTCGGCAGTTCCCGCATTTTTTGGAGCGTTTCCAGGACCGTATCGAAATCTCCGCTTCGGACGGCGGAGACGACCAATTGCTGCAGGCTCGATGTTTCGTTCTGCTGCCGGGAAATTTCTTCGCTGCTGGCAACCTGGGAAAGCATGATCGGAGCATGAAGGTGATCGGAGTGATTGCATAGCACATCGACATCCCAGATTCTCAGGGCTTGCCCGGCGGCAAAGCTCAAAAGGAAGGAACGCGAACGCGAAAAACAGAGCGCATCGACCGAAAGGTCCTGCCCCTGGAGCGTTCGGACGCAACGGCCGCCGGGAAATTCCCATATCCGGATCGTTTTGTCTTTCGAACCGGTCGCGATCCAACGGCCGTCGCTCGAAATGTCGACCGATTGAACGACATCCTCATGCCCGATCAATTCCGCGAGCACATTGCCCGTGCGAACATCGAGAACAAGGACTTTTTGTTCGTCGAAAGCGAATTGAATTTCGCGTTCGGCCATTTGTTCGGAAGGGGGAAAAATCTTGGCATAAGCATCGGAAATCAACTCCGAGGCCGCTCCGACGGGAGCTTGAATCGTTTTTCGCGTTCCTCCCCAAGGTACGCCATAGACCAGAAAACTCTCTCCTTTCCCACTCGCGTTTTTCAACAAAAGGGATTGAGCATCCTTGGTTTGGAGCAGTTCCCATTGAAAATCCTCGCTCAAGGCGATCCGGTCTCCCGGTTTCGGCCCGTCAAAAACATCACCGAGAATCGCATCGGAAATGTCCCAGGGAGAATCCGAAGAGGCCCCCCCGTTCTGTCGGGACCGGTTCAGCGTGAGAATTTTTCGGCCCGTCAGCGTTTCGCAAAGAACGAAACGCTCCGGATCGACGGCGATGAGGAGACGGTCCTCGGTATCGTTGAGAAAAGCGGCTCGTTCCCGGGCCTTCAGCGTCGAAAAACGTTCGATGCAACGAACGTCGCGGGCCCGAAATTTGTGCGTCGCCGTCAGGGCCTTGACGATCTCCGGCCGCGGTTCCTCCTGCTCCAGGGCGTTTTCAAAATTCTCGATCGCAAGAGCGATGCTGCCCCTTTCGCGCTGAAGAAGACCGAGAGCGAAATAATTCGAGGCGTCGGCTTTCGTTTTGAGCAGGATTTCCGATCGCGCGATCGCCTCCTGGTCGATGATTTCGGCACGCCGCCATTGCAAAAGCGCATGGTTGTAGGTGATCCCCGTATGCCCCGGCTGTGATTGAAGCGTCTTGTAAAGCAGCTTGACGGCCTCTTTCGGTTTGTTCAAATCAAGAAGCGAGGCCGCCCGGTTGTTGATGCTTTCGAGCGTCCATTGGGCGGCTTTCGGCTCCGTCCTCGGATACGCCCGGACGAACGTCATTTTATAAATTCCGATCAACCGTTCGGCGATCTCGGAAAATGAACGAGGTCGGTTTTTGGGATCTTCCTGAAAGCAATGCCGGAGGAGTTCGATCAATCCCGGCGGCATGGTCGGCCGATCTTCCGGGACGGGGGACTTCAAGAACATCTCGAACACTTTCGCGGCGGTTTGGCCCCCTCGGCGACAGGGAGCGAGACCGTGAAAAAGGGACAGGATGCTGATCGCCCAAGACCAAATGTCCGATTGAAAGGTCATTTTCAGCTTGGGATCGATTTTCCCCTCGCGAAACAGGACGGAGGCCCGATACTGTTCCGGCGAACAATAGGCCGGGGTCATTCCTTCCCATTTCGGCGTCGAATAAGAATACGAGGATGAGGTCTGTTCGCCGCTGAGAGCGGCCTCTTTGTTGACCGCGGTGATCGCCTGGGCCAGACCGAAGTCGGCAACCTTCGGACTGCTCCCCGACATCATCACGTTGGCCGGTTTGACATCCAAATGCAGAAGCCCTCGTTGATGGGCGTAATCCAACCCCCAGGCGAATTGAATCGCGATATCGAGAATTCGTTGCAGCGAGACTTCGGGACCTCCGGTATAAATGCGGCCGTCGACCGTCCAGTCCCGCAGGCTGCCGTCCGGAACGAACTCGGCGAAAATCCGGGGAACCCCGTCGATCCGCCGAACCAGATAACAGGCGACGATATTCGGGTGCAGGCCCAGTTCGACCCAGGTTTGGCATTCCCGCTCGTAATGAGCGATGCCCCCTTCGCTCTGTAAGACATCCGGCTTCGGACTTTTGACCGCGAGGTCGCGATCCCATTCGCGATGGTAAACCCGCTGAACGATTCCCGCGCCCCCTTGAGCAAGGGAAACCCCGGGTGAAATCGCCTTGACTTCGTACGTTCCGAGGACCACATCGCCGACCGACCAAATCTTCGTACTGGTCGACGCGCCTGAACCTTCGTTGGAGCTTTCGAGAAGGACGCTTGATTTCTTGTCCTCCCCGAGAAGGAGCCCTTCGGCCTGCTTCGGGCCCAGGGCCAGGGTTTCGCTCACGCGTTCGAGCGTAAATTTTTTCCGGCAAGTGCTGCATTTGGCCTTTTTTCCCAGCAACGAGATATCGAGCTCGTATCGCATGAAGCAGTGGGGACAAACGGACTTGAATTGCGGCATGATTCCAAAAAAACCGGGACCGACGGCGAACGATCGTTTCGTCGGTCGAGATCGCGGAAATGGGGTGAGCGGTGATCCGGAGGTGCGACGGCAACCGACCGGGAGCGCGAGGGCCGAATTGATTATAATTTGAAGTTTTGTCCGTTTCAATCACGGCCCCAAAAGAGACGGGAAGATTGAAAATATCAAATTTCGCGCAGAGACGCGGAGATCGCGGAGTTTTTAAAAATCCCTGCTGTAATCTTTCCCCGCGATCTCCGCGTCTCCGCGCGCATAAAAACGACCCTGCAAAAAACAGAAGGAAATGTTCGTCTTTGGTGCGTCGGCACCACTGCCCGGAAATGCAGGTCCCGATTATTTCTTGAACGAGTCCGATTTGGTGTTTTCATATTTCTCGAACATCGCCTTCGTGAGCCGCACCGTTTTGAGATATTCGAGTTGCGGGATCGATTCAACCAGTTTTTCGTACTTTTCCGGCGTCGAAGTCAGGTTATAGGCGATCAGTCTGCCGTCTTCGTTGAAACTGCGAAAATAACCGGCACGGATGCCGAATTCGTTAAGCCGGGGATTAATAATGCTCAGATAATCCGCCGCCCCCATCGGCTGGAAATTTTCTCTCGGGCCAAAAACGATGATGTGCGTATAACCTTCTTTCGGTGTTGCATACCCTCCGTCCGTGCCCGCATCCACACCCTCGAGCGGCGGCGGTTGGGCGGCGGTTTTTTCGCCGACATGTTTCTCGAAAAGCCTTTCGTTGAGCGGCTCGATCTTGAGCAAACGCAATTGCGGCGACTCTTTGAAAACCTCGCGGAGAACCTCCGGATTGTTCGTGCAGATCCGACCAACCATGTTCGAGCCTGTCCCTTCCGCTCGGAAATAGCCCGTCATGATATTTTTTCGCTTGAAGAGCGGGCCGCTCAGTTTATTCAGCAACTCTTGGGGACCCGCCGGTTTGAAATCACCGGCGGGTTCGAAACTCGCGAGATGCGTGTGCCCGGTCTTATCCGGCGTTTTCCAATCCCCGTTTTCCTTTTCGTTGTCCCAACGGTCCGCGAGCCTGACGAAAGCCTCGTCGAGCATCTTAACGACCTCCTCGGCCGATTTTCCCTTGAACAAACCGCTGCCGCCGACGTTGAACCAGCGTCCGTCTTGTTTGACGAAGATGCGATTGTTGTACTCTTTCCCTTTGACGACTTCGGCAACCACCATCGCGATTCTGTCCTTGGAGACGAAGACTTGCAAAATGGTCGCGGTTTTCAACGCACCCCTTGTTTTCAGAGGCATGCTCTTGACCCATTGCTCGATTTCTTTCGGAACGATCATCCCCTCGGAGTATTGGCGGAGCCGCCCGATTTTGTCCGCCTCGTTTCCGGCGATGATCCGGTTCCCGAGCGCATAGGCCGACTCGGGGGTCGAGAGGTCGACAAGGTCCGCGGAAAAATCGAGGTCCGCCGAAAATTCCGAAACACGTTTGTCGACGCGGTACGATTCGATGGGATTCGCGACGTCGTTTTCAACGGCCGGGTTTTTCTCCTCCTCGCAAAACGCCGTCGAGAGGCTCAGGAACAAAGCGAACAGGAAGACCGACGCCGTCCGGAAGGCGTCGCGGATCGTCGTAAGCGGCCGGGCTTGCTGCCCCGCGTTTCCCGGAATTCGGCCAATGCGTCGCATGTTTTTTCCTTTCGGGAGAAAATTTGAAGAATCGAGCCCTCGGCGGCGAGAGCCTCTTTCAAGAATCGTACAATAAAAACGAGAGGCGTTCCAGTACGAGGTTAAAATCGACCTTCGAGAAAGAAGAAAATTTGCAATATTTCAGCCGTTGTTATTTGCCAAAAAAGTCCCGCAACCGTCATTTCGAGCGGAGCGAGAAATCTCACCCTCGCCGAAAGGCCCGGATTTTGCCCCACTCGCGAGGGTGAGATTTCTCCTTACGCTGCGTTTCAGTCGAAATGACGAAAATCACCATACGGTTGAAATAATGCAATTGGGCATCACCAAACCGAACCGCTTTAGAAAAACAGATCCCGCTGTTGCGTCGTTTTGATCAGGTCGATCTTGTCGATCAGCGTCTTTCGCCGGGCTTCGTTCGGGATTTCGCTCAAACTCCGGGCGATCACCTGTTCGCCCAGCTCGCGGGTTGGCGGCGAGGCGTAATCGACCAAGTACTCTTCCAACGTCGAAAGGGCATTCGGTGTGCAGAGGTCTTGAATGAACCCGGGAATCGCATATTCCATAAAAACCTGCCCGGTTCGCCCGAGCCGGTAACAGGCGGTGCAAAAACTCGGAATGTAGCCGTCTTCCAAAAGCTGCCGGACGACATCGTCCAACGACCGGACATCGCCGAGTTGGAACTGCTCCTTTTCCAGGGTCTGGGCTTTGTGCGTTTGCGAATCGACATAGCCGCCGATTTCGATCCGGCTCCCGGCATCGATCTGCGAGACGCCGAAACCGAGGGCTTCCCGCCGAATATGCTCCGGTTCCCGGGCCGTTAAAATTAGCCCGGTGTACGGCACCGAAAGTCGCAGGATCGCGATGAGCCGCAGAAAATCGGTATCGCTCGCGTCGTTTTCCCGGACCTCGGCCAAATCGACCCCGCTCGCCGGGCGAATCCGCGGAAAGCTGATCGTGTGCGGGCCGATGTTGTAATGTTGCATCAAATGAATCGCGTGAGCGACCAGCCCGAGCGTCTCGTACTTCCAATCGTGCAAGCCGATGAGCGCACCAATCCCGACGTCGTCCGTCCCGGCTTCCAACGCTCGGGCGTGCGAATCGAGCCGCCAAAGAAAATCCCCCTTCCGCGTTTTCGCCGGGTGCATTTTCTCATAGGTCGGCCGATGGTACGTTTCCTGAAAAACCTGGTACGTGCCGATCCCCGCCTCTTTGACGATTTTGTAACCTTCGTGATCGAGCGGAGCGGCGTTGACGTTGATCCGCCGCAGGGACGAATTGCCTTTGCGGATCGTATAAATGTGCCGGACGCAATCGGCGATGTATTCCGGCGAGTAATCGGGATGCTCGCCGAAAACGATGATCGTCCGCTTATGTCCCTGGTCGAGCATGATCTCGACTTCGCGGTCGATTTCGGTATTGTCGAGCGTTCGACGAATCTGGGCCGGGTTACTGGCCCGAAACGCACAGTACCGGCAATCGTTCATACATTTGTTGCCGATATAGAGCGGCGCGAAAAGCACGATCCGATTTCCGTAGACGTCGCGCTTGAGTTGCCGGGCGGCCTCGAAAATCCGCTCGACCTGATCCGGCGCATCGGCGGCGAGCAGGGCGGCCGTCTCTTCCAATTCGAGCGGCTTTTTTTCCAACGCCTTGTCAATGATCTCCCCGATCCGGCCCGGATCGGGAGTGATACGCAACAATTCTCCGAACTTCGCCTCATCGACGAAATCACAAGGACTGTTGCTGAAACATTTCATATCGGAAAGTTTTCGAATCATCTGCGTAATAGTTTAATGGTACTTCTTCAGCTTTTTGAGGCTTACGAAAAAACATCCCTCGTCATTTCGAGCGAAGCGAGAAATCTCACCCTCGCCGAAAGAGTTAGAGTACATCCTCACTCGCGAGGGTGAGATTTCTCCTTGTGCTACGCTCCAGTCGAAATGACGAAAACTGCCAAACCGCCAAAGCGTTGCAAAAAATGATGAAACGAACAGCGATTGACAACCTCACCATTCTTAATTCCTGATTTTTAATTCTTAATTCGCGTACACGCGCGAATCGCCGCGTCCGATGCCCGGGGTCCGGCCGATTTCGCTCAAATGTCGCAACACCTGCTCATGCGTCTGCTCCGGCGTCTGCTGCGTTGCCGCCTTGTTGGGGTAAATTTCGTAGTCCTTCCTATATTGTAGGGGTGTCAGGTTGGGCATGACAACGTTGGCCCCTCGGGAAAGCCCCAGTTTTCGCCCGTTTTGACCGTTGATCGTCGCGATAGCCGTCGTGCTGGGAATGTTGGAACGAGGACACAGCAATCGGGTGAGCGCGATCATTTTGAACGCCAACAGCTCTGATGAGGACACTTGGTCTTTCGAACTCAATGCATATAAGCCGTTCTTCTCAAAGAAAAGGCGTTGCTCTTCGGTCGGTTGGCCCGGTTTGTAGGTGCCCGTTTCAGGATCGGATTCAAAAAGTTGGCCGAGCGGTGTGTTCGGGTGCGGCAAAAACGGGCCGAGACCGATCATATCGAGGTTAAGATCACGAAACAGCTGAAGATCATTAACCAAATCGGTATAACTTTGGCCCGGAATTCCAACCATCACGCCGCTGCCGATTTCGTATCCCAAACCCCGCAATTTGCGCAACATGTCAACCCTCGGCTCTTCCGGCTCGGTTGGGGAACCGTTGCGATTTCTTGCCGTCGGCGGGTGTATCGCCTTGAAAAGTCGGGCGTTGGAGGTCTCAAATCGGAGCAAATACCGGTCGGCGCCAGCTTGTTTCCAAAGGATCCAATCCGCGTCGGACCGTTCTCCCAAACTCAAGGTGATCGCGAGGTCGGTTTCCGTTTTGATTTTTCGCACGATTTCGGCAACCCAAGCGGCGTCGAGACCGGAATCCTCACCGGATTGGATCACAATCGAGCCGTATCCGAATTTCGCGGCCGTTCGGGCACAATTCAACACTTCGTCTTCGGTCAGGCGGTATCGATGTATGCCCGCATTGCCTGCCCGAATGCCGCAGTACAGGCATTGGCGGCGGCAAATGTTCGAAATTTCGATCAGGCCGCGCAAATGAACCTGATCGCCGACATTTTCCGCGCGGGTTCGGTCGGCCGCAGCCCAGAGCGATTCCAATTGGGCAGGGTCGGTTTCCAACAACCAGCCCCGAATTTCGTCGAATGTCATTAACAATGCTCTCCTCAACGGATATTATGATCGATCCGAGCGATTTGTGAAGGAGAGACCGACTATTGCAAAGTCGAAAAAAAGCCTTTGCCAAAAAACACGACGTCATTTCGACTGGAGCAACGCGCAAGGAGAAATCTCACCCTCGCGCGAGGGCCGGAATTCCCCCCCCTTTCGGCGAGGGTGAGATTTCTCGCTTCGCTCGAAATGACACGGTTTTGTATTTTCTCTCGAAACCCAATTCGCCGACTTTGTGCTACGGTACGAATTCGTTCCAAATTTTGGCGACGGGGGCCGTGAGCGCGACCGGCTCGCGACTCATCGGATGGTTGAAGGCGATCGAGCGGGCATGCAGGGCGATAGCCCGAAGCCGAGCATCTTCGAATTCGGGGCCGAACGGCACTGTCGAGCCGTATTGGGCGTCCCCCAGCAGCGGAAAACCGCGGGAAGAAGCCTGTAGCCGAATCTGGTGCATGCGGCCCGTCTCCAACTGAATTTCGAGCCAGGTTCCCCAAGAAAAACGGCCGAGCACCCGAAAATGCAAGACCGCTTCCCTCGCGAGCGGGTCGATCGGCAAGGCGATTTCGGCATGGGCCTGATTCGGCACTTTTCGAATGTAATCGGTCCAGGTCCCCGAATCGGCTTCAATATTTCCTTGCGTACAGGCCCAATATGTTTTTTCGATTTGCCGGGCCTCGAACTGTTCCGACAGGCGTCGGGTCGCCCGGGAATGTTTGCCGAAAAGAATCACCCCCGAAGCCGGGCGATCGAGCCGATGCGGCACACCGAGGTATCCGGTTTCCGGTCGGTTTTCCGTTTCGCTCAGGTATTGCTTGACCCGAATTTCGAGCGAGTCGATCCCGGGCGGCGCCTGCGTCAGCAGCCCGGACGGTTTGTTGACCGCGAGCACGGGGCCTTCTTCGTAAAGAATTTCGAAATTCGGAGAGGGAGACATTGGGAGAATTATGAATTAAGAATTATGAATTAAGAATTATTTCAGCCGTTTCGTTTTCCGAAAAAGTCCGGAAACCGTCATTTCGAGCGAAGCGAGAAATCTCACCCTCGCCAAAAGAGTCGGAATTCCGGCCCGCTCGCGAGGGTGAGATTTCTCCTTGCGCTGCGCTTCAGTCGAAATGACGAAAACGTTATGCGTCCGAAATATTACAGAATAATGAATCGCCGCGCATGTTCTTGAGATAAAAACGCCGATCTGCTATATTCGGTTTTTCGATTTTTCCCATCTTATACTCAAGCCGGTATAAAAATCCCGTCTTCAATACGGTAGCGGCCCAACGAGGCCGCGGTTTGACAGAGGGCGAAGCCTACTGCCCATACCGGCTACGGTATATCATACCTCAACACAGGAAACGCACAATGTCCGGCAAGTACGATATCGGTCTCATGGGCCTCGCGGTGATGGGCCAAAACCTCGTCCTCAACATGGTCGATCACGGATTCAACGTCGCGGTGTTCAACCGGACGACGAGCAAGGTCGATGATTTCATGAACTCGCCCGAATCGAAATCGAAAGGGGACAAACTCATCGGCACGCATTCGCTCAAGGATTTGGTCGCCCAGCTGAAACGGCCGAAAAAGGTGATGCTCATGATCCAATCGAAAGACGCCGTTCCCGCTCCGGAGATCGCGCTTTACCCGAACGTCGCCGCGATCGACGCCGTGATCGAAGAGATATTGCCGTTGCTCGAACCGGGAGATGTGATCATCGACGGCGGCAACACGCATTTCCGCGACACCGAACGTCGCACGAAATTCGTCGAATCGAAAGGGCTCCTGTACATCGGGACCGGCGTGTCCGGCGGGGAAGAGGGCGCTCGCAAAGGTCCGAGCATGATGCCAGGCGGCAGCGAAAAGGCTTGGCCGCTGGTCAAGGACGTTTTCCAATCGATCTCGGCGAAGGTCGGCCCGAAAGCCGATATTCCCTGCTGCGAATGGGTCGGCCCGCGCGGAGCCGGGCATTACGTCAAAATGGTGCACAACGGCATCGAATACGGCGACATGCAGCTCATTTGCGAAGCGTATTGGATGCTGAAAAACGCGCTCGGATATTCGAACGAACAGCTGTTCGATGTCTTTTCGGAATGGAATCGCGGGGAACTCGATTCGTACCTGATCGAAATCACGCGGGACATTTTTACCGTCAAGGATAAGGAAACCGGAAAGTATTTAGTCGACCTGATTCTCGACACGGCCGGGGCGAAAGGGACCGGAAAATGGATGTCGCAGCTTGCCCTCGACGTCGGGTCGCCGAGCACGTTGGTCACCGAAGCGGTCTATGCCCGCTGCCTTTCGGCGCTTAAAGATGCCCGGGACCGGGCGAGTGCGATTCTGCCCGGGCCGAAGGGGGCGTATTCCGGGGACAAAAAAGAGTTCGTCGCCCAGGTCCGGCAAGCGCTTTACGCTTCGAAGATCGTTTCCTACGCCCAGGGGTACGTTCAAATGCAGGCGGCGGCGAAAGAGTACGATTGGCCGCTGAATTTTGGGCCGATCGCGATGCTTTGGCGCGGCGGTTGCATCATTCGCGCCGTCTTTTTGGAACGGATTCGCGAAGCGTTCGAAAAGAACCCCGCGTTGGAAAATCTGCTGTTGGACCCGTATTTCAAGGACGCCGTCGAATCGGCTCAGGACGCTTGGCGAAACGTCGTCAAGACGGCGGTCGATCTCGGCATTCCGGTCCCGGCGTTTATGTCGGCGCTCGCGTATTACGACGGGTACCGCAGCGCGAATTTGCCGGCGAATTTGTTGCAGGCCCAACGCGATTATTTCGGGGCGCACACGTACAAGCGGACCGACAAGCCGGGCGAAGGGCCGTTTCACACCGATTGGATCAACGAACGGGTCGTGAAATGACCAGCTGACTCACGAGCCGGGACCTACGGTCCCGGTTTCGTTCACAACGAGAAACGATAACAACTCAAAAGTGGGACAAACCGGGGGCACAGCCCCCGGCTCGTTGTCTTGTACGCTCAATTACGAATCAACGTTATTTTGGGGTCAACAATTTTTTCAGGAGAAAATCTCATGCGAAAGAAATGGGTTATTGTTCTTTTGTTCGCCGCTTTGTCGCTTTCGGCGACGGGGGCGTTCGCGACGAACGTGTCGCTCTCGTCGCTGTTGGACGAAATGGTCGACCGTAACGCGATCACGCGGTTTCCGGATCCGTTCTATACCTGCAAGCAGGCGAGCAGTTACGATCGGGCGTCCAAGAGTCCGACCGAAAACTGGTTCGCCAACGCCGATGCCTCGCAGTTCGTTCGCGAAGAGACGAACGACGGTCGGAAGGAATGGGTCCTCATCGACGAGAAGGGGCCCGGGGCGATCGTCCGATGG
>JAVBSX010000214.1:0-9125 GCA_031556455.1 Thermoguttaceae bacterium
GCCAACGCAATCGGAACAGATAATCCCGACATGCCTCTTCCGTCGAAAATCGGCTTTCCATTTCCATGACATTGAGCGGATAATCTTCCATACCCGCCTATTTTAGCGGGAAATACACTGGAGTAAAGTAAATACCCAGAAACGAAAAAAAGGCTCCGCGGCTACTATAAAAAGGGGATCACCTCCACCCTCGGCGAAATACCGTGCTCTGCACAAAAAATGAGCCAAGGGGCTTCCTGAGCGAAGCGACGAAAGCGAGGGTCGTGTTTGGAGCTTCGCCTCAATTGTTACGCGGAGGTCATAAACCTCAAACGCGTTTACTGGGAATGCGTTCCCTGTGGCATCCCGGAGCATTCGGCGGACGTTTCGCTGGTCCTTAGGTGCGGGAGCCGACCATCGGGAGGCGGTGGTGATGAAGCCAAACGAAAAAACCGCGACCTCAGGCTGCGGTTTCTTTTTGAAGTGTTAAGCGTCTTCGAGCATCTCGTCCTAATTGGTAAACCCGAGCGGGTAATACTTGAGCGGGATCCGGGTCGGTGCGACGGTCGGCTTCGCAACCGTATCGTCGGTCTCGGGGAGACCGATCACGAGCGGATCTTTTTTTGGGGCCGGGGCCGCCGGGGCGGGCGATTGGACCAACGGTTTCGCGCGAACCGGTTCCGGCTGCTTTTTGGCGAGCTCCGGGTCCAATTCGTCGGCCGAATCCGTCGGCTTCTTTTCCGCGACCTGCTTGCTCTCGGAACCCAAAACATCGGGCAACGGTCGGAGCGGTTTGATCCCGGTGCCCGACTCGACGACGGCAACCGTCAGCAACGGCTGGGCGGCCGGTTCGACGATTTCAAACTCCGAAACCACCTTTCGGGATTCGCTCCGCTGTACGACCGGCACTTGGTCGGCCGCCGCGGACGAAGGGGCGATCGGGGCATAGGAGCCGTTCGACGTCTCGTCCGAGGAGATCATTCCGGGCGTTCCGTAATTCGGAATCGGTCCCGAAGAACGGTTGGTACGACCGAGATTCGGGCCGATCACCGTCGAGCTCGTGCTCGCGGCCCCTTGCGAAAACTCGCCCGTGCCGTCGACCGGTTGGGGCGGGATCGTCTCGATGTAACCGCCGCACGGATTCGTGATCATCGTCGCGCACGGATCGCAAGGGTTATACGAATAGCCGGCGGAATAGCCGACTTGCGAAACGGTTCCTGAGACCGGTCCCGCGTAATTCGCGCGGACGACCGTCGAGCTCGGAACGACCGGAACAGGTGCGACCGGGACGTTGACCGTAACCGGTTGGTAACGGACGACCTCTTTTTGGTGCAACCAGGGGAGCAGCGATTGGCTTTCCTCCGCTCGATAGGTCGTCGAAACGTTGCCCGTGTACGGATCGATTGATTGAACCGGTTTGTATTGAACCGATTTGATCCGGGAATAGGACCATTCCTTGGACACTTCCGGCTGCATCGCCGTAACCTGTTGATACGTGGTCGGTTGGACCATTTCCGTTTTCAACGGGCTGGCCGTGAGGTAAGCCTGATTCGAAGGGGCGACGAACGGTTGAGCCTGGGGGGAGACTAGTCCGCGGTTTGTAACCTCAACATCCTGAGGGTAAGGAGGCGAATACGTTGTTTCCTGATTCGCCCCACCCCAGAGCCGGGTCAAGCAGTCGCCGACCGCCGCCTCCGTTCCCGCGATCGGGACAACCGAGGCGATCAGGAACATCATGATCAGAAGAGTATTTTTTGACATGGCTTTTTCAATGACAATATTTTTAGTCTGCGCGAAAAACTTGACTTAGTTTGTAACACGAACACTCGCGATCCCTCGATTTTTGAGACTACGCTTCGCTACGTCTTGAAAATCAAGGGCCAAAATTTATGAGCGGAACTGTAAATTGTTCGGTTTAGCCGAGCGGCGAAGACGCCGGTGTTGTTGCATGTACTACGAACCGAACGGAAAAACGGCCCGGTCCGGAGTGCTACCTTTTTTTATTTTATAGGATTTTTTCAAAATCTTAGAAAATATTGTTGGAATTCTCGAAAAAAAACAACATAATTGGCCCCCACTGATGTTTTGTGAGGAAAAGGTAAAATATAGGGAAAATAGGAAAGACAATGATCAAAACGGCAAGCGAAGGGAAATGGGTAACCGTTCGCGGTTATTTGAAAATTCGGCCGAAAGGCGGGATTTCCAACCCTCGTGAGGGTCGGTTCTCAACGGCAGTTCGAGGCTGGCGTTCCCCGGTTTCCCCGGCCTGTAAGGCCGATGTGTAACAGCCCAGGGCAAAGGCGTACCCGCCGTCGCCCTGGGGCGCGAACGACTCGGCACGACTTGCGGCCTGTAGGGCCGCCGCATGGGTCGGCTTTGCGGCGACCTTACAGGCCGCGTGTTTGTTCGGTCCATAACCCAGGGCGTCGCTTCGCTTTGCCCTGGGCTGTTACGCTCCAGCCTTACAGGCTGAATACAGGGGATGCAAGTCGGAAATTGCGAGAACACCAATCCAAGTTGGGGCTAAAAAAAGGGAACGACTCCCTATCCCCGGTTAAAACCGAGGGGTATGGACATTGCTCCCCTCCGGGGCGAAGAGAAGCTTCTACTTTTATGCAATAGTCTCTTTTTTCTTGACAACCCCACCTGTTCGGCATATTCGTTACTTTCAGTACTTTTGTGGGTCAAAAAAGAAAACGGCTGCAAATTTTATCGTTCAATAACCAACGAAACCTTCCGGGTAAGCTAAGTTTGTAAGAATACGCTGGTTCCCGTTGGGCTCCGGCGTCTGCGCCGCTCGGCTCAACGAGTGCGCTCGATATTTCGCTCGCAACAATCTCATCCATTTATTTTTTGGAATCCAAAAACCATGTTCGGTAGAATGACCATCGGAAAAAAATTGTTTGTCAGTTTCGCTTTGACGATTTTTCTCGCGCTGCTCGTCGGTCTCGGCGGTTGGATCGGGATTAAGGAAATGTCATTTTCGCTTGATAACATCACGGAGGCGCTTCTCATCTCGGAAAACGCGAACCTGTCCCAGCAGTATTCGACCGAATCGATCAATTCGACCACCGATTACATGATGAGCGGCAACGAAGATTACGACAAAATATCGACGGAAAAAAACACGAAATCCCTGGAACACATCACCAAGGCAAAGCAACTTTCCGAACAGGAGAACGACGCGATGCGAAAAGCGGCCTCGGACGCGGTCGCCGCCGTCGAGCTCGCGATCAAGGCCGATAACGATTTGTCGAAACAAATCCGAACCGTTCAAGCTGCTGCGGTAACCCGTTCCGCGGCCGGAGCGGCGGCCGATGCGGCCTTGAACAAGTTCGTCGAGGCCTACCGTTCGAATTTTGCAGCCTCGGCCCGACCGGTTGCCGCGGACTCCGCCGAAAAAGTCGTTCCTTCTGAAAACGTCGAAAGTTTCGTCGTGATTGCCGATGCCTTCGCTTCTTATCAGGGAGTTCGCCGTTATGTTCGCGATTTCCTGGGCGCTGCGAATCCCGATGCCGCGGCAAAGATCAAGACGAGGTTTTACAACGAGCTGGATCTCGCGATCAATCTTTTCCGATCGGAAGAGAAAAAGTTTACCGGAAATGAAACCGACAAGGCCCTGCTTTCCGAAGTGATCCAAAAACTGGACGCTTGGCGGAAACAGTCTTCCGATTACATGACGGCGGTCGAAGAGCAGGTCCGCCTGCGGAATCTACAAATCGCGGCGTTCAATGAGGCAATCGTCAAGGAAAGCGATCTCATCGATAAAGCGGGAGAGAACGTCAAAGAATATACCGCGGCCGCCTATACCGCCCGGCAGTTCGCGAGTTGGTTGATCATCGGAGCCTGTGCAATCGCCCTGCTGCTCGGCATTGCTATGGGGTATTGGATCACCTCGGACCTGACCTACGGAACGAAATCGGTCGCGAAATCGCTCGCGGTCCTGGCCAATGAAGGAAACCTCGAGGTCGCCTTGGACGCGAAGCTCCTCAAGCGAAACGACGAAATCGGCGAATTGGTTCGCGCAACCGATCAGGTGCTCGGCGAATTCCGGGCCGTCGCAAGCGCGGCCGAGGCTTTGGCCGGAGGGAACTGGACGCTGCAAATGCAAGTCAAGGGGGAAAAGGACTTAATGAACCGGAACATCGCCCGGATGCTCGATCAGGTCAACGCCGCCCTGCACAACGTCAACGAATCGGTGTCCCAGGTCGCGACCGGGGCCGCCCAGGTTGCCAGTGCCAGCGACAGCCTCTCCCAGGGAGCGACGCAATCGGCTTCGGCGCTGGAAGAAATCAGCGCGACGATGAGCGAAATGGGAGGCCAAACGGGCAAAAACGCCCAGAATTCCGGGGAAGCCGACACCTTGGCCCGACAAACGAACACGGCGGCCGCCAATGGGCAGGAAATGATGAACAAGATGGTCGAGTCGATGCAATCGATCACGAAAAACGCGTCCGATGTCCAAAAAGTGATCAAGGTGATCGACGACATTTCGTTCCAAACGAATTTGCTCGCGCTCAACGCCGCCGTCGAAGCGGCCCGGGCGGGCGTGCACGGGAAAGGTTTCGCCGTCGTCGCCGAAGAGGTGCGGAACCTCGCGGCCCGCTGTGCCAAGGCGGCCGGGGAAACGACCCAGATGATCGAACAGAACAACAAACAGATTCAAAACGGGGCGGAAATCGCGATGCAGACGGCGGAAACCCTCCGCGAAATTCTGGAACATTCGAGCCAAACGGCCGATTTGATCGGTCAAATCGCGACCGCGAGCAACAATCAGGCTCAAGGGGTCGCCCAGGTCGCCCAAGCGCTCCAGCAAATCGATTCCGTGACGCAGCAAAACACGGCCAGTGCCGAAGAAACCGCGAGCGTCTCTCGCGAAATGAGTTCCCAGGCCAACGTCTTGCAATCGCTCGTCGGACAATTCCGACTGCGGGATCCGAACGCCCGGCCCGCTGTCCGGACGCCTGTTGCGAAATCCCCCGCGCCCGTTTATGATGGGAAGGTCTCGAGTGGGCCAAAATCCGCCGCGCCGCTCGCGCATCCCGCGAAGCCGATGCCCGCTGCCGCGAAGCCTGCATCCCCGGTCGCAAAGAAACCGGTCGCCGTTCCGGCGCAACCTAAGAAAGACGAGGTCGTCATACACCTCGGTCCCGAACCGGTCGCCGCGAAACCGCTTCCGAAGCCGGCTCCCGCCGTCGCGACAGCCCCCAAACCGGCTCCCGCCGTCGCGAAGAAAGCCCCGACCGCCGCGGCACCGGCCGTCGCGAGCGACCCGTCCTTGCACTCCCATCCGTCCGGCTGGGGCGGAGTGCCGGACGATAAGGATATGGAAATCACGATTCATCTCGACGACAAAGAATTCGGAAAATACTAATTTTGGAGTAGCGGCTTAGCGTTCAGCGGCTTGGCAGCTTAGAAGAAAGAGTAACCGTTCACGAACATTTGGACCGCGCGGCGAAGCCAAGAATAAAAGCCGGAAAGGAGCCGTACTCGGCGCATTGACGGTGTGTTGGGTTTCAAATGCCAACCGGCGTTCAATCTCAACACACCGTCAATGCGCTACGCTCCTTTCCGGCTTTTATTCGAAAACGAAGTCAGTTCGTGATTCCGGGATCATCGTTGTGAACGGTTACAAGAAAGATTTGCTAAGCTGCTAAGTCACTGACTGCTAAGCCGCCGCTTCCCACTCCTCACTTGTCATGATTGAAGGCTTTCGGGTTCGGAATTATCGGGTTCTCAAGGATGTCGAGATCGGTTTGGTCCAGCCGCGATTGTCGACACCGGAAGAAGAACCGCAAAGCGTTTCCGCGAGCCCGTTGACGACGTTGACCGTCGTGATCGGCAAAAACGGTTTCGGCAAGAGCACGCTTTTCGACGCTTTCGGGTTTCTCGTCGATTCGCTCCGCTTTGGCGTCGAGCAG
Source organism: Thermoguttaceae bacterium (assembly GCA_031556455.1). Lineage (GTDB taxonomy): Bacteria > Planctomycetota > Planctomycetia > Pirellulales > Thermoguttaceae > JAVBSX01. Next base: position 5,901 of record JAVBSX010000214.1, read on the forward strand.
GCTTGCGATTCGCGCGGCGGGTTCCCGAAAATCGTCTCCCAAGGCTCCGACGGCAAACTGGAATTCAACATCAAGTACGGCGATTTGCTTTACGTGCTCGTGATCGCCGCCGATGAGTACGGCATTCCGTTCGTTTTCTCCGAAACGCTCTCGCATCTTCGGCCGCCGGGAGCCGAGGCTCCGGATTCCGGCAGTTTGAACTTTTTCGTCCAATCCGGTCGCGGGAAAGTGCTCCGCTCCCACGAACAAATGGTCGGCGACATCAGTCTCGCCGACAAACGCAGGCTCGCCCTCGCGACGCTCGGGAATTTGACGGAGTACCCGGACATCGTTGCGTTCAAGGAATATCTCGACGGCTGGTTTCTCTGCTATTTCACTCCCGATGCCGCCCGGGGACTTCCCTCGGTCGGCCCGCAAAAGCATTTGAATACCCGGGGCGATAATCTGGCGAACGTCGTCCAGTACATGGAGCGGGAACACAAAGAGCGGTTCCAGGAAATCGTGCAACGGGTTGCCGCGAAGATTCCCGGCATTTCCCGGATTTCGACGAAGGCGACCGAAGACGGTCGGCTGCTGCTTTGCTTCAACAATCACGGCTTCAACGACCCGTTTTACGCTTCGCAGATTTCCGACGGCACGCTGCGGCTGTTCGCCTACATGCTGCTTCTCTCCGATCCGAACCCGGCGCCGTTCATCTGTTTCGAGGAGCCGGAAAACGGGCTGTATCACAAATTGCTGCAATCCTTTGTCGAGGAAATTCGTTTGCATACCGAGCGGGGCGGGGATTCGCAATTCTTTATCACCACGCACCAGCCGTATTTGGTCGACGCTCTTTCCCCGAACGAGGTCTGGGTTTTGGAAAAGGGAGAAGACGGCTTCGCCTCGATCCGTCGGGCGAGCGACGACCCGGTCGTCAAGAGCATGGTCGAAGGGGGCTTCCCGCTCGGGGCCCTCTGGTTCAGCGAATACCTCGATACATGATTTGAACAGGCAATAGACCGTGTTCGTCAAAAATGAGCCGTAAGTGTAGTCGGTACTCCGAAGTAACTTGCGGCTCATTTCGTTTGTCCGTTTTACTGATCTTTACAAAAAATTTGGACAGGGCAACAGCCGGAAGCGTCAGCGCCCGGTTATCCAATGCGGAAATGCGAGGCCAACCCGGCGCTTACGCTTCGGGCTGCTGTTTGACGTGTTCGATTTTTGCGTGAGGATCACTAAAACAAAAAAGGCCGGGGATGTCGCATCAACATCTCCGGCCTTTTGGTTTTCGATTGCAAAAACGCTTACGGGAAAATCGCGACGCCGCCGACGATCACGGCCGCTTCGATCAACGCGGCCCGAACCGACAGGGGCAGCGGATCAAGCATGTAGGGAGCACAGTCCCCGGGCCGGTAATGCCCCAAGGTGTAAATGCACTCGCAAGGCGGATTGATCCCCATTTTGTAAGGCAGAACGGGAATCGTCAGGAAAAAGTGCAGTCCGGAAATGATCGGTTGGAACTCTTCCCGAACGTAGGTGTGCCCGTACCGTTCGAGGGCTTCGTCCTCGAAATAAAGCGGCTTATGGCACAAGGCCGAGGCCTTCCACATAAAGCAAATCCGGTTCCAATTCCGCTGCGGGAAAACGGTCTCGCCGAGTCCGCATTCTTTCGGCCGTTCTCCGGTGCTGTCGAGTTTGATGCTGTAGCCGATGTCGTGCAGCGACTTGAGCGAGCCGGATTCCGGGCACTTGATCTCGACGGCTTGCGGCCGAACACCGCTCCGGGGTTGTCCGGTATCTTCAAAAATGATCGGCTCTTTGTCGAAGTCTTCGAGCGATTTCGGAGTCTGGAGCGAATCGTCGAACAGCTTGCTTTCCGGCATCGGCGGGGTCAGCGGCAGCGTCGTTCTCGGCTGCGGTCGCGATTCCGGATAAAACGTGTCGATCTCCGCCGTTCGGGACGGACCAGGGGGCGGCACGGCTCCGTGTTCGACCTGGTAACGAACCTGCTCGACGAGACCGTTTTCCGTTTGGAATTTCGATTCGCGCAACAGCGCCGGTGTTACCAAAGAAGCTTGCTGGGCGGTCGCCTGTCCGCTATTGATCTTAGGCGTTTTCCAACGAAGCGAAGTGTCCGCGAAAGCGGCCGATCCCATCATTGAACCGGCAACGGCCAGTACGAAACAAACGGACAAAAATCGGTTCTTCATGATACGGGATTCCTTTCCCCCGAAAGTGGAAAATGAGTAAAAATCTTTAACTTTATCGAAACGCCGGTCGCCGAAGAGGAGGCGGCATCTTTGCAATATTCGGCGATAACGTGTTTTTCAAACAAACTCAGCGAATGTCATTTCGAGCGTAGCGAGAAATCTCGGTTGTGTAATCTATTCAAACCACGTTGAAATGGCCGGCACAGCCGAGATTTCTCCTTGCGCTACGCTTCAGTCGAAATGACCACGCTGAAGTGTTATGCTTTATCTAGTTTCTTTCGTCTCTTTCGACGCTGTAATTCGGTGCTTCCTGGGTAATGACAATGTCGTGCGGATGGGATTCCTTCATACTCGCGGCCGTGATCCGGACAAAACGGGTCTCCGTTCGCATTTCTTCAATCGTTTGCGTTCCGCAGTAGCCCATCCCGGCACGCAGGCCGCCGACCAACTGGTACACGAACGGGCCCAAAGTGCCTTTGTAAGGGACTCGCCCTTCGACCCCTTCGGGAACCAACTTGTCCGGTTGACCGCTATCGCTTTGTCGATACCGTTCGCTGGAGCCTTGCACCATTGCGCCCATCGACCCCATTCCACGGTACGCCTTAAACGTCCGCCCTTGGAAAAGGATCAAATCGCCGGGCGCTTCGTCCAATCCGGCGAAAAGCCCTCCGATCATCACGACATGGGCTCCGGCCGCGATCGCCTTGGAAATGTCCCCGGAATACCGGATTCCTCCGTCGGCGATCACCGAAACATGCGGAGCATATTCGGCGACCGCATGCGCCGCCCGATTGATCGCGGTGATCTGCGGCACGCCCACTCCGGAAACGACCCGGGTCGTACAAATCGAACCCGGCCCGATCCCGACTTTAACGGCATCGGCCCCCGCATCAACCAAGGCTTTCGCCCCTTCGGGCGTCGCGATGTTGCCCGCGATCACGTCGATGTCCCAACGTTTCTTGATTTGGCGCACCGTTTCAATCACGTTGGACGAATGTCCGTGAGCACTGTCGACAACCAAAACATCGACGTCTTC
>JAVBSX010000071.1:0-6269 GCA_031556455.1 Thermoguttaceae bacterium
TTTCGAATAGCAGCCCGAAATGAAGCGCAGCGCAGTGAGGGATTTAACGCTTCTAACCCTCACTGCGCTGCGCTACGTTTCGGGCTGTTATTACTGCGATTTCACTTTGAAGACACATTCTCAGGTCCCGGCTCAACGAGAGGTCGCGTCGACGTCGAGGATCGGCCAAACGAGTTCGCCGCGTTTTTGGGCCTCTTCGTTTTGGAAAGCGCCCAGCCGGGGAACGTTCGCATCCATCCAAAGAATGAATTTGCCGCGCTCCTCGTCCGACACCCCGTCCCGGTGATTCTCATCGAACAGAATCTCCGTCAACCGCGAGCCGCCCGCCCCGATCCGGCCCGGGATCGACCGCGAGCCGCCGTGTAGGCCGGACATCGTCGTCGTTCCGAGCAGTCCTCCGGCAAAATAATAAACGTAAGGCCGCAACTCTTCGTATCCGAGGTTTTGCGGCCCCTTTTGCTCTTTTTGGTGACAGGTGTTGCACGTTTCGTCCAAAATCGGCTTAATCAAACGGTAGTAATTGACCGGCTCGATCGGCCCGCATTCCGGTTCCAGTTTCGAAGGCGCCCGGCGGAACGCGAGCGGCATTTGCGAAGGGTTGACGGCACTCTGCGAGGTCGGTTCGTGACAGCCGGTACAGACCAGCCGCTCTCCGGGATGCACGTAAGAGACCGCCCGCATCGTTTGAACCGCACGGTTGTGTTCGTCCAAAATCTGGTAAATCAGCTGCTTCCCGCTCGGAGCCTCGAAATACACGCTGCCGTCTTCCTCGACCGGAACGGTCCCCAGGGGAATCCGGGGCGTATTTTCGGTCGCATAGCCGATCCAGGGCGTATCCATCCAGGGGTTCGGCTTCGGAATGACCTGCAAAACCCGCAGCCTTTTGATCGGCCGGTCTTGCGGCAACGGCAAATCGGCGATGTTGACGTTGATGATGCCGACCGTCGCCGTGTGATCCGCGTCCGCGAAATCCTCCCCTTGGGTCGTCTGTTGCGGAATGAGCGGCGGGACAGGCCGCGGCCGAAGCGGGATCGGTTCCGAAAGCCGCAGTCGCGGGTCGTAGCCGATCGGCAAAATTTCCCGCTCGCAAAGCAGTTCCTCGTTGCCGAACCGGTCGAGCACGACCAAATCTTCCCAGGAATTGCAGAGAAAAACGTCTTCGTCCAACGGCCAGGGCGCCGAGTACCGGTACTGCCCGCGACCGGGACTTTCGCTTTCGGGGAACGGCACGTAAGGGGTAATCCGTCGCAGTTGGCTCATGTGATTGTCGTCCTTTTCCCGCAAGTCGAGGATGCAAAGCGAGCCGTAGGTCTCCCCGTGATGCGGAGCGGCCGTCAAGACATAACGATGCGAGTTCGGGATCGCCCGAATTTGCATCTCGGTCAGCGGCAAGGCCGAAGGGGCGTCCGGGCAGTTGCCGAAGCGATGATCGCCGTGCGTGTTGTCCGGGAACGTGTGATGCGGCAGCGGATAATTCCCGTGCGGTGCTCTCGGGTTGCGGCCGTCCGGAGCGCAGGTCCAAAATTGCGAGCCGAGACAATTTTCCCGGTCGGTGTAATCCCAACGGGTATAGACGAGCATGCCGCTGTTGTCGACGCTCGGCTGCCATTCGCTGGTTTCAAAGAAGCTGATCGGGTAAACGTCGCTCCCGTCCGGCTTCAGGCTATGCAAAACGTAGGTCGTAACCCGGAGCGCGGCGTCTTCGCCGAAACAGCGGATAAACCCGCCGCGCCGCTCGGAAATGAACGCAATCCGGCCCGAAGGGAGCTCGCACGGATCGAAATCGTTGTAAGGCCCGTCGGTCAACTGCTCGATCTCCCGCCCGTCGATTTGCATTTTGAACAGATTCCAACTCGTGTCCGGCGTCCAAACCCAACGGTGTTCTTGCGAGCCGCAATGGGCGAAGTACAGCGTTTTGCCGTCGAAACTCAAATCCGGCGACATAAACGAGCCGTAATCGAGTTCCCGGCCGGCGAGCCGGTTGCATGTCGCGGTCGGAGCGATTTTTCGACCCTCGGTCAAGTTCGTGATCGTCGGATGCGTCTCCCGCCAACCGGAAATCGCGAACAGCCCGCCGCCGCGAATCGTGTTGAAACCGAAATTCTGCGTCGCGAAATGCCCGCCGATCCGGTCGTTGTTCGAAGCGTTCGTCAACCGAGAGCCGCTGTACGATCCCCTCGCGAGAAAGAGAATCCGGTCGATCTCGCGAAGTCGGGAATCGGCGAAAACGATTTTTCGTCGCAGCCCGCACGCCGCGAAATAATCTTCCGGCGTCAACGGTTTTCCGTCGCGTTTGAGTTCGGCGAAATGTTGGTTGAGCCGCGTCCAATCGTCGTGCAACATCGCGAGAGCGGCATGTTCCGAATCGGGCTGTTCGGCCGATCGTGCTCGCAACGATTCGAGTAGCCGCCCGCTTTGCCGCAAGACGATCGATGCCGGATGCTTTTCTTCCGGCAGAATGAGTGCGGCCGCGTCGTAAACCTGTCCGGCGGCCCCGCGCGGAAGCGGCGTTTCGCCGGAAATCCGTTTCTCCAAATCGACGAACTGTTCCCCCCAATTCGCGAAAACCCCATCGCGAAATTCGTCCGCCTTGATCGAACGGAGTTTCAAATCCCGCAAATGTTCCGCGAACCGCTCGGGCGAAACCTTGAGCGTCGGGATGTTTTTCGGCGGCTTATCGCCCGGCTTGACGTCGATCTCAAGTCCCCCTTTCGGGAAAAGCCGGGAAAAAGCGTCGTAATCATCGACCGCGAAATGGGAATTTTTGGCCGCCAATTTTCCCGAGAGAGGAAACTTGAGCGGGCTTGCCTCGTTCCCATGGGCCGGGAGGTCGAAATGAGCGAGCAGGAGCGTGTTGTCTTCGCAGCGAAACGGCTCTTGCGGGATCGATTCGACCGGGACGCGGCCCGAGGAGATTCGCAGTTCGTCGATCGCCCCGTTGCAGGCCAGCCCGCGTTCGACGAGCGAGCCGATCGCGAATAGCGTCCCTTCCGGGGTCGGCGAATCGGCTCGGACGATCGGCGCTTGCCCGAGACGCCGGCCGTCGACGTACAGTTCGGCGGTCGCGGAATCGAGAACCAGAGCGATGTAATGCCAACGCCCATCGGCGAGGGCCGTTCCCGTCCGGATTTCCTGGGCATTGCCGTTCCCGGGCAGGTACAGGGCCAAATCCCCGGACCCGGCATAGGTGTACAGTTCCCAATGCCGCGGGGAATCTTTCGGCTCATGGGCGAGAAGAACGTTGAACGTTTGAGCCGAATCGATTTTCGCCCAAAGCTCGACGGTGAGCGGCCTGTGATTCAACGCCGGGTCCCCTTGCAAGAGGATGCCGCGGTTTTTGGCGAAATAAGCGGTCCCGAACCCCGGGCCGCACGAATCGACGGTCCCGACCGTTTTCTCGGGCCAATCGACGGCGGTGTCGACCTTCGAAATCCGGTGCAAGCTCGGCGGCAACTGCCCCCAGGCGATGTTCGTGAGGAGGTAAAGCGTCAACAGAGGAAAAAGAAAGCGTTGTCTTATCATTGTTATTATTGGCAGCGTGTCAGACCGCGGCAAGATTGGCGAAGTGGGCAAGAAGAGCGTTGTCAATTCCTTGATTTTCGGAACCGATTCTTACATTTTAAACCTTTCTTGAAGGGAAAGCAAACCAGAGAGGCTGATTGATTCAGAGAAAAAACAGATCTCATAGTTTGATTGGTAAGCGTTCACGAACATTTGGACCGCAGACCTCTTGTCTGCATCCGAGGCCCAGGCCGCAGCCGGAAATAAAAGCCGGAAAGGAGCGCAGCGTATTGACGGTGTGTTGAGATTGAACGCCAACACACCGTCAATACGCCGAGTACGGCTCCTTTCCGGCTTTTGTTTCGAAAGGATTCCGAGACACAACCACAAAACAAGGGGCGTGAACGGGTGCGACTGATCGCGTTGTTGGAAATTTTTCCAGAAGTATCGGCGATCAAAACGAATTTTCCAACCGTCCTGAACCTCGCGGGCACTTGCCAAACGAGCGGGCTGCGGTTAAAATTTCGTTCGTTTTCGGGGCTATAGCTCAGTTGGGAGAGCATCGCGTTTGCAACGCGGGGGTCGTCGGTTCAAGTCCGTCTAGCTCCATTGAATCAATCGATACCGAAAGAGCATGTGAGTCTCCGCGTGTTGCGCGGCCTCTTGGGCACCTTCTTTTTTCCGTCCTACTCGTCCATAATCACGCGGAAGCCGACGTTGTGCACCTTTTGCCAAGGTTCGTAGGCTCGGCGGATGCCCGCGCGGGACTGCTGCGGACGGTCGTTCCAGGAACCGCCGCGCACCACCTTCGACAGAGCGGAATCCGGTGCGCTCGGAGTCAGCGGATACGGCTTGTAGTCCGAGGCGGTCCATTCCGAAACGCCGCCGAGCATGTCGTGCAATCCCCACGGATTCGGTTGGTACGCCCCTCGCCGTTCCGCGATCATCTGCCCGTCGTTGATGCCCTCGGCTCGCGGCAAAAACGCCTGCCAATCCGCATGATCGACCGGCTGCGGATTGACCCCGGCGACCACGAACCGCCGCGTGCTCTCGTCGGCGAGATTTTCAAACGCCGCGAAATCGCTCCCGTACTCGCCGTACCACATCGGCGTCGCGGTCCCTGCCCGGGCCGCCCATTCCCATTCCGCCTCGCTCGGGAGCCGGAACGTTTTGCCGGTCTTCGCGCTGAGCCAAACACAAAAATCCCGTGCCTCGTTCCAACTGACGCGAATCACCGGCTGCTCCGGCTTGTTCGCCGGATAACCGGGAGTCGTATGGTCCTTGTTCCATTGATCGATGTAACGCGAATCGTGTCCGGGGTCGAACCGGTTGTACAAGGCATTCGAAACTTCAAGCGGCATCATCCAAAACGGCTTTTCGATCACGGCCTCGGCTCGCGGCAATTCGTCCCGGTTACCCTTCTCGTCCCCCAAAACCAACCGACCGGCGGGGATTCGGACCAGCGAAAATTCGAGCCCGTCGCCGAGATCGATCGTCTGCCGCACCGAAACGACCCCCTCGGCTTGCATCTTTTTCGCCGTTTCGCCGTCGAACGGCCAGTTCGGAATTTTTGGAGCCGAACGGTCCGCTTCCGGGAGCTCTTTCGGAACGAGAAATTCGATTTTTTCCTTTTCCCGCTCCTTTAATCCGTAATAGGAATCCGCTTCGTAATCGAGCCGGATGTTGGCGTACAAATCCTTCAATTCGACGTATCGTTGATTGACCTGATTGATCTGGGCGACGTTGACATTCGACTTCTTGTGATTGGCTTCGGCGACTTCCAACCAGGTCCCGAAATGCGGCACGTTCAAATCGGCCCAAGCGTACAGTTTGCGGAACGAAGCGTCGTCCAACGCGACGCCGTTATGCCCGCGTTCGAGCTTCTGGAACAGCTCGGAGGTCGAAGCATGGTATTCGAGCGGCCGGAGCATATGCACGTCGCTCTCGGGGCCGGGCCGCCGGACGAATCGGGCGAGCGCGTGATAGGCGTTCGAAAAGTGTCTCGGCCCTTCGCTCGTGTCGGCGAAATTCGGGCGGCCCTTTTGGTCTTCCGCTCCGGAATGACAGCCGACGCAATACCGGTCGAGCACCGGCTGTATCTCGGCCTCGAAGGTCATAGGCCGTTCCGGACCGAAAAACGGCTCGATCGGCGTCGGAGCCTTCGTCCGGGCTGTCGTCGATTTCGAGGGTGTCACCATATTTTGCGGTTCGTGACAGCCGACGCAAGAGACGGTTTCGCCCGGCATCCCGACGAACCAGCTTCGCATGATCTGCAAAGCGCGACCTTGCTCATCGAGCGGCTGGATCGCGATCGGCGTGTTGGCCGGGATCGTAAACATCGCGCTGCCGTCTTCGTACACCGGTACCTCGCCGAGAATCCGGCGGGCATCCCAGCAGCTTTCCATTCCAAAGTATTCGTGCCCGCCAATGCCCCGATACCCGAAACTGTAGGCGAAGATTCGAAGTTTCTTGACGGTTCCTTTCGGGACACCCTTGAGACCGTCCCCCATATAAATGTCGGTCAAAAAGACGGTCGATTCCGTTTGGTCCGGATCGGTCCGGTCCGGAATCACCGGCGGGGCGGGTCGGCGAACGACCGGCGTCGGTTCGAACAGGAAATAGCCCGGCTCTTCGCGGAGTTTGAGCATGTTGTCGAAAACGTCGACCAGATAAATACCCCAAGGGGATTCGGGGGTCGGTTGACAGGAGACGAGATAATAATTTTCGTCCAGCGGGTAAGGGAACAGGAACTTCGGCCAGGAATTGTC
>JAVBSX010000402.1:0-5225 GCA_031556455.1 Thermoguttaceae bacterium
ATTCGAAGTTGGGAGGATTAAAAGATTGTTGTTGGCTTTCCTGCCGGATTTTTTGACTCAAAACCGCCGCGTCATACCAGGTAAAACTCAATTCCGGATTCGAAGCATATCGCCCCAACACCCGGAGCGTCTCCGCCCGATTGGAATCGTTATAAAGAAAAACGTAGCGTTCCGTTCCCTTGACCAAGGCTAATACATTGATGTCTTGACTCACGGCCTTTAACCCTTCGTAATAATGCAAAATAGACTAAATGATTATACGATTCGAAAGCGACCTTGTTTGCCGTTTTCCGAAATTATTCCGTTTTTATTGATAATTCGTGTGAGGGGACGATTTACTTTTCGTACATACCAGCCCCAAGCGTTAACGCGGGGTGATATTATTTCCGCAAGGCACCGGCGTCTTCGCCGCTCGGCTAAACAACCTCGTCTCTTCGTAATATCGGACACTCGCACTTCCGGGAGCAACCGGTTCTTTCATATTTTTTTCAAAATTCAATCCGGGAGCACACATATCCCGTTTTTCCCTTCCAGGACATAGATAATTGACAATTGATAATTGAAAATGAAATTCTAAAATCTGAAGCCTGAAGCCTAATACGGTCTCTGCCCTCCGTACCAAGTTTTCCAGGTTCGCTTGACGGTTTCGGATTTTCCGGCTCCGCCCCGGCTGCTGAACATTTCCCAAATATGCATCCGGCAGCAGAAAGCGATAAACGCTTTCTTGTCGGAAACCGTCATCTGCCAACCGCCGACCCGTTTATCGTCCCGAAAATGAAAGTCAAAGTCCGCCAACGCTTGGGTAAAGTCCGAATCGTTGGCCCTGTAATGCTTTGTCAACGACATGATCGGAACATTCGAGGGAATATGCTGTTTCGAACGCTCGGTTTGCGGGCCGTCCGGAATCAATCCTCGGGAATCGGGCCAATCTTCCGGCAAATCCGGGAAGGCTTGCGGCTCAAGGGCGACTTTGCCCCCACCCAAATGTGCCCCGGGGATCATTTGATAATAATCCGGCATCGGCGGAACCGTTGTCGGCAAAGTCGAAGGAACCATGCCGAGTTCTGCAAGCGGAATCTCTCTCCCGAACGCTCCCGTCGCCGGGTCGTAGGAATAGGCCGCAATCGGGGCTCCGTCCGGTCCGAGCGAAAGGAAGATCGTTTGCCCCCCACCGTTCGGGTCGGGATTCGGGTTCTGAATCAAAATTCCGTAACCTGTTCCAGCCGGGGGCGAAACCTGCCCTGCGGCGAATCCGGGATTCGTTGCGGGATTGGCGGCGACATTCGGCGGGAAGGTGGGCGAAATCGGATTCTGCGAAGTCGAAGCCGACTGTCCTTTGTTTCGATGATGGTTCCAACTCGTTAAAACCGGCGGCAAATCGGCATCGTCTGCGCCCGTGTCCGAAACGGTAAAAGGATCGGTTACATCCGGCTTTTTCGTGCGATGCATCTCGTTTTGAAGGACCTCGGTCGTCGGATTCCGGTCCAACCAGTCCGAAGTTTGCAACCCGCCCGGCATCGGCGAAGGCCGCGAGAGTCCGACTTCGCCGACGTTGTCGTCGTCCAGCATCTCGGCGATTTTTCGCTTGACCGATTCGGCGTTTCGTGTGTTTAGCTTGACATTGTGCATCGACTGGGGGATCTGCGCTTTTCCGCCGTAGGCAAAAAGGAGCTGCTGATCGACCGTCCCTTGCTGCAACCGTTCGTATCGCTTCGCCTGAGGATCGACGGGCTGGTAATCCGGATCATCGGGATCAAGGTGCTGACCATCGCCGTTTTGATCGTCCTGCTGGTCGTAACCTCGCTCCGCTTCTTGCTTTAAGCGAAGGTAATGCTGCCGTTTCGCTTCAAGAAATTCCTGGTAGGTCGCTTCCCCTTCGGGATCGAGCGGGGTTTGGGTTGCCAATTGGGCTCGGGCCAGTTCCCGTTCCGCTTCGGCAACGATCGGCAGCGGGATTTCTTCTTCTTTGGTGGTCCCCCAGGGGAGTCCGTAACCGGCCGGAACAGGATAAAAGTACGGATTCGCGGCGTACCATTCGACGGTTAACCCGAGTTTCGGCGGGTAATAGCAGTCGTAATCGTTGACCCGGCCGATCACGACGGCCTCAACGCCGAGGATTTTGGCCAAAAGCCGGACATCGTCGGCATTTGTAATGGTATTGAAGCCGGATTCGGCCATTTTTTCTTCAACGGCACGAACGGCAAGAACGTCGAATCCCGGAATTTTTTGGAGTTCCTCGGCGTAAAGACGGGCGATTTCCGAGCCGTTGACGTTCGAGTTGTCGGTTTTATTGAGAAACGGCAGAACGGCAACTGTCTTGAGTTGCGGAAAAGGGTTTTGCATAACCGGTTTAAAACGAGTAACCGGCATGATTTCGCAACCGGAAACCGTGCTTAAGATCAGCAAACCAATGATAATAATGTTAAAAAAACGCATTCGACAAAGACGTTGTATATCAAATTATCGATACATTCATCTTTATCGGCAAATTCTGCTCTATTTCTCCAGTTTAAATTGTTTTTTTAGTAATAGCTCTACGGTTGGAGCTTTTAAACAAAACTATTTTACTCGTCATTTCGAGCGCAGCGAGAAATCTCACACTCGCCGAAAGAGTCGAATTCATTCCTTTCTCGTGAGGGTGAGATTTCTCCTTGCGCTCCGCTCCAGTCGAAATGACGGCACTCGCACAAAAAAGAGCCACAAGAGCGTCAAGCATGTCGTCAGCGTTCCGACGCAACTTGCGGACAGTGTACAAGAGCCGCAAGTTACGCTGCGCTACATGCGGCTCTCAGTCATCTGTCCTCTATCCTCGACTCCCATAAAACGCTTCGGTATACATCTGCTTGATCTCGCGGATCAGCGGATACCGCGGGTTCGAACCGGTGCACTGATCGTCGAACGCTTCCTCGGCCAACTCGTCCAGCTCGGCAAGGAACCGTTTCTCCTCGACCCCTGCCCCTTGAATCGTCGCCGGAATCTCCAGCGTCTCGCAAAGCTGCCGGAACGCCTTAATCAAGTGCTCGACCATCTCTTCGTTGCTCGCATACGGGGTGTCCGCGCCCAGCCCGACGTACCGGGCCATTCTCGCGTACCGGCTCGTCGCATCCGGATAACCGTACTGCGGAAACGCCGCCTGCTTGCGCGGGGCCTCCGTCGCGTTGAAGCGGATCACGTGCTCGATCAAAAGCGCATTGGCCAAACCGTGCGGCAAATGGTACGCCGCCCCGAGTTTATGGGCCATCGAATGACAGACCCCCAAAAAGGCGTTTGCGAACGACATCCCGGCCATCGTCGCGGCATTGTGCACCTTGTCCCGCGCCCGGGGATCCTTCGAGCCGTTCATATAGGCGCTCGGCAGGTATTTGAATAAAATCCGCGCCGATTCGAGCGCCAACGCGTTCGTGTAATCGGTCGCACTGACCGAGACGATTGCCTCCAGAGCATGAACCAGCGCGTCGATCCCGCCGTACGCGGTCAGCCGCTTCGGCATGTTCATCACGAAGTCCGGATCGATGATCGCGATGTTCGGCGTCAATTCATAATCGGCAATCGGGTACTTCTGCCCCGTCGCATCGTCGGTCACCACCGCGAACGGCGTCACTTCGCTCCCCGTCCCCGAGGTCGTCGGAATCGCGACCATTTTCGCCTTGATCCCGAGTTTCGGGAATTTGTAAACCCGCTTCTCGATGTCCATAAACCGCAGGGCGACGTCGTCGAACTGCACGTCCGGATGTTCGTACATGAGCCACATGATTTTGGCCGCGTCCATCGGCGAGCCGCCACCGACCGCGATAATCACGTCCGGGTTGAACGCGTTCATGCGCTCGACACCGCGTTTGACCGTCGTCAAATCGGGATCCGGCAACACCTCGAAAAAGACCTCCGATTCGATGTTCAACCCTTCGAGCACGTTGGTTACCTGATCGGCGACGCCGAGGTTGAAAAGCGGCGCATCGGTTACGACGAACGCCCGCTTGCAGCCGTTCAGGTCGGACAGGGCGAGCGGCAGGCAGCCCGATTTGAAATAAATTTTCGGCGGCACGCGGAACCAAAGCATGTTTTCGCGACGTTCGGAAATCGTCTTCACGTTCATCAAATGCTTGACGCCGACGTTTTCGCTCACGCTGTTTCCGCCCCAGCTCCCGCAGCCGAGCGTCAACGACGGTTCGAGCCGGAAGTTGTACAAATCGCCGATCGCCCCGTGCGAGGACGGCTGGTTGATGAGCACTCGCCCGGTCGTCGCGAGATTGCCGAACTGCACGATCCGATTCGTGTTTTGCGGATCGGTGTACAAAACCGCCGTGTGCCCCATCCCGGCGAAGCTGATAAGCCCTTCCGCCTTGTGCGTCGCCTCCTCGAAATCCTTCGCCCAGTACATCGCGAGGACCGGCGAGAGCTTTTCGAAAGAGAGCGGCTCGGTCCCCCCGATGTCGATGATTTCGGCGAGCAGGATTTTCGTCTCTTCCGGAACGCTGAACCCGGCGTTTTTCGCGATCGTGTACGCGGATTGACCGACGATCGCGGCATTGATTTTACCGTCCTTCAGAATGTAACCCCGGAGCTTGGCCCGCTCTTCGTCGTTGACCAAATGGGCTCCCCGCAAGACGAATTCGTCGCGGACCTCTTCGTACACGTCCTTGACGACGATCACCGACTGCTCGGAAGCGCAGATCATCCCGTTGTCGAACGTTTTGCTGAGTAGGATCGAGTTGACGGCGATCTTGACATCGGCCGTTTCGTCGATGATCGCCGGGGTGTTCCCCGCCCCGACGCCGATCGCCGGCTTCCCGGACGAATACGCGGCGACGACCATTCCCGGCCCGCCGGTCGCGAGAATCAGGTTGATGTCTTTGTGCGACATCAGGTTTTTGGAAAGCTCGACCGTCGGCTCGTCGATCCAATCGATGATCCCTTCCGGTGCTCCTGCCGCGACGGCCGCATCGAGCATCAGTTTCGCGGCCTTGACGGTGCATTTTCTCGCCCTCGGATGCGGGGAAAAGATAATGCCGTTGCGGGTCTTGAGTGCGAGCAGCGCCTTGAAAATCGCGGTCGAGGTCGGATTCGTCGTCGGAATCACTCCGGCAACGATCCCGAGCGGCTCGGCGATCTTGCGAATGCCGAACTGCGTGTCGTTTTCGATCTCCCCGCACGTTTTCGTGTCTTTGAATTTGTTGTAAATGTATTCCGAAGCGAAGTGATTTTTGATCACCTTGTCTTCGATAATT
>JAVBSX010000228.1:0-4824 GCA_031556455.1 Thermoguttaceae bacterium
TGCAGTTTGCGGCTTTTTTCGACCGTTTCGGAAAGATCGAAACCGCGCGGCGGGACCAGTTCGACGGTTTGAACCCATTTTTTCTTCGCCAATTTCCAAGCGAAACGGGACCGCTCGGCGAATTCGGGCTCCGGCTTTTCCCGGACTTCCGGCTGCACTTGTTGCAGGACCGATTTCGCGGCGCGTCCTTTCGCGAGCGGTTTGACCATTTTCGCGATTTCGGCGATATGTTCCGGGGTCATTCCGCAGCAGCCGCCGACCGCGGCCGCCCCGAGATTGACGAACCGCATCGCGTATGTCGCAAGGTATTCCGGGGAGCAATAGTACAAATGCCGACCCTCGAATTCTTTCGGGACGCCGGCGTTCGGCTGGACGATCAACGGCAATTGCGACAATCCGATCGCGGTTTCGATCGCTTCGAGCAGACCGTCCGGCCCGTTGCCGCAATTGAGGCCGAGGGCAACCGGTTGGGCGCAAGCTTCGGGCAAGGGGGCGAAAAGCTGGGCGAGGGTTTCCCCGCCGATCGTTTCCTTTCCTTGAACGACGGCAAAGGAAAGGACGAACGGCGTTTGCGGCCGCCGCGACATTGCGTGGGCGCAAATTTCCGCCCAACAGCGGATCGAGATCGTTTCGAAAAGGATGAAATCGGCTCCCCCTTCGACCAGCGGATCGACCTGTTCGAGGATCATCTGCTCGATTTGTTCCGTCGAATAGTGCGACAAAGAGGCGATCGGCCCGATCGAACCGGCGACAAATACCGGCCGGTCGGCTTCCTCGGCGATCGATTGGGCGATTTTCGCCCCCGAAAGGTTGATCGCGGCGAGCTTTTCGGCGAGGCCGTATTTCTCAAGGGCGGGCCGGTTCGCGGCGAACGTGTTCGTCGTCAACACATCGGCCCCGGCATCGTAATAATCGGTCAGAATTTCGCGAATCAGCCCCGCTTCGGTCAGGTTCAGTTCCTCGAAGCAACGATTGGTAAAGACGTGATGTCGATACAGTTCCGTCCCCATCGGCCCGTCGAAAACGAGCACGCCTTGCTTGAGGGATTCGGCAAAGTTTTTTTTGACGGGCGGGTTCGGCATTCGCAAAATTCGAGGTTGGTCCGTCTTCGGAGAATGATCAGCAAATCGATAGGAAAAATTTCCCCCATTTTAGCCCGGAACGGATAATCGGGTAGCCCGCCCTCAATTTAGCCGGTACACCGCGTCATTATTATTTTCGCAACGACACGATCGCGGCCGTCGGGCAGGCTTGGGCACATTCTTTCGCGATCCGGCCGAGCCCTTCCGCGAAGGTCCCTTCGAACGGGACGTCGATCTTGACGTCGAACCCGCGGCCGACCCAGGTTAATCCCAACGGTTCCCCGGCTGTTTTCGTGATCGTGATGCAAATGCCGCATTGGATGCACTTGCCCGGCTCGAAAAGGACGTCCCCGGAACGTTGAATGATAAGCGGCCGCGAATTTCCTTCCTGATACCGGTCGGTTCGGGCTTCGTACAATCCCGCGTATTTCAAAAGTTGGCAATCATTTCGGCCCCGGCAATCGCAGTGCAAGCAGCGGCTCGCCTGTTCGGCCGCTTCCGCCGGTTCGTAATCGTCGGTCCCGGCATCTTCCGGCTCTTCGCGATCGAGCATCGAACCGTTGGGCCGCAGTTCGGACAAATCGTCCGGATTCATTTTTCGGATGCGAACGGAATACGGCGTCCGAATCGGCTCGATCTCCCCCGTCCGGAGAAAACGGTCGATCGCTTCCGCCGATTCCCGGCCGTCGGCGACGCTCCGGACGACCATCGCCTTGGGGCCGCGAACGATCGTCCCCGCCGCGAAAAGATGTTCGAACGAAGCGTGAGGGAGGTGATATGTCCCGGGAACGACAGCAAGTCCCGATTTCGAATACGGCAAGCCGAATTGCCGGGCTTCCGCTTCGTCGAGCGGGCCGCTCGCCAACAAAACGGCATCGTAATAATCGAGAAGCCCGGGCAGGGAATCGATTTCCCGCCAATCGAACATCGCCCCGAATCGCGTTTCGATCGGAAGAGTGAGAAGCTGTTCGATTTCGGCATCTAAAACGTCTTTGGGCAGGCTCTCTTCGTCCCAATGCCGGAGCCGGCCGCCGGGAATTTCCCGATTGTCGAACAGCACGACCTCGTGCCCGGAAACGCAAAGGTAATACACCGCCGAAAGCCCCGTCGGTCCCGCGCCCAAAACAGCGACCCGCTTGCCGCTGTGAGGGGCGATCGCCGGAGAAAACGACCGGCTTTGCCCGAGATCGGTGTCGGCCGCGTATCGTTTCAATTGGCAGATCGAAACCGGGGCGTCAACATCTTTCCGACGACAAACTTTTTCGCAAGGTTTCGGGCAGATTCGCCCCAAAACGGCGGGCAGGGCAATCCGTTCTTTGATGATTCGAATCGCGGCTTCCGAATCCTGGTCCCCAAGGGCGCGGAGCATGTTCGGAATATCCAATCTCGCGGGGCAACCGAATTGGCAGGGGGCGATGCAATCGCCGAGATGATTGCTCAGCAGAAGTTCGAGCGAAGTTTTCCGCAAGGCTCGGACCTCGTCCGTTTCGCTTTCGATTTGCATGCCGTCAACGACCGACGTTGCACAAGCGGGGACCATTCGGCCTTGGTATTTGACCAGACAAACGAGGCAGGAGGTCGATTGGCAGGGGGACGGAAGAGCCGCTCCGGGAGACGAGGGGAGTTCTTTCAGGTAACAAAGAGTGGGGATATCGATCCCGAGACGGCGGGCGGCGTCCAAAACGGTGCTCCCTTCCGGAACCCGGATTTCGCGACCGTCAATCGTAATGCTAAGATGCTGCCCCGGCATGATCCGGCTGTTGTCAATGGGATCTCAATTAAGAGTAAAACCAAAAGAGCCGCAAGTGTAGCTAAACGCGACTCGCGGACCTTATGCACGGTCCGCGAGTCGCGTCGTTGCATCGACTACACATGTGGCTCTTTTTAATGAACCTAATCAAATAAGGCTTTCGCCAGTAAGTTTCATACCCATTTTGACGTTGTCGAAAGCCCATTTGACCGGTACTCCGGGCCTTTGAGCGGGCATGTTCTTTTCGGCGAGGGCCTAAGAGACATCGATTAATCTTTCCGATGTCGGATTTTCGAGCGCATTCGTCGTTTTTTTCGTCCCAGTTTCCTTCGACCTTTGCCGGTTTTTTTCGTTCCCACGCCAATAATCTCCAAAAAAATCGTTAAATCAACAGTGCTATTATAAAGAAAGCTCCCATTTGAGAGGCTTTAGGATACCTTACTAAAATGATATTTGGAAGTAGGGGGACCGGAGAATTGCAAAGTCATTTTTATCCAATACGGAAACGCGGAACCAACCCGGCGCTTCGGGCTGCTGTTGCCGAGTTCGATGTTACCTTCCGAAACCGAAAATGACAACACAAGGGGCCGTATTTTGTTCTTTTTCTCAAAATGACGGAGCCCGATGTCGGCAGAATGACGTAAAATGTTAAAACAGGAAAGAAAAGGCATCAAATAGGATCGGATTATTTGCTTTTTTATGGAATTTCGCAGGAAAAAAGGAACTTTGTTTACTTTTTTGGGGTTGGAGGGTATAATAACTGTTAAGTTTGTCGGTTTGTAGCTTTACTTTTTTCGGAAACTTTCACGTTATTTAAATTTTCAAGTTGTTTTTTGACCTTGGCGCTCTTGGGTCGTTTTCGCGATTAAAACAGTCGATTTGAAAAACGCGGAGTCCCGGTCGAAAGGGCAGACGGCCGGTTGCGTCGATTTGCCGCCCATCTCCCGTTCGCGGGACAATCGTCGTATCACTCGGAATTTTCTCCCCTCCGCTGTGGTGAGGGCCGGAATATCGAAGAATTCTATTCCCATTTTTTGAAAACAGACGCTGTTGTCTTTCGTCAAAAAGCCAAGTGTATTGCGAAAGGCGCCTGCTTTCATTATCGGAACAAATTCCTTTCCCGGTCGATCGTGTTGGCGTCCGAACGTTCGTTATTCTCTTTTGATCACACCTTATTCGTGAAAAAGTTCGTTGGTTTTTTTGGGAAGGGGTCCCGTTTTTAGGATTACGGTTACCTTTTTCCCGGTCGAATGGTTCAAAGGCTTGCGTATTGGTTCATAACATAGGAGTCGCGTCATGCTAAAAACACTGGGTATCGTTAAAGGAACTTTACTGACCGAAAAACAACGCCGTTATCTTTCCCGCCGCTTGGCCGGAAAATCCGTTTTCGAATGGGTTGTCCGGCAAATGACCGACTGCGAACTCCTGGGGGGGGTGATCGTTTTAACCGACAACGGCGAAAACGGCGAAACGATTCGTCCCCTGACCCCTGTCGATGTTCCCGTCTTCGCTTCAAACAAGGGTGATACGCTTGCCTGTTTGAACGAAACCTTGGAAAATTACCCGGCCCGATCGGTCGTGCTCATCGGCACGGATTGGCCGTTCCTCGACCCCACGCTCATCGAACAGCTGATTCTGGCCGCGGAAGAGGAAAAGAATTGCGATTACGCGGCGTACCAATTTATGAACGAGTACTTTTCGGCCGGGCGGCCGTTCGGACTCTTTCCCGAATGGTATCGGACCGCGGCCCTGTTGAAGGCCGATCGCGGAGCCGAAGACCAGGTGCACCGCCAACTGCCGGGCTGCTACTTCCTCGACAACCAGCGGCAGTACAACATCGAGCTTTTGCCGGCTCCGGCGGGGCTTGACCGGATCGATATCCGGTTGACCTTCGACCAGGAGGATGATTGGGAAAACATCCTCGAAATACATGATGCGCTCGGGAGCGACGATTTCGATTGGCGGAAGCTTTCGAACCTGTTGTATCACCAG
>JAVBSX010000368.1:0-5795 GCA_031556455.1 Thermoguttaceae bacterium
CACGACGGAACACCGACGACTCGGCAAGGACGGAAAGTATTTTCACGCGCGGGGCGTCATCCAACTGTTCACCGATCCATTCAACGGCGACGTTCTCGCCTGCGTCGTGATCAAGAACATGGAGAGCATCATTGCCCAGTGGAAGGCGCAATCTCTCGCCGATGCCCGCGATACGCTCACCAACAGTGTTCCGGGCGGAATCGTGTTCGCTTACGACGAGCCGGGCTATCCCTATTACATGATCAACGACGGTTTGGTCAATTATCTTGGGTACGATAACCGCGAAGAACTCAGAGCCGCGACGGCCGGACTTGCGATGAACCTTCTCCATCCGGAGGACCGGGTCAATGTTTATGAGAGCGTCCGGCGTTCGTTGGAAAACGACATGCAGTTCAAGATTGAACAACGGATGATCAAAAAAGACGGATCCTACGGTTGGGTCGTTCACCGAGGTCGGAAAAGCGTCGATCACGAAGGTCGAACCATTGTGATCAGTATTCTTTCGGACATCACGGAGCTCGTCGATCTCAAGGAGGAATTGGAAAAGAACCAGATCGCGCTGCAGAACGCGGCGGAAACGGCCGAGGCGGCGACTCGGACCAAGTCGGCATTCCTCGCCAACATGAGTCACGAAATCCGCACGCCAATGAACGGCGTCGTCGGTTTCGCCGAGTTGGCGCTCGACGACGGCACGCTTTCCGATAAAACGCGAACTTATCTGAAAAAGATCAAGGTCAGCGGCGCCGGACTTTTGGACATCATCAACAACATTCTGGACATTTCGAAGATCGAGTCCGGCAAAATGGAGCTCGACAGCACGGAATTCAGTCTGCACGACGTCTTCAAGCAATGTGAGACGATCGGCTCGATCAAGGCGGAGGAAAAAGGAATTTCGCTCTTTTTCTATTCCGAGCCGGATTTGTGGAAGAGAATGGTCGGCGATCCGACGAAGCTGCGGCAGGTCCTGTTGAATCTCCTGTCCAACGCGATCAAGTTCACGAATCGCGGAATCGTCAAGATGGCCGCAACGGTCTCTGAACTCAAAGAGGATCATGTCAGAATCCTGTTCGAGGTGAGGGACAGCGGAATCGGCATGACGCCGGAGCAACTCGCCACATTGTTTCAGCCGTTCACCCAGGCGGATCGTTCGACGACACGGAAATACGGCGGAACCGGTCTGGGGTTGGCGATCTCGAAGAATCTCGTCGAACTCATGGGCGGTTCCCTCCAAGTCGAGAGTGCGTCCGGAAAAGGAACGACGTTTTATTTTACGCTCCGGTTTCCAAAATCCTCGGAAACAGATACCCCGGTATCGTCCGTCGATTTTTCCCGATACCGAGTATTGGTCGTCGACGACGATTCCGCGACGTGCGAGTTCGTCGGGAAGTTGATCCGTTCGTTCGGCATGCGGGCTCAGGCGGCCGGCAACGCCAAGGCGGCGATCGAGGCGTTAACCAAGGCGACGGCGGCGAAAGACCCGTTCGAGATATTGTTACTCGATTGGAAGATGCCGCGAATGGACGGTTTCGAGATGCTTCGAACCATCCGGGAATCGGAACAAATCCGGGAGCCGCACCAGATCATGATGATTTCCTCCTATGATCGGAACGATTGCCTGACCCTTGCCCATGAACACGGCATTTCCGATGTGTTGACGAAACCGTTCACACGCGAAACCCTGCGTGATGCGTTGACGACGGCGGTCATGAAGGAATCACGCAAACAGGCGATGCCGTCGTTGGCAGAACAGACGGTCGGCTTGGCGGGAATTAGAATCCTCTTGGCGGAGGACAATAAGATCAACCAAATGGTCGCGACGGAATTTCTGACGCAGGCCGGAGTGGAGTTGGCCGTCGCAAACGACGGTCTCGAAGCGATCGAACAGGTCGAAGCGAACGATTTCGATTTAATCCTGATGGACATTCAAATGCCGAACATGGATGGTTTGGATGCGACCCGGGCGATTCGCAAACTCGACAAACCGGGAATCGACCGGCTGCCGATTCTCGCCATGACGGCCCACGCGATGAGCGGCGACATGGAAATCAGCCTCGAAGCGGGGATGAACGATCACATCACCAAGCCGATCGATCCCCAGCGACTTTACACGATTCTTCGGAAATGGATTTTCGAAAATGTCGACAACGAAAAAGGTTCGTAATCGTTGCCGGCATGGCAAAAGTCCTTTCCCTTTTACGGCGGCGCGGTCGCCGTGGTGCCTTGCGGTTGCCGTGTCACACCAGTGTCGCGGCTTTTCCGGGAAAGTCCAGCGTCGTGATAAACATTTCGGCCGGGACTAACAAATTCTATGACCGTGGCTATAATGATATCAGCCGCGATTTTCTTACCTAATAAAGAATCTCTTCCGTCGGTTTTCCCGACGATTCCCACTCATCGAACGACAACAAGCGGCAAAGCGGGAGAGACAAAAACAATACATTACGGCTTCCCGGTGTCGCCATGACTTCTCCTGACTCACTGCCAATATCGCATGACCGACCGGCGAATTTCTTTTCGCCGTTGAGGATGCTTGCCCTTGTCCTGACCGTTGTCGTCTTCGTGCTGCTCAATGTCTTCGCGTTCTGGGGCGTCGATGCCGAATTGCGACGGAATGTGACCGAAGACATGAAAACCAGGAGTCGCGTTGCCAGCGGAACCGTTTCGCAGTTTTTCGTGGGTAAACTGCACACCGTCCTACTTTTGGATCAATACGAACCGATCCAAAAGCTGCTGAAAGAATGTCGTAATTCCAAAGAGGTCCCGCACCATCCGTCGTACCCGATGGTCGTTTCCATGCTTCGTTCCGTCAACGTCATGTACCGGGACATGGACGCCATTTATAACATCGAAAAATACGTGGGATCGGAAGAGGTCATGTGGTTGGCCAGCGTCCCCGGCGACTTCCTGTTGACGCCGACGATCATCCTGGACCCGGAGTCGGTCGACGATCAGGGGCGTCCCGATACGTGGGTGACGAAGGATCGGCCGTGGTATCCCTATATTTCCAAAACGCGGGGCATTGCCTTTACGGATACCTATATCGACGCCCAGTTCCACGTTCCCTGCGTCAGCGTCGTCAAAACAGTGCGGGGCGGTGAGTCCGGCCATGAAGACGATCTGGTCGGCATCGTCGGATTCGACGTCTTCCTGCCGACCGTCAATGTCATCATGCGCGATGCCCAGGTCGGCAAAAACGGTCTCTCGCTCCTGGTCGACGGCAACGGGATCGTCGTTTTTCACCCGCAACACGAATTTTCCCTGGACCGGACGCTCCGGAATCTCGGTCCGGGTTACGACGCCCTTGCCCGGCGCATCGAAGACAGCGTCGCTTCCGAGGAAAAGGCCGTGGAATCGTTCCAGATGACTCTCTGCGGCGTTCCTTCGTATGTCTCCTTCGCCGAGGTGACCATGCCGAACGTCCATTGGCACGTCATCAACATCGTACCGCGACAAGAAGCGGAAAATTTCGTCTCCGCTTATTATCATCGATTCATCGTCGTCGGCATTCTCGATATCCTTCTCTTTTTATTCCCGATCGGTCTTTTTTTTACCGCCGAACGCCGCAAACGCCTGGAACTGGCGCATGCCAAGGAAACGGCCGAAACCGCGAAAAGCGAAGCGGAAAAAGCGAAAGCCGACGCCGAAAACGCAAGCAAGGCCAAGAGCGAATTCCTCGCCCACATGTCGCACGAAATCCGGACGCCGCTCAACGGCGTGATCGGACTCTCGGATCTGCTGCTCGGTACGAAGTTGGACGGACAGCAACACGAATATACCGAACTGATCAATTCCTCCGGCAAATCGCTGCTGTTCCTGATCAACGACATCCTCGATTTCTCGAAGATCGAAGCGGGCAAGCTGGAAATCGATGCGGAACCGTTCGATCGGCCCGCGAACGTGGAATCCGTTCTCGGCATCATGGCGTCCCGCGCCCACGGCAAGGCATTGGAGCTCGGCGTCTGCTTCAACCGGGGCGTGCCTCGGATCGTTCTCGGCGATTCCGGACGCTTGCGACAAATCCTGCTCAATCTGGTCGGAAACGCGATCAAGTTCACGGATCGCGGCGGAGTGCGGATCGACGTCGGCATCGAATCGATTGACGAAACGAATATTGCGATCCGCTTCGGCGTGATCGATACGGGCATCGGCATCCCGAAGGACCGGATCGAGCGTTTGTTCAAGGCGTTTTCACAAGCGGATTCCTCTTCTTCGCGCGTGTACGGCGGGACCGGACTCGGATTGGCGATCTCTCTGAAACTGGTTCACCTGATGGGAGGCCGGATTGGTGTCGAAAGCGAGGCGGGCAAAGGTTCCCTGTTCTGGTTCACCGCCGTGTTCGGATGCGATAAAATCGTTCTCGAATGCCTGAAAGACGGTATGGAAAATTGTAAACGATCCGATTGTCCGCATTTCGACGTGAATTTTTGTGACGCCATCGCCTATTACGAACCCGGCAGCGTCTACGACATCGCGAAGAAGACCGTGCTGGTGGTCGACGACAACGAGGTGCACAGGGAAACGCTGCGAAGCCAGCTGGAAAGTTGGAAGATGAATTGCACGACCTGCGAGTCCGGCGAAGCGGCGCTCCGGTTTGTCGAAGACGGCGAACGTCGGAACAAACCGTTTGATTTGATTATCTTCGACAGTACGCTCGCCGACGGCACAGGCTTTCAATGGGCGAATCGCCTGTTCGACCGGGAAACGCACGACGGGCAACCGATGCCGCGTCTGATTCTGCTGCGTTCGCTCGGCGAAGAATACGATCCGGGCTTTCTCGAAAAAACGGGAGCGGGCGTGCTCGGCAAACCCGTCTTCGCGTCCGCGCTGTTCGACGCCATGATGAGCCGACTCTTTACGCACACGCATACGCCTCGCAAGAGAAGTACGGAGCATTCGATATCGCCGATCGATCGGCTCCATGCTTTGCTCGGTAAAGCCATCCACATTCTTGTCGTGGAGGACAATCGGGTCAACCAAATCGTCGCGAAAAACATGATCACCGAAGCGGGCTCGACCTGCGACATCGCCAACAACGGCCGCGAGGCCTGCGAGGCCGTGCGGAACGGGAATTACGATGTCATCCTGATGGACTGCCAGATGCCGGAAATGGACGGTTACGAGGCGACCGATTTGATTCGCAAATGGGAGCGGGAACAGGGTAAGAAGCGAATGCCGATCATTGCCCTGACGGCGAACGCGACGAAAGAAGACATTCAAAAATGCCTCGATGCCGGAATGGACGCTTATTGCAGCAAACCGATCAACCCGGTTGCGTTATTCGAAACGATCAACGAACTGGTGTGAGCCGTCCGCGTTATATACCGTAGCCGGTAGGGGCGGGTAGGCTTCGCCCTCTGTCAAACCGCGACCTCGTTGGGTCGCTACCGTACTGAAGACGGGAATTTTAAATCGGCTTGAGTATATGCTTGGCTATCTCGCTGAGTTTACGCCGAGCTTCCGTATTGCGACGCTGTTGAAACCGGTGAATTGAGGTCGATGGAATGAATCGGCAATCGTCGAGTGTCACCGCTTTCAATAAAATACGGTGCTCCGCACAAAAAATGGACCAAGGGGCTTCCTGAGCGAAGCGACGAAAGCCCCGAAACCGCGAATGTCGAGTCCGAAGCTCCAGTTCAAATTTTTCGCGAAGAGCAATAATCATTGATTTTATTGATCGAGAGTCTCTTTGGGTGTAGTAAATCCTACTGGCGAAGAGAGGCAAAACACACCCTGTCGTCATTCCCGCGAAGGCGGGAATCCATAGGTTACGGTTTCCCTATGGATCCCCGCCTTCG
>JAVBSX010000398.1:0-4030 GCA_031556455.1 Thermoguttaceae bacterium
CTGGTCCGATCAGCCCGACGGACCGCCGCGACCCGCCAATCGATCCTCCGAGGAACTCGAACAATGCGTCCTCGCGATCCGCAAACACCTCAAAGAGGAAAGTGCACTCGGCGAACACGGAGCCGATGCCGTCCTCCGGGACATGAAATCGTACGATTGTCCGAACATCCCGTCCAAAGCGACCGTCAACAGAATCCTGAAACGTTACGGAACCTTCGACGCACGAGTACGAAACCCGAGGAGATCCGTATCCGGGGCCGTCGAGAGGCGGTTCGATCAGGATACGGAAGTCAGCAGAAGGCATAGTAGGTCGCTCGACCCGACCGAAGGCCCGAACGTGTCAGAAGTGATGAATACCAGGATTTCGACGGACCTATGACGACGCGAAAACACGAACCTCAAAACGGGGCCTCGCCGGAGAGCGGCGGACGGAATCCGCAAGGGTACGGAGGAGGTGCGTCAACGGCTTCCACGGCAAGGACGGAGAGTATTCATCAAACGGAAAGTCTCATGGAGGCGGTGGTCGAACGCCAAAACATACTCAAGGACCCTGGTTCGCTTCGGGAACGCAGGCGATGAATTTCGCCTTTCCGAGAAACTCTTTGGCGATCTTGGTTTGGTATCGCTGCTGGACATGCGATATCGCGTTAATTTTCACACGAACCGCCGGATACGGAACCGTACGTCCGGTGGCGTGGTAGGAGGCGGGAGAAATCCCGCCTCCTACCCGATTCGGTTTTTCCCAACGAAGACCTGGGAGCTTACCGCGGTTCGGTGATTCCCGGTTTCGCGATCGGGTAATTCCCGTTGGCATCGGGCATCACCGGAGAGTCGCCGTTGATGTCGAGCTTTTCAAAGCCCGGAGCCAATTCGACGTCGGAATTGACGACCTCGTCCCAGAAAATTTCCTTGCCGGATTCCGTCGCCATTCTCCCGAGAATCCCGACCATCGCCGCATCGGCGCAGCGATCGGTTTCGTTGTACGGCTTGTCGGCCCGGATCGCGGCGAACAACCGGTCGTGTTCGACCTGGTACTTGTTCAATTTGTCGCCGCCGTATTTCCAAACGAGATTTTCCGGCTTGGTGTGCCCGACCTTCCAGTTCCGGTCCTTGACGATCCGGGAGGCGTTTTCCTGCCCTTCGCCGAGAATCGCGGTCCCCTTGGTCCCGTTGACGACGGCCCCGAAAAAGCCCCAGGTGTTCGCCTGTTGCCGCAATTGCACCATCATCTGCGAGCCGTCGGCGTAGGTGTATTCGTAAGCACAGTGATCGAACATCTGGTCCTTGACCTCGCGGACCTGTCGGCCCCCCTGTCCCTGACAGGAAACCGGCCATTCGTTTCGCGCCCAACAGGCGGCGTCGAGATTGTGAATCATCCAATCGAGCGCGAAGCTCCCGCACAACCAGGTAAAGCAGTTGAAGTTTTGCAGTTGGTGATGCAGCGGTGTCATGTCCGGGGTTTTCTCGCCGCACGGGAACGGCCCGTGAACGCGGTACACCCAACTCGCGATGATTTCGCCGATCTCTCCGTTGTGAATCCGTTTGATACATTCTTCGACACCGGGATCATGCCGGGTCATCAGCCCGCCGGCGACCTTCAGTTTCTTCTCGGACGCTTTTTTGCCGAGCGCCTTGACCTTGCGGTAACCGGGTCCGTCGACGCAAAACGACTTTTCCATGAAAACGTGCACCCCTTTTTCGACGGCGTATTCGAGGTGCGGCGGCCGGAAGAGCGGCGGCGTGCAAAGGAGGATCACCCCGCCGGGGCCGACCGCGTCAATCGCGTGTTTATAGGAATCGAATCCGACGAAACGGCGTTCGGCGGGAACGTCGACCTGATCCTCGAACTCGGCCGAAATCGAATTGAAACTTCCCTCGACCTTGTGCTTGAACGCATCGGCCAGGGCCCAAAGCTTGACCGGTCCCTGAGCGGAGGTCTGCAAGGCGTTGACGGCCGCGCCGGTTCCCCGGCCGCCGCAGCCGACGAGGCCGACTTTGATCGTATTGTTTTCGGCGGCGTGCACTCGCGGGGTTACCCCCCCGGCGAGCAAGGCTCCGGCGGTCGTCAGGCCCGCGGCCTTGAGAAATTGGCGTCGTGATCGAATCGGTTGATCCGAGGAACTGGTATCAAACATAGGTTTTCTCCGTTAATGCGGTTAATAAAAAAACGATCCCCGCCGAAATTCGACGGTTTCGAATACGGTTCATCCTCTCTTTATACCAAATTCGGCCGGGAAATAACAGGGGAGATTTTTCCGGTTGGGGTATAGTAAAGTTTTAGGGGTGGTCATTTGGCCTGTTTCCAGTAAAGCTTCCACTGATCGCCATAAAGCACCGCACAAAGCGTCGCCATGCGGTTCGCCCGTCGCACCCGCCAACGGGGGCGAAGTGGCGGCGGGAGCGGGTGGACCGGATGGGCGTGATCTGCTCGATCTACTACGGCGACCAGTGGGATGATTACTGGAAAACCGCACATTGACCCCCAGAAAATTTGCGCGCACCCTCGTCCTGATTTGTCCCGCGCTCAAGTTGCAATCGGATTTTCGATTTGTTAAAATAGGCCGTTTGATGGTCCCTTTTCGTTTCCCATATCACCCCAGAGGTTTACAAAATGAAAAATCAAGGCGTTCCTTCCCGACGGGATTTCCTGAAAATCGGCGCTCTTTCCGGAGTGGCTCTTTACGGTCTTAACACGATGCGGTTCGCCCATGCCGCCGAAAACAACACGCTCAAGGTCGGCCTGATCGGCTGCGGCGGTCGCGGTCGCGGGGCCGCCAAAAACGCGCTCGACGCCGATCCGAACACGAAGCTCGTCGCCGTCGCCGATGCGTTCGAACACAATGCCAACGTCGCCGCCGAACAGCTGAAAAACGAGTTCGAAGACCGTGCCCCGCTCACCAAGGAAAACATCTTCTTCGGGCTGGACGCCTACAAAAAGGTGATCGAACTCTGCGATGTCGTCCTGCTCTGCGAAACGCCGCAGTTTCGCCCCCGTTCGCTCAGGGCCGCCGTCGAGGCCGGCAAGCACGTCTTTTGCGAAAAACCGGTCGCCGTCGATGCTCCCGGAATCCGAAACGTTCTCGAATCCGCGAAAATGGCGAAAGAGAAAAGCCTCAACCTCGTCTCCGGGCTCTGTTGGCGTTACGACCTGAACGTCAAGGACATGATGCAACGGGTGCACGACGGGGCGATCGGCGAGGTCCGGAGCGTCCGGGAAACCTACCTGACCAGCAAGCTCTGGGCGCGTCCGCGACTCGAAGGGGACACGGAAATGATGTACCAGGTTCGTAACTGGTACAATTTCGCCTGGTTGTCCGGCGATTTCAACACCGAGCAGCACATTCATTCCCTCGACAAAGGGCTTTGGGCCTTCAAGGACGAGGCGCCGGTCTCCGCCTACGGGCTCGGCGCCCGGATGATGCGAACCGAGCAGCCGGAATACGGCGACATTTACGATGAGATGAGCGTCGTTTATGAATACGCCGACGGCCGGTCGATTCAGGCGTTTTGCCGGCAGCAGAACAACTGTTTCAACGACACGGAAGATTATTTCGCCGGCTCGCTCGGGCACGCGACGATTCTCAAAGGGATCATCACCGGCAAGAATCCCTACCAGCAGAAAAAGGTTCCCTCGGACATGTATCGGCTCGAACACGAGGCGTTGTTCGGAGCGATTCGCGCCGGCAAGGTGATCGACGATTCCGATTACATGTGCAAGAGCACGATGATGGGCATCCTCGGCCGGGAAGTTTGTTATTCCGGCAAGAAGATCACCTGGGACGAAATGATGAATTCCGACGTTTCTCTTTCGCCCGACGGTTACACGATGCAATCGAACCCGCCGACGCTGCCCGACGAGCGAGGCCGTTACAAGGTTCATCTCCCCGGCGAAGGGCTGGGCTATTACGAGGTGATCCGGAAATAGATCGCGACGAGCGACGGATAACGAACAACGAGCCGGGACCAGGGGTCCCGACTGGGGGCATCGGGCGAAATTTCCCCGCTTCTCGCAACTCGGGCCCGCAGGTGC
>JAVBSX010000075.1:0-6880 GCA_031556455.1 Thermoguttaceae bacterium
GACCATTTCGCTCGTCCGCTCCAACGCTTCGTGCAAATCGGGATTGTCGCGTCGGGCCATTTCCGTTTTCATGGTCTCGGAAAGGACCTTGGAGCGTTCGAGCAGCTCCTCGTGCAACTGTTTCGTCCGGCCCAAGCGGAATTTGGTCCGCTTGACCTGTTTGGAATAGACCCGGTATTCGCCGAGATTGCGGATCGGTTCGGCAGCCGGATTTTTTTGGCCCTCGCGGGACGACTGAGCCGGTCGGGCGACCATTCCTCCGGAGAGGTCTTTGACCGTTTGGGAATCGGGTTTCGCTTTTTGCGGAGCGGAATAGGTTGTCGCGGAACCGGCCGCGCTCGCGGCCGAGTAGTCCGAGGCGACCGCTTCCCGAGTGTTGTTGCCCGTCTTCCTCCGGCCGTACCGCAAATGCTTTTCGTGTTCGAGCAACTCCTGCTCGAAAGCCGAAGCGTTGTTCTCCAACTGCGTGATCTGCTGGTCGAGTTCGATGATCCGCTCTTCCTCTTCGAGAATGATCTCGATGCGCGGGGCCAACCGCCAGAGATTTTCGTTGACGGGGACCTCGGCGATTTTTTTTCTCGCCTCGGTGTATTGATTTTTGAGGTCGCGCAGCTGCCCTTTTCGTTTGTCCAAGGAACCTTGCGCTTCTTCAAGCTCACGCAGGGCCGTTTCCGGAACGACGGCGACGGTTCCCATTTCCGCGATTTTTTCCCGGACGACCGTTCGCCGGTCCCAAATCGGCAGGACGTTTCTCGCGATTTCGTTGATGCGGGCTTCGTGCCGAAGAGCGGAAAGTTCTTCGTTCAGTTGGTGTATGATCCGGTCGAGCTTGCGCTGCTCGGTCAAGAGCCGGGTGTATTCCCAAACCTGGACCCGCGATTCCCCCAGCTCCTCGGTCAGCTTTTCCCGTTGGAAAATCAATTGTTGGATCGCCCCGTTGTTCCCCCCGGTCGTATCCAACAATTGCTGCCGGGAGTGCGTCAGCGATTTGAGGACGTCGACGAGCGAAACCCGGTCGAGCCCGATGCTGAGCCGGAACAGCATGTCGGCCGCTTCGGTGTCACCCAAGGTTCCGAGCTTCCGGAGTTCGTCCAGCCCGAAGGTAAAGACGTTGTTGAACGTCGGCTCGTCGATCCCGGCGACGATCATCCGGAGGACGGCCGCTTCCCGCTGCAGGGTGTCGGCCGAGGTGATCGAGAGCGTGTGATCCGAAAGAATGTGCTCATCTTCCGGATCGAACGTCCGACGAATTTGAAACAGGCCGTCGGGCGATTCAAGCGAAAGGGAACCGCCGTATAGCATCTGGGCTCGTTCGCGGCGCGATTTTTTACGTTCCTTTTCCCCTTCTTTTTCCCAGGAGAGAGGTCGGACATACCGCAACCGGCTGTCCTGCATTCCGTACAGGATCGAGCGGACGAAGTCCATGAGCGTGGTTTTGCCCGCCTCGTTCGGCCCGTAAAAGACGTTCAAACCCCCTTCGAGCTTGGTCAAATGCAAGTCGGACCACAAACCGAACCGGTCGATATCGAGAGAATGGATTTTCAAGAGTCGTCCTCCTCTGTTTGCGTCGTCGGAGCGGAACGGTGTTTGCGGGACCGGAGCGGCTCCTCGCTCCCGAGTTGATCCCAACCGAGGGCGGCGGCCTCGCGGAGGACACCTTTGAGGGTCCGCAGCCGCAGTTTCAGCTGTTTTAAAAGCCGTTTCGTCTTGCGTCGGCTTCGGCGACGGAGCGGCTCGACCGTCGTTGTTTCCTCCGATTCTTTGGCCGGGGTTTCTTTGCGACGACGCTTTTGGATTTTTTCCGCAAGGACCCGTTCGAGGTGCCGGATCGCCTTTTCCGGATGTTCCGAGAGGAGTCGCTTCAAAACGACATCCGAATGCACTTCCGCGGGCAGGGCGAGGGGGAGCCGCTTCCCGAACGGGAGGTCCTTATAATCTTTCGGCAGGAACGGCAACAGATTGATCGGCTCGTAGGGGTGCATTTGATAATGCCGAATCGCCCGGAGGTAATCGCCGAGAATCGTTTTTTGATCGTACAAATTGCTCGAAAAATTCTCCGGGAGCGTCGTCGTAATCGCAACCGACCAACAAATCGGCGGCTCGATGCCGTAATCGGTTCGCAACTCTTCGAGCAACTGCTCTCCGACAGAGGTGTTGCGGAGATCAACCGAGAGGTTCCCGCCCGGACAATCGACGACCCAGGAAATCATCAGATCGTCGCGACTTTTGACGGCCCGAAATTCCCCGAGCCGTTTTATCATTTCCGCACGCAACTGTTTGACGCTCGAACCCGGCTCCAATTCGATCCTTTCCTCGACGAAACGGACCGGCGAGGTCGGCAAGAAGGTGAGTGTCGTAATCCCGTCGAGGCTGACATCGACCAACGTCGCTCCGTAGTGCTCGGTTTCCTCCGGATTTCGGGCCAAGGTCGGACCGGGATAGTGAACGATCACCGGCAGGTTGGTAAAATCGTCCAACTCGTCGTCGTCCTGCGGAACGATCGGGGCGGAAGAGCGGACCGTCGACTTCCAAGTCGCTTTCGGATCGCCAAACAACGGTTTCAAAGGTTCCTGTTTCGGGGCCGGAGCGGCCTTGGGCAGCACGGGATCTAACTGATACGTTTTTCGCTGGGCACTTCCGCCCAACGCCCAAAACGGGATGCCGCAACGCCTTGCGCTCGTTGGGTTGACCTCTCCGTTGGCGACGACGATCGTGTACAGCCCCGTCGAATCGGAGGTAAACTGGGCTGCCGGAACGACGGGCCGGTGATGATTGAGGCTTAAACCGAGCAACCGGGCGACGGGGATGCTGCCTTTGTAAAAGAGCTGCTCTTCGACGTTCGCGGTTCGAAAAACGTGAACGTTTTCCGGCAAATAGATCGCGGCGGGCCAATGATCGGGAGCATCGAGCGAACTTCCGGCCCAATAAACGGGGATCCCGGCATCGGCGAGAAGCTGAAACTGTTCGACGAGAAAAAGAAGCGGTCCCGGTCCGGAAGCGTTGGGATTGACGACGTTTCCGCTGAGCAGAACGAAATCGACGACCTCGGCCCGGGCCAATTGAAAGAGGCGGCGGGCCGCTTCAACCGGAGCGGAGAGCAGCCGTTTTTCAATCGGCTCGGCACTTTCCCCGACCCCTTCGACGGGGAGTTCGAGAAAAAGATCGGCAGCATGTAAAAATCGAAATGCGGTTTTGATCATAAAGAAATTCGGCTCCGGATTTTTGACATCTTACGAAAAAGGGGAATTCGCCCTTTCTTTCCAATTGTCAAAATCCGCGTCTCCTTAGTTTTAAACAGCCTGCAAATAACCCTCTTGGTAATTCGGTAGTACTTTTCGATTCGAAAACTTTCGCTTGAACAGGCCGCGTCTGCCCGTCGGCATTTTCAACCTCTTTCAATAATATCAGCCTATACACCAAAACGTAAAACGTCCTAAAATCTGTATCCTGAATTATTTTCGTAATCGGAAAAATCGATAAAGCGGGATCATTTTACATAATTTCGGTCAAGTAGGCAATATTTTCAAAAAAGAATTTAGAGAAAAATAGAAATACGGAATTCTGAAGAAGAAATAATGCGGAATCCGGCCCAAAATTATTTTGGCTTGCGGCACTTTGAGTGGGACATTTGTGGGGAAAACGGTTGCCTGCGTGTCATTTCGAGCGAAGCAACGCGCAGGGAGAAATCTCACCCTCGCGAAAAGGCTCGGAATTCAATCTCAATCGGCGAGGGTGAGATTTCTCGCTCTGCTCGAAATGACGCGAACAGAGTTGAACGAGATTCACAACCAAACTTCGCGCACCCGTCGCCTTGGTTTCTCATTTGGGGCGGTTGCACTTCGGGGAAAACGACGGTAAAATGCGTGCCTTATTCCTCAATATTTAATACGAACCCACTCTCTTTTTAGCACTCAAGATCCAATAAAATTTTTGGATCGGCGTGTTTCCTAACCCCAGAAAGTCGTTTTATGTCTTTGGACGCCTATTCTTATTGTCCCGGCGGGCGGGGAAAAAAAATCCGGTTCTGCTGCCCCGACCTGGTCAAGGAACTCCAGCAAATTGAAAAAATGATGGAGGACGACCAGCACGCCGCCTGCCTCGCCTATATCGAGGGGTTGGAAAAAAACAAACCCGACTGTGCGTGCCTGACCGCGGCGAAACTCTCGATGCTCCGGGCGGCGGAACGTTGGGACGAATCGCTCCAAACGGCCAAAGCCTTTCATGAGCGGGAACCGGACAACCCTCTCGCCTGCTCCGAACTCGCGATTTCCTACACGTTCAACGATCAATGGGAAGAAGCGATCTCGACGATGATCGACGGGATCGAAAAATGGGAAGAGACCTCGATTCATAGTTCGCTTTTGACCGGTCTTTTGGTCGTCGGGGAAAAAGCCCTCGCCGATGGGAACGTGATTCCCGCGCTTTGCATCGCCCGGCAGCTTCAGCTGTTTCAGCACACCGCCCAGGCCGGGTTCAGCCTTTATGTTCGGGCCTTGCGTTCGGATTTGCCGCTGATCGCGAAAGAAATGACGTTCAACCCGAACTGCCCGGCCGATTTCCCCGCCCTGGAAGCCTTTCAAATGGCGGCGAATTACGTCGTTTCGGCCCGTTGGAAAAAAGGGCTCGCGATTCTCGAATCGCTTTCGCAATACGCCGAAAGTTGGCCCGAAATCTGGAGAAACATCGCCCTGTTGCAGCTCTGTTTCGGCCAAATCGACAAGGCGGTCGATTCGCTTTCCCGATACTCCGCCTGCGAAAAATGCTCTCCCGAAGACGCTTCCGACGCGGAATTGCTGCGGCTTTGCATGATCCCGAAGCCGTTCGGGGACCAAATCGACATTTTGAATTTGGTATGCAACATCAATGATGCGGACAAAGTTTTGGAAATTCTGCTGTCCGACAAACGTTTTCGCATCATTCCGTTCGATCCGGAAAGCCTTTCCGACGGAGAAAACCCGCCGCCGAAAAACGTTTTCGCGGTTTTGGACCGCCCGATGCCGGAAAAGGGAACGGAATTGACCCTCGATAATATCAGTTCGCGAATCTGCGACTGTCTCCTGTTCGGAAAGCAAACCGACCGCGAAGCCCGAATCGAGCTTGGCGGCATTCCGGGCTTTCAAAAAGAGCAGATTGTTGCGATGTTGACGGAAATTCTCGGTTCACACATTCTCAATTGGGACGAACCGGTCGTTTTGAATTCGATATCCGAAACGTTTTTCCGGCTTCGGCCCCGGTTTTCCCTCGACCAGGATTTTTCCGAGGATGTCAACGCTCTTCGCAATCGGGCCGAAACGCTTTTTTCGGACGAATTCGTCGCTTATTTTCGCAACCGCCCCTTCGGTTTATTGGAGGACAAAACTCCGACCGAATGCGCCGCCGATCCGCAATTCAAGATTCGATTGCTCGGCATGATCGAGGTGATCGAATACTGGTTGCCCGAAACGCTGTCCCACGATTTGTGCAACCGGCTGCGTTCGGATTTGGGGCTTCCGACCCATGATCCGATTCCCGTCCCGCCGGAACGTTCCCGTTCGGCCGTTTCTCCTTCCCAAGAGCACGCCGAGGGTGTTTTGACGACCTTCCTCGACGAGGTTCCGATTTGGAGATGGTATCGGGTCGACGTCAAGGCCCTCCCTCTCGAAGCGCTGATACACGGAATCGAGGCGGCGAGCGTGCTGAACGAGTCGCGAATCGCCGTCTCGTTTTCCCGGGAATTGCTGAGTTTTCCGTTCGCGGACACCCCCTATCCGATCCGCCGGGAAGCGATTCGTTGGCTGATTCAAAACGCCCAGGTCGATTCTGACCTCGATCTGACCCTTAGTTTGATCGAGCAGGCTAAGAACGAAGCCGCCCAGGCCAAGGAATCGGACGCGATGTTCAACATCCTCGAAATCCCGCTTCGCCTTGCCTTGGCCGATACGGTCAAAGCCCAGGAGGTGATTACCCACGTTTTGACCGCGCACCGCAACGAGCGCGAGGCGATGGAGCAGATCCAACAACTTTTCGTGAACCTCGGGCTTATGAATCCGGACGGAACCCCGGCGGCAATGCCGCAGCACATGCAGCCGGCCGAGCCGCAACCCGCCGAGCCGGCCGCCTCCAAGCTGTGGGTCCCGGATTGATTTTGTCGACCGCCGTCGGCAGTCGGGACCGCAGGTCCCGGCTCGTTCATTGCCGCGAATAATTCTTCACTTTCCTTATTCCTTTCGTCGGAGTTCCTCAATAATGAAAAAAATCGGAGATTGGCTCAGCGGTCGGGTTTTTCAATTGGTACACGGGAACAATCTCGTGTACAACACCTGCTGGGAAGACCCACGATTGGATAAGGTCGCACTCGAATTGACGCCGGAGGACAATTTGCTGGTGATTACCTCGGCCGGTTGCAAC
This sequence comes from Thermoguttaceae bacterium, assembly GCA_031556455.1. Classification (GTDB taxonomy): domain Bacteria; phylum Planctomycetota; class Planctomycetia; order Pirellulales; family Thermoguttaceae; genus JAVBSX01. The sequence continues at coordinate 6,388 of JAVBSX010000075.1, forward strand.
GCGCTTTCTTACGTGCTCGGCGGTTTGAATCATGTGTACGCCGTCGATATGAACCCGCGTCAAAACGCCCTCTTGGAACTGAAAATCGCGGGAATCAAAAACCTTGATTACCCGACGTTCTTCAAAATGTTCGGCAACGGGCGTCTTTCCGGAGCGAGAGAGATTTATCACGAAAAACTGCGGTCTTCGCTTTCCCCGTGGGCGCAAGGTTATTGGGATAAACGGATCAAAAAATATTTTGACGGCCGCCGTAAGTCGTTTTTCTTTTGCGGGACCTCGGGAGCGTTCGCGAGAATGATCCGGGTTTACATCGATCGGCTCGGGCGGTTCCGCGGCGATGTCAACGCGATCATGAACGCGAAAACCCTGGAAGAGCAAAAGGAAATCTGGTTCGGTACGATCCGGAAAAAACTCTGGTCCCGAACGATCAAGTTCCTGGTCAACCGGGACACCTCGCTTTCGATGCTCGGGGTTCCCCGGGCCCAGCGAATGC
>JAVBSX010000113.1:0-6173 GCA_031556455.1 Thermoguttaceae bacterium
TCGCGTCGCGTTTTTGTCGCACTGCGGCTCGCGGGGTTTCGGCAACATTTTGGCGACGGAGCAGTTCAACATCCTGCGGCGGAAGTTCAAAGACTGGGGCACCCCCTATCCCGGCGGCGACCGCGATTTGGTTTACGCTCCGATCGGCTCCCACGAGGCGAACGATTATCTCGACGATATGGCACTCGGCTCGAACTTCGCGACCGTCAATCATCTGCTGATCAACGTGTTGGTGTGGGAAGCGTTCCAAGAGGTGTTTCCCGGCGTCAACGCGAATTTCGTTTACTACATTTCGCACAACATCGCCCGCCGCGAAAACTGGAACGACCGGTCCGTGATGGTGCACCGCAAAGGGGCGACCCGGGCGTTTCCGGCGGGACACCACGCCCTCAAGGGTACGCCGTTCGAATCGACAGGGCACCCGATTTTGCTCCCCGGCAACCCTTGCGGCGGCTCTTCGGTGATGGTCGGCGAAGAGGGGGCGAGGATCAGTGCGTACAGCATCAACCACGGAGCGGGCCGGGCACTGGGCCGCCGCAATGCCGCGAAGACGCTCGACCAAAAAACGGTCGACCGCGAATTCGAAGAGGACGATATCCTCACCAATTGCCGCCGCTACCCGCTTGACGAAGCCCCGGCGGCGTACAAGAATTTCGACGAAGTGAAAAAAAGCGTGATCGAAGCCGGCCTCGCCTCGGAGGTCGCCGGCCTTAAAGCCCGCTTCGTCATCAAAGACGGCGATACCGCCGACGATTGATTAGGATGCATTCATGAAAAAACAAATCCTTTATGAAAACGTCTACCTTGCCAAACTTGATGTATCAGGAAATGGCAGAGACATTGCTCTTGGTTTTAACGACTATAAGGGAGAACCGCTCTCGCCGATTCACTGTCAGGACACAATCCGCTTGGAGTATGCCAATAATTTTGACAGTGACTCCGGATTTTTATGTGAAGTTTCCGAAGTCATCGCCTGGGAAATCGATTCCGAGCGTGAAGTCAACGAATTGCTACAGAGAAAAAATCATCCATTCTATCAGAGTTGCGACCAGATACCGCTTTATTGGATATGTATCGGGAGTGGCGAGGTATTTGTCGAGTTACTTTGTCGTTCGTTTGCGATAGAAATATAATTATACTTATCCCCAGGACGAAAATAATTTGTGCATCGTATGGCGCGCATTCTCGTCGTCGGTTCCCAGGATGAAGGTGCGTGTCTTCAAAATTCAATTGACAAAGCGTTGCGAAACCGGGCCGTTGGCGGTATATTACCCGGTTTGAAGATCGACAACCGCAAATACCGTGCATACACTTCCCACTCTCATCCCCCCTAACCCTTTTCTTCGAACATGTATCTTGGAATCGATGTCGGAACCTCGGGCACGAAAGTCCTCGCGATCGACCCGAAGGGAAAAATTCTCGCCTCGGCCGTTGAAGAATACCCTTGCTATGCCCCGAAGCCGCTTTGGAGCGAGCAGGACCCCGACGATTGGTGGGAGGCAACCGTCAAGGCGGTCAAAAAGGTGATGCGTGCCGCCAAACTCAAACCGGCCGATGTCAAAGGGATCGGGCTGTCCGGCCAAATGCACGGCTCCGTCTTTCTCGATAAGAACGACAAGGTCGTTCGCCGGGCGATTCTCTGGAACGATCAGCGGACGGCCGCCGAATGCGCCGAGATCGAAAAGGCCGTCGGCGGGCGGGGCAAGCTGATTCAAATGGTTGCCAACCCGGCAATGACCGGCTTTACGGCTCCGAAAATTCTTTGGCTCCGCAACCACGAGCCGAAACATTTTGAGAAAACGAAAAAAATCCTGCTCCCGAAAGACGAAATTCGTCGGCGGCTGACCGGGGAATACGCGACCGAAGTGAGCGACGCCTCCGGCATGTTGCTGCTTGATGTCGCGAAACGGAACTGGTCCAAGGAACTGCTCTCGGCGCTCAAGCTGGACGTCGATCTTTTCGGGAAGGTTTACGAATCCGAGGACGTAACCGGGACGCTCACGGCCGAAGCGGCCAAAACGCTCGGGCTGACGACCGATTGCCGCGTCGTCGGCGGGGCCGGGGATTGTGCGGCCGGAGCGGTCGGCAACGGGATCGTCGCCTCCGGGGTCCTCTCGACCTCGATCGGGACCTCCGGGGTGATGTTCGTGCATTCGGACGAGGTCAAGATCGACCCGCTCGGCCGGGTGCACACGTTTTGCACGGCCGTCCGCAACCGTTGGCATTTGATGGGGGTCAACCTTTCGGCCGGCGGCTCGCTGCAATGGTTTCGCAACGCCCTGTGCCAACGTCTGTACGAAGAGGCGAAAAAGAAAAAAGTCGACGTGTACGACTGGCTCGGCAAAGAGGCGGAAAAAGTGCCGCCCGGGAGCGAAGGGCTGTTCTTTTTACCGTATTTGAGCGGCGAACGGACCCCGCACGCCGATCCGGACGCCCGCGGCTGCTTTATCGGCCTGACGCTGACGCACGGGCGGGGACATCTCGTTCGTTCGATTATGGAAGGGGTCGCCTATTCGATGCGCGATTCGCTCGAAATCATTCAAGGGCTTGGCATTCCGGTCAAGCAGATCCGCGCGTCCGGCGGCGGGTCGCGCAGCCCGCTTTGGCGCCAGATCCAAGCGGATATGTTCGGCCAAAAAGTCGTAACGATCAACTCGCACGAAGGGCCGGCGTTCGGGGTCGCCCTGCTTGCCGCCGTCGGTTGCGGGGAGTACAAAGGAATCGAGGAAGCGTGCGAGGCGACGATCAAGGTCGTTTCGCAAACCAGCCCGAACGCCAAGGCGAAAAAAGTTTTCGATCTCGGCATGCCGATTTACCAGGGGCTGTACTGCTCGCTGCAAAACGATTTTAAACAGATCGCGAAAATGTAGGTGAGGTTGTAGACTATAGGCTGCAGGATACAAAGGTAGGCGACCGACTACCAGTCAAATGGCCTTCGCCAAAAATTCGGCCGTCATTTCGACTAGAGCAACGCGTAAGGAGAAATCTCACCCTCGCGCGAGGGCCGAAAACCCTGCCTTTTGGGCGAGGGTGAGATTTCTCGCTCCGCTCGAAATGACACATTGTTTTATCCCTTTTCGCAAAAGACAATTTGGCGGTTTTCGTAAAACCATTTCAAGCGTTCGAGACGACACCCATTCAACAAACGAGGAATACATGATGATGAAAAAACTGCTTACCGCAACTTTAATATCCGTTTTCCTGGTCTCTTGTGTGCAGGCGCAATTTTTGCGGCAACAACCTTCGCGCGGACCGAGTTCCGGCGGGCTGACCCTCGCGAAAAACGGGCAAACGACGTACAGCATTGTCCTGCCCGAGGAGGCGACCGCTGTCGAACAGACGGCGGCCAAGGAACTGAAAGAGCACCTCGACCAGGTGACCGGGGCGAGCTTTGCCGTCGTCAAGGAATCGGAAGCGACGGCGGACCAGCCGCAAATTCTGATCGGCAACACGGCGAAACTGAAAACGCTGCTCCCCCGGCTCGATCTGCAAAAGGTGCCGTACGACGGGATCGTGATCAAAACGGTCGGTCGCGACCTCGTGCTGACCGGGCATGAGAAACGCGGGGCTTTGTACGCCGTGTTCACGTTCCTGGAAAATCCGGTCGGCGTCCGTTGGTGGACCTCGACCGAATCGTTCATCCCGAAAAAACCGACGCTGGTGATTCCGGGACAAAACACCGAATACGCTCCGAAGCTCATTTACCGCGAAGCCCATTACCAGGACACCTACAATCCGGTGTACCCGGCGCGGATGCGTTGCAACGGGGCGATCACCCCGGTCGCGGAAGAGTACGGCTCGCATCACATGTTCGCCGGTTCATTCGTGCATTCGTTTTTCCCGCTCATCCCGCCGGAAAAATACTTCGCCGAGCATCCCGAATGGTTCAGCGAAATCGACGGCGTCCGCAAGCATGAGCGTGCCCAGCTTTGCCTCACCAACGACGCGATGCGTGAGGAGCTGACGAAAAACGCGCTCGAAGTCCTGCGCAAGAATCCGCAGGGAACCTTTCTCTCGATCAGCCAAAACGACTGGTACGGCTATTGCGAATGCGAAAAATGCAAGGCCGTCGTCGCCGAGGAAGGCGGGGCGCAGTCCGGGCTGATGCTCCGGTTCGTCAACCGCGTCGCCGAGGACGTTGAAAAGGAATTCCCCAACGTCCTGGTCGAGACCCTCGCCTATCAGTACACTCGCAAACCGCCGAAAATCACGAAGCCGCGCGATAACGTCGTGATCCGGCTTTGCAGCATCGAATGCTCGTTCGTCCAGCCGCTCGCCCGAGGGACGCAAAACAAGGATTTCCGCGACGACATCGAAGGTTGGAGCAAGATCGCGAAGCGGCTGTTCGTCTGGGATTATGTAACCAACTTCAACGGCTACATGCTGCCGCACCCGAATATCCGGGTCCTCGCGCCCAACATCCGCTTCTTCGTCGACAACCACACGATCGGCCTTTTCGAGCAGGGGGATCACCATTGCTCGGCGGGAGACTTCGCGCAGATGCGGCAATGGGTGATCGCCCATTTGCTCTGGGACCAACGGCTCAACGAGCGGCAGTTGATGAACGAGTTCCTCATCGGGTACTACGGCCCGGAGATCGCGAAAATTTATACGGAATACTGGGACCTGCTCTGCAACCGGGCGGAAAAATCGGGCGTTTTCCTCCGCTGCTTTATGCGAAACACCACATCCTGGCTCGATCTCGACACGTTGGAGAAGGCGACCGCTTTGATGAACCGCGCTCTCGCGATCGCGGAAAAATCGAACGACCCCGTCCTTCTCAAACGGGTTCAAAAGGCGAGAATTCCGATCGACCTCGTTTGGCTCACAAGTTATGAGACGATGCGACAGGTCGCGAAACTCGAAGGCAAACCGTTCAACGGCCCGGCCGATCCCAAGGAAGCGTGCGAGAAGTTTTTTGCCTTGTGCGACAGCTTCGGCGTGAGCTATTACCAGGAGCCGCAGTCGCCGAACGAGTACCAGGCTTACAAGGACGCCTTTTTCGCCCGATACGCCAATGTCTCGGAAGGGCCCGCGTTTTGCGATTCGCTGCCCGAGGGGACCTGGTTGAGCGCCGAGGAATTTCAAATGAACATGCGGCGGCCCGGAGAGCACAGCATGCTCGTCGACGATCCCGCCGCCGGGAACAAACGGGCGATGCGGATGCCGGGCGACCACGACAACAAGGCGACGGCGTACTATTTCGACAAGACGCTCGAACTGCTCAAGCCGGTCAAGCCCGGTTCGAAAACGCCGAAGTTTCATTTGTACGCGGCGGTCCGTGCCGATGCGAAGGCGACCGAAGGGATCGGCCTCAATGTCGGGCTGTTCGACGAATTCCAAGGCAAACCGATCATGTCCGCGGAGATTCCCGTCTCGGAAATCGCCGGGAAGGATTACAAATGGATCGATTTAGGCATTCTCGATTTGAACACGAACCGGAATTTCTGGTTCGCCCCGCCGAAACGCCCTGCCGATGAGGTCGAAGCCGTGTACATCGACCGCGTCGTCGTCGTCCGCGAAGAGTAAGGAGCGGTTTTACAAAAAACCGCAATGCCTCAACCGTTTGGAATTTTTCGTCATTTCGACTGAAGCGGAGCGCAAGGAGAAATCTCACACTCGCGAGTGGGATTGCATTCGACGTTTTCGGCGAGGGTGAGATTTCTCGCTTCGCTCGAAATGACGAAAAAGGCGTTTTCCTTCAAAATTTTCCAAACGGCTGAGTTATTACCAAAAATCAATTTGATAACGTTGCCGCTACAACCCTTTTTTATCCAACAAACTACACCGATGCTTTGGTCCAAAACGCTGATCCCGACCATGAAGGAAACGCCCGAGGGGGCGGAGATTCCCAGCCATATTCTCATGCTGCGTGCCGGCCTGATTTCTCAGGTGATGGCCGGGGCTTACACTTACCTGCCGCTCGGTCTGAAATCGCTGCACAAGGCGACGCAAATCGTTCGCGAGGAAATGAACCGGGCCGGTGCCGTCGAACTGCTCATGTCGGCGATGTGCCCCATTTCGCTCTACGAACAGACCAATCGGGTCGAAGCGTTCGGCGATGTGCTGATCAAAGCGATGCTGCCGCGCGGCGGCCGGAAAGTGCCGATCGTCTTTTGCCCGACGCATGAGGAGACGATCACCGATCTCGTGTCGCGGTATGTTTCGAGTTA